>SCQL01000031.1:0-300000 GCA_004299235.1 bacterium
GATCGCGCTGCTGGAACTGCCTGAGCGCCGCTTCCAGATCGGAGAGCCTTGTGCCCCAACCCCCAACATGCGACCATGCTACCAAACATCCGTTCGGGCGTCAAGCAAAAGAAGGCTGTAAATGACGAAAATCTTTCGCCCGCGGCGGTAGCGAGCTCGCGCCCCTCACCCTGACCCTCTCCCCTCGGGGGAGAGGGGCGATTTTTCCCCATCGACATCGCTGGTGGGCTCCGAGCGCCCCGGGCCGCCATACCTACCCCAGACGCCCTTTCCTGGTCTCGTCTCTGGCGACTCACCGGCCGGCTGGGCGCGCTGCCGTACCACCAGACTGAGTGTCTTCCCGACTCGGGAGACGAAGCTTGAGCCCGTCGTCGATCGCGTGCCGGGAGTGCTCCATACTGGCCGCGATGACCGACGAGGCGGCGACCGCAGTCATCCGCGCTGTGATGCCGCTGTGCGCCACGCTCGGCGTGCGCACGGAGACCTACTCCGCTGACGAGGTGGCGCTTGCGCTCGACTGGGCGCCCTCGCTCTGCACCAGCGGCGGGATTCTGCACGGGGGAGTGATCATGGCGCTCGCCGATTCGGCGGGCGGCGCCTGCGCCGACTTGAACCTGCCGGCCGGCGCTTCGGGTACCGCCACCATCGAGTCGAAAACCAACTTCTTCGGCGCTGTGAAGGCCGGCACGATCACCGCCACCGCCACGCCCCTGCACCACGGCGGGACGACGATGGCGGTCGAGACCTCGGTGCGCGACGGCACCGGGCGGCTGGTCGCCAAGGTCACCCAGACGCAGATGATCCTTCGCCCCCGCGCCTGACCCCGCCTGGATCGCCCTAGCCCGTGTTCTGAAGTCCCGCCGCGACGCCGTTGACGGTCAGGAGGAGAACCTGCTCGAGACGTTCCCGCTCCTCCGCGCCCGCGGCCGTGCCGCGCAGGGCCTCCAGGGCGTGCAGCTGGATGTGGGACAGCGCGTCCACGTACGGGTTGCGCAGCTCGACCGCCCACGAAAGCACGCGCCGGTTTTCCAGCAGGCGGGTGTGGCCGGTGACGGCGAGCACCTTCTCGACCGTCAGGTCGTACTCGGCCAGGAGGCGTGCCTTCAGCTCGGGCCGCGAACCCAGGTCGAGATAGCGGGAGGCGATCCTGCGGTCGGTCTTGGCGAGGCTCATCTCCGCGTTGTCGAGAAGGCTGCCGAACAGCGGCCATGCCTCATAGGCCTCTTTCAGCTCTCCGATCTCCGCCGCGGCCAGGCCGCTGCCGAGGCCGTACCAGCCTGGGAGGTTCAATCGGACCTGAGACCACGAGAAGACCCACGGGATGGCGCGCAGCTCGTCCAGCCTGTGGCCGGCCGCTCGACGCGCCGGTCGGGATCCGAGGCGCAGGCGGCCGAGCTCATCGACTGGCGTCACCCGGCTGAACCACTCGTCGAAACCGTCCGCTTCGACGAGGGCTCGGTAAGCGGCTCGCGCCGGGCCGTCCACCCGCGCCGCCAGCGAGCGGAAGCGCCCGGCCGCTCGCTCCACCACCGCCTCCACCTCTGGCTGCGAGCTCAAGAGGACGGCCGAGGTGACCTGCTCGAGGTGGCGGCGCGCGATCGCCGGCTGCGCGTAGCGGGCGAAGATCACCTCACCCTGCTCGGTGACCTTGAAATGGCCGTCGATCGAACCCGGCGCTTGCGCGCGAATCGCCCGGTTGGCCGGCCCGCCGCCACGGCCGAGCGAGCCGCCACGACCGTGAAAGATCGTGAGGCGGACCCGCCGGCGCTTCGCCCACCGGACCAGGGCCTCCTGCGCGCCGTACAACGCCAGGTTCGCCGACACCGGCCCCACCTCTTTGGTGGAATCGGAATATCCGACCATGACCTCGATCCGCCCGGTCTCACGCACCCGGCTCTGAACCTGCTCGAGCTCGAGCATGGAGTCGAGGATGGAGGGCGCGCGAGCGAGGTCTTCGGCGGTTTCGAGCAGCGGGACGACGTCGAGGACCACCGGCGGTGAGTCACGCGTCGCCATCTCGGCCAGGGAGTACACGTTGGCGATATCGGTCGCATCCCTCGTGAAGCTGACGATGTAGCGGCGGCACGACTCGGCGCCGAAGCGCTGCTGGATGGCGGCCATCGCGCGAAAGGTCGCCAGCACCTCGTCGGTCTCGGCGGAGCGCGGTCCCCCGCTCTCCAGCTCGGCCCGCGCGAGATCGAGGATCGCGCTGTGCTGCCGCACCTCCACTTGGGCGAAATGAAAACCGAAGGTCTCCACCTGCCAGATGGCGTGCTGCAACTCGCCGAAGGCGAGGCGTGGCGCACCGGCCGACGCCAGGGACTGCTGCACCACCCGGAGGTCGTCGACCAGCTCCCCCGGGGTCCGGTACCCGCTCGAGGTCGCAAGACGCGTCGCCCGGACGCGGTCCGCCACGTGCACCAGATACTGGCGGTGCCGCTCGGCCGGCGAGCGGGCTTCGATGTCCGCCCAACGCAGCGGTTCCGAATCGCGCGCCTCGGCCAACCGAGCTTGCAGTGCGCTGTCCGGCGGAGTCGTGACGGCATCCGCGGTCAGGGCGCGGCCGATCCGCGTGATCGCAGCCTCCAGCGCGATCAGGACGTGCTCGGACGCCACCTCGAGCGCTTCCCGTGTGACCTCCGCGGTCACCACGGGATTGCCGTCCCGGTCGGCCCCGACCCAACTGCCGAAGCGAAGGAAAGGAGGCACCAACGCGGCTCGGCGGCCGGCGTCCCGCGGTTGCAGCGCCGTGTCCAGGTCGCGATAGATCTCGGGCACGATTCGAAACAGGCTGTCGTCGAAGACGCCCAGCACCGTACGCACCTCATCCAGCGGCCGCACCTGGCTGCTTCGCAGCTGGGCGGTGCGCCACAGCGTGTCGACCTCTTCCAGCAAACGCCTTCGGGCATCGCGCTGCTCGTGCTCGGAAGCGCGTGGATCGTCGAGCCTCTCGAGCTGAGCGCCGACACGGGAGGTCGCGGCGACGACCGCTCTCCTCCGCGCCTCGGTCGGATGAGCGGTCAACACCGGGTGGATCGACAGGTCGTCGAGCAGCTCCCGCAGACGACCCTCGCCATATCGAGATCGAATCTCCGCCACGGCCTGCCCGATCGACTCCGGGGATGGCTCGGGTCCGCGATCGCGCTCGCGCAGGGCTCTGACGCGGTGCCGCTCCTCGGCGAGGTTCACGAGCTGGAAGTAGCAGGTGAACGCGCGAGCCACCTGCTCGGCCCGATCGAGCGACCACGACGCCACGAGCTGCTGTGCCTCGCGCGCCTGCTCGTCGCTCTGGCGCGCCAGGATCACGGTGCGGCGCAGCCGCTCCACCATCTCGAAGAGCTCCGCCCCGCCACTCTCGGTGATGACCTGGCCGAGCACCTCTCCCAGCAGGCGGACCTCCTTCCGCAAAGGCGCCGGCATCTCCTGGCTTGCGCTCTGACGCGACATGGCAGCCAAGTTACCAGCCGGACAGCTGCCGATGGCTTCCGCCCCTCAAGATGTAATGGGTGTACAGCCCCCAGCCCATTACAATCGTCACATGCATCGCACGCGCGGCCGGCTGCCGGCGGGGTTGCTCGCCATCGGCTGCCTCGCGGCCTGTTCGCAGGCGCCGCCACCGGTCCACGGCTGGACGATGGTCGCGCACGTCAGGGTTGGCCAGACCCCAGGTCCGGTGACGCTCGCCGGCGGCTGGGCCTTCGTCCCCAACATGAGCGACGGCACGGTGACGCAGATCGATCGGGCTGACGGCAAGGTCGTCGCCACCATCGATGTCGCCGACCCTCACGTGCTGCGTGAGCAGGGCTGCGCCCCGGACAGCGTCCACGCCTACTACTCAGGTTCCTGGGGCTGGCGCATCTGCGACACGCCGTATGCCACCGCCTGGGACGGCTCGTCGCTGTGGGCGCTCGACAACGGCCGCCGGCAGCTCGTTCGCGTCGACCCATCGACCCACCGGGCGGCGGACCGGGTCAGCCTGCCCGGCACCGGGTGGGGCGTCGCGATCAGCGGCACGACGGCCTATGTCTCCGGGTTCGTGGCCGACCGGTCGCTTTACGTGGTCGATCTCGCGGCGCGTCGCGTGACGACCACGCTGAGCGACCTCGACCTGGGACCCGCGTCACTGGCGGTGGGCCCCAACGGCGTCTGGGTGGTCTGCGCGCGAGCCGGCACCGGCCACCTCGACCGCATCGACCCGATCACCAACCGGGTGGTCGGCCGTTACGAGAGTGAGTGGTGGAGCACCGCCATCGTGGCTGATCACGACTCCATCTACGTCCGTGGCACGTTTGGCGGCGACATCTCCCGAATCAACACCGCGACAGGGATCTCGGAGTGGAACCAGCCGGGCCCCGGTTTCATCGGCCGGCAGGGGATCGATCAGCTCGGCGCGGCTCCCAACGGCATCTGGATGAGCGGCCCGACCACCGCCCGCGTCGATCCCGCGACGGGAAGGATCGTGGAAAGGATCCCGCTGCCGTCAACCTCGGTGGCCGCGGGCGGCAACGAGCTCTGGCTCGTTCGGCTCGACGGCTCGGTATCGGAGTTCAAGCGAGATTAGCCAGGCAGGCAAATGGCGGCCCAACCCCATCCCCTACACCGCCTTCGAGCAACCCTGCCTGGACTTCGTCAACAGCGAGTTCACCGAGCACACCGGAAGCGGAGGGCGATTTGACCGCCTGCAGACCGTCGAGTGGCGTCGCTGGTTTCTGGAGCGCTGGGGCTTTCACCCTCCGACCGGCGTATCGGCCGGCACGCTGGCGCGTCTGAAAGGGCTGCGATCCCTCCTGCGTGAGCTCCTCGTGGATCACGCCGACCCAAACCGCGGCCAGCTGGAGCGTCTCAATCAGCTGCTCGCGGCGGGACCGTGCACCTGGCGGCTCTGGCACGATCCCGCCTCGAAACCTGGAGCGAGGCTGGTCATGGAGCTGCGGCCGGTGACCGCCGGCTGGGACGCGGTGCTGGCCGGCGTGGTCGCGTCGTTCGCGGAGCTGGCGGTGAGCGGGGACATCAAGCGGGTCAAGCGCTGCGGCAACCCGAGCTGCTCGTTCCTGTTCTTCGACGCCAGCGCGGCGCAGAGCCGTCGCTGGTGCGACCCGGCCATCTGCGGCAATCTGGTCAAGGTTCGCGAGTTCCGGGCCCGGGGCCGGCGGCGCCCCCGACGCTGAGCCGGCCGCGGCCAGCTCAGAGTCCCGGATGGAAGCGGGGAGCCAGGCGCGTGCTCATCGGCGCGGCCACATGCGGGTGGCGGCGACGAGCACAAACAGGCCGAACACGCCCGCCAGCATTCGCTGCGGCATCCAGATGGCAAGCGCCGCGCCGAGGAGCGTCGCGGGCACACCGGCACCGGCGATCCAGCCGACGGAGCGCAGGTCGACATCACCATGGCGGTAGTGGGTCAGGGCACCGATCGCGGCGGTCGGCAGGATCGCCACCAGCGAAGTGCCCTGGGCCATACGCTGAGCGAGCCCAAAGCCGAGGACCAGTGTCGGCACGGTCAGAATCCCGCCGCCAACCCCGGCGAGGCCGCTCAGGATCCCGATGACCAGCCCGCTCAGGATGATGAACGCGTACTGCTCGACGCTCACGCTTCGTGAGACCAAGCCGCCCGGAGAACCGGACGCACCGAGCGCCGCGTCGTAGACCTGCTTCAGGCCGACGACCACGAGCAGGAGGGCGACCAGCACCCGAAGGGCGCGCTCCGGGATCCGGCGCGCGACGTAGGCGCCCGCGAACGCGCCTGCCCCGCCGCCCAGGACGAGGAGGAGTGCGACCGTCAGGTCGACCTGAGGCGCGCCGTTGCCGAAGTAGTAGACACACGCGCCCGCCAGCGCGACGGGAACAATGGCCGCGAGCGAGGTGCCGCTCGCCCGGCGCGGGTCGGTATGGGTCCACATGACCTGCAGCGGCACCATGAGGAAGCCGCCGCCCACGCCCAGCAGTCCGCTCGCGAGTCCGGCGACTACGCCGATCGCGGCACTGGCTCTGGGAGTGGAAGCCAGTCGCGTCTCGATGCTGGGGCTAGCCCGCCGACTTCATGAGAGGCGGCCGACGTAAAGGTTGATCACCTCATCATCCTGCAACAGGTCCGCGCCTGTGCCTTCGAGCCGGTTCTGGCCGAGGACGAGGACATATGCCCATTGGGCGTGGCGCAGGGTCTCGCGCGTATTCTGCTCGATGACCAGGATGGCAACCCCAGTCGCCTTGATCTCTTCGATCCGCTCCCAGATCAAGCCCTGAAACTTCGGCGCCAGGCCGGCGCTCGGTTCGTCCAGGATGAGCACGACGGGGTCGACCATCAGCCCGCGGGCGAGGGCGAGCATGGTCCTCTGACCGCCGCTCAGCGTGTTGGCGCGCCGGTGCGACGACACCTTGAGATCCCCGAAGAGGCCGAAAAGCTGCTCGACCCGGTCCCGCACCCCTGAGCGCCGGCTGTAGCCGCCCATCTCCAGGTTTTCGCGCACCGTGAGCTCCGGGAACACGTTCGCCACCTGCGGAACATAGGCGAGCCCCCTTCTCACGAGCTTCTCGGCCGGCTGCCCGGTGACATCGACCCCCTGAACGGAAACGGTGCCGGCCGTGGGACGGATGAGTCCCGCGATGGCCTTCAGCAGCGTGGACTTGCCGGCGCCGTTCGGGCCGACGATGGCGGTGATGGCGGCGCGGTTGACCGCGATGCTGATCCCGTTGATGACCGGGGGCCCGCCGTATCCCGCCGTCAGCCCCCGCACGGCCAGGATCGGCCCTTCGCCGTTGGTCGGGCTCATCACTGCTTGGCGAGCTCCCCAAGGTATGCGTCGATCACGCCCTGGTTCGAGCGCAGCGACTCGAAAGGCCCCTCGGCGATCACGGTGCCCTGCGCCATGACGATGACGTGATCGGTCACGCGCTCGATGAATGGAAGGTTGTGCTCGACGACGATGACGGACGTTCCCGCTGAGACGAAGCCTTCGATGGCGAGAGCCATCCGCTCGCCGAGTACCGGGTTCACACCGCCCATGGGCTCATCGAGGATGACCAGTTGGGGCTCGGCCATCCGGATCCGCGCAAACTCGACGAGCCGCTTCTGACCGCCGCTCAGGTTGCCGGCCCGCTCGTTGCGCAGCTTGAGGAGGCCGAACTCGTTCAGGATCTCCCGCGCCCTGGCGAGCTCGTGCACGTCGGCGTCGCGTCGGGCGCGCCCAAGTCCCCACACGCCGCGCCAGAACGTCTCCCGACGCGCATCCCATCGGGCCATGATCACGTTTTCCAGGACCGTGAGCCCTGGCCACTCCCTCGGACTCTGGAAGGTGCGAATCAGCCCCATGCGCGAGATGCGATGAGGCGCGGCGCCCTGGATCGGCACGCCTTTGAAGAGCACCGTGCCGGAGTCGGGCAGCTTGAATCCCGAGATCAGATCGATCGCGGTGCTCTTCCCTGCCCCGTTGGGCCCGATCAACCCTGTCACCTGGCCGGCCGGGGCCTCGAATGAGCACGCTTCGACCGCGTAGACACCGCCGAAGTGCTTGGTCAGGCCCCTGACCCCCAGAGCCGCGGCCGCCGAGCTCGACACTATGCGGGCCGCGCGGCGAGATCGCCTTCAGGTGAGCGGTCGACCATTCGCCGTTCTGGGAGCAGGCCCGCGGGCCGGTATCGCAGGAAGAGGACCAGGGCCGCGCCGATCACGATTGGGCGAACGGCGAGCACGATCGTCGGATGCCCGGGGATCTCGGGCAGGAAGCGTGTGGATTCCTCGATCAACATGATCACGATGAACACGCCCAGCACGACGCCTCTGATGTTGCCGCGTCCGCCGACCAGGATCGCGGCGTAGAGGATGACCGTCTCGAGCGGAGACCATGCCGACGGGTTGAAGGCGCTGAGGTAGGCGGCGAAGAGGCCGCCGCCAAGACCGCCGATGCCCGCGCCCAGCACGTAGGCCTTGAGCTTCAGGCGGTAGATGTCGCGCCCGAAGGCCGCCGCCGCCCTTTCGTCTTCACGTAGCGATCGCAGGGCGAGCCCGAACCGGCTGCCGGAGACGCGTGACAGGAAGAAGTACACCAAAAGAAAGACGGCGATCGCAAAGCCGGCAAAGAAGTACTGGTAGCTCTGGAAGTCGAGGCCGAGCACGTCGCCCATCGGATTGATGAGACCGAACAGGCCGTTGTAGCCGTCGAACAGGGGAACGTACTGCCCGGCGAACACATAGAGCACGTAGACCGCGCCGAGGGTGACGATCGAAAAGTAGATGCCGCGAAGGTGCCGCAGCGCGATCAGGCCCACGACCAGGGCCATCGCCATGGCCGACACCACGGCGCATGCGACCGCGGCGAGGTAGGGCAGCTGGAGACCCAGGATGTATTGCGCCGGCGCGGGCTGACGGCCGATGCTCAGGACCAGCGTCATGTAGGCGCCGAGCGCGACATAGCCGTAGTAGGCGAGATCGAAATCGCCCGACCACCCCCAGATGACGTTGAGGCCGAGCGCCATGATGCCGAAGATCGCTCCCTCGGTGAGGATGGAGATCAGGTACTGGGTCATTCGAAGACGGTCCTGCGGGCGTTGACGAAGAGACCGCGCGGCCGGACCAGGATGACCAGCGCCAGGATCGCGAACGCGAATGCGAGGTTGTAGCCCGCGCTCACGTAGCCGCCGAAGAATTCCAGCGCGATCCCCACGATGACGGCTCCGACCATCGTCCCAAACGCCCGGCCGAGGCCGCCCGCGACGGCCGCCGTGAGGGTGATGAGAAAGAAGCTGAACCCGAAGCTCGGATTGAACGTGCCCACGCTCTCGGCGAGGATGAAGCCGGCGTAGCCGGCGATCAGCCCGGCGAGAAACCAGGTCGCCGAGGCCACCAGGTGGGCGTTGATCCCGCTCACTCGGGCGAGTTCGCGGTTTTGCGAGACCGCGCGCAACGCCTTGCCGAATTTGGTGTGCGAGATGAGCACGTAGAGGGCGCCGGTGATGCCGAACGCCGAGAGGATGATCTCCATCTCGGTCGGCGTCCACCGGAAGGGGCCGGCCTGGATGGGCGCGCCGGTCGGAATCGCGTACGCGACGTTGGCGGCGCCGAAAATGATGACGAGCACGTTCTGGATCACGAAGGACAGGCCGAGTGTGGCGATGAAGATGACCAGGGTCGGGGTGCCGTGGCGTATGAACCGGTCGACCACACCCGCATGCACCACCAGGGCCAGCAGCCCGCCCGCGAGCGCGGCCGCGATGGCGGCGGCAACCGCGCTCCCGGTGCGCTGATGCGTGACATAGGCCGCATACGCCCCGACGGTGAGGATCTCGCCGTGGGACAGGTTGGCCACGTTGGTGACGGCGTACTCGAGCGTGAACGCCACCGCGGAGAGGGCGAGGATCGCGGCCGTGACGATCCCGAAGCCGAGGGTCAGGAAGACCTCGTGCACCTAACCCTCAGCTTCGGTTGATGTCGGTTCGACTTGGGTCGGCCAGATCAGGGCGTCGCGGCGGCCAGGTCGTCGGCGGACAGGATCTGGACCTGCACCTGCTGTCCCGCCAGGCTCTGCTGGAAGGCGCCGTAGGGGCCGAAAACATTGTGGTACTGGTTGTAGTTGAGGTCGCCGCTGGCCCCCTCGTAGTTGATCTTGGTGCCCGCGGTGATCAGGTCGAGGCAGCTCTTGTAGGTGTAGCACTGCGTCCCGGGTGGGTTCGTCACGTCCATCATCGCGGCGTTGATATCGGGACCGTTGATGCTCTTGGCCTTGTCGACCGCCAGCGCCTGGCTGATCACCGAGTCGTAGGCATAGTTGGCATTCGCCTCGGGCTGGCTGTTGCTGCCAAACATGTCGGCGAAGATCCTGTTGAATTCGTCGGCGGCGGCGCCGCTCACCGAAGTTCCGTAGACCGAGATGAGGTGGTCGTGCGCCACCGGGTAGGTGATTGCCTTCAGGTAGTCATCGCCGCCGGTGACATCCGTGCCGACGAAGGGGATCGCCAGGTTGTTGGCATCCTTGAAGTTCTGGAACAGAACCGCGGCCGTGGCGGCGTCGGTCTGAGTGAAGATCACGTCCGGGTTGGCGGAGATGACCGCCTGCACCTGCGTGTGGTACGAGGTCTGGTCTGGAGACAGGTCCGTGATCCTGGAGACCACCGTTCCGCCCAGCTTCTTCCAGGTCGCCGCGATGGGATCCGCAAACGTCTGCGCTGCGATGTCCGAGAAGAAGAGCAGAGCGGCCTTGCGGTAGCCCTTCTTGTAGCCGTACAGGGCCATGGCCACGCTGAGCTGCGAGTCGGACGGGCTGTCGCGCCACAGGTAGGGATTGGCGTTGTGGTCGAACAGGGTGCTGCCGCCCTGGAATTGATCCGGGATCTTGGCCGCCGAGATGATCGGTGCGTCGGCATTGATCTCCTGCGTCTCAGGCCCGATGATCCCGACCAGGTTGTTGGCGGCCATCAGCTTTCGAAGCGCGGGGACGGAGTCAGCCTCGTCGCACTGCGTGTCGGCGTGGGCGAGGTCCAGCTTCTGGCCCAGGATGCCGCCTCCGTCGTTGATCGCCTTCTGGGCCATCTGGGATCCCTGGAGCATCGCCGAGCCAAGGCTGGCGAGGGTACCGGTGAAACAGGAGAGCACGCCCATGCTGACCGGGCCGGTGGGCAGCTTGCCGCCGCCGCCGGACGTGCCGGAACCGCATGCGGTCGCCAGGAGGCCGGCCGCCACCGAGGCCGCCAGCACGCGCCCGAGGCGCCGGCCGCCGATCCGATCGAGTCTTCCTGCGTCCATCGAACTCCTCCTGCCAATGACGCGTTCGGCTGCACCCAAGCGTGGGATCGCGGCGAGATTAGTCGAGGTGGACCAGTTTGTCAATGGTTGGACCACCTAGCCTCTGAGCCTGGTAGACTCGTCCCCATGGGCGCCGCGCCGATCAGCTCCCTCCGTCCGCTCGAGCGCAGCCGTCTTTACGAAGACCTAGGCGAGCGGCTTGGGGAGTTCGTCCGGGAATCCGGCATGGTCCCCGGGGACAGGTTCCCGCCGGAGCGTGACCTCTCGCGTCACCTGCGCGTCAGCCGGACCTCCGTCCGTCAGGCGATCGTCGTGCTCCAGGCTCTCGGCTTTGTCGACGTCCGCCACGGCGAGGGCATCTTCCTGCGCCGGACCGGCGGCTTTGGCGAATCGCTGACCAAGCTCCTGGAGCGCCGCCGCCGGCTGCCCGACGTCTTGGAGGCGCGCGAGGCGCTCGAGGTCAAGCTGGCCGAGCTCGCGGCCACGCGCCGGAGCCAGAAGGACCTCGACGCCATGGACTTCGCGTTGAGCAGGATGAATGGCGAGATCCAGGCCGGCGGGCTCGGCACCGAAGGCGACGCGGCCTTCCATCACGCGATCGCCCTGGCCGCTCGCAATGAGGTGCTCCTCCACCTGATCGACGCCATGGCAGAGGTCATCCAGGAGAGCCGCGTGGAGTCGCTGAGCGAACCGGGGCGCCCGCAACGCTCGCTCGAGGCTCACCGGCGCATCCTGGCCGCCATCGGCGAGGGCAACGCCGCGCATTCGGCGGAGGCGATGCGGCAGCACCTCAGGGTCGTGGCCGACGTTTCGCTGCTGCGCTGGCAACCGGAGAGTGCGGACGATGGGGACGCTGCAACCTAGCGGGCCGGCTGACCAGGCGGCGGAGCGGGCTGATTCGTGTCCGATGTGTTCAGCTCCGCTCGACCGGCTTCGAGTTTGCCCCGGCTGCGGTCACCACGCGCCGCTGACCGCGCGGCAGCGGATCGATCAGCTCGTCGATCGAGGCAGCTTCCAGGAATCCGAGCGTCATCTGTGGTCGGGCAACCCGATCCACTACTCCGACGGCGCCAGCAGCTACGAGAATCAGGTCGCCGAGGCCCAGCGCGCGACTTCGCTCCTGGACGCGGTGATCACCGGCCGGGCGCGGCTGCTGGGAGGGCGGGTCGTCCTGGTGGTGTTCGACTTCCGCTTCCTGGGCGGCAGCATGGGCAGCGTGGTCGGCGAGAAGGTCGCGCGCGCGTTCGACATCGCGCGGCGCGAGAGGATCCCGGCGATAGTCGTCTCCTCCTCAGGCGGCGCGCGGATCCAGGAAGGCATGGTGGCCCTCTTCCAGATGGCCAAGACGGCCCTGTGCGCAGCCCGCCTTCGGGAGCAGGGCGTGCCTTTGCTGACGGTGCTGTCCGACCCCACCATGGGCGGCGTGCTCGCGTCATTCGCGAGCCTGGGAGACGTGATCCTGGCCGAGCCGCACGCCCGGGTGTCGTTTGTCGGACCCCGCGTGCACCTCAAGGCGATCGGAGACCAGGCGCCACCCGGCCGGGCGGAATTCGCCCTGGAGCACGGCACCATCGACGCGATCGTCGAGCGTGAGCAGCTGCGCCCGGTCCTGGGCCACCTCGCCGCCGTCCTTCGATCACACGACCGCGCGCCGAGGAAACCGGAACATCCGACACCCCTCTACCGCCCCCAGATCCGACGTCCGGTGTGGGAGACGGTTGAGCTCGCGCGACATCCGGCCCGCCCCAGCGGGCGTGAGCTCGCGCAACGAGTCTTCACCGACGTCTTCGAGCTGCACGGCGATCGGCGCGGTGAAGACGACGACTCAGTCATGGCCGGGATCGGCCTGCTCGGCGGCAGAGCGGTGGTGGTCGTGGCGCAGGACCGCCGCTCCGTCCGCGCCGGCAGCACGAGGGCCAGCGGATTTCGCAAGGCGCTGCGAGCGTTCACCCTCGCCGAGCGCTTCGGGCTTCCGCTCTTCACGTTCGTCGACACGCCCGGCGCCGCCACCGACGCCGAGGCCGAAGCCGATGGCATCACCGGAGCCGTCGCGGAGTCTTTGGCCAGGCTGGGCCGCCTGCGAACACCGGTGATCAGCACGGTCATCGGCGAAGGGGGCAGCGGCGGGGCGCTCGCGCTGTCGGTCGGTGACCGGCTGCTCATGCTGGAGAACGCGATCTTCTCGGTGATCGGGCCCGAGGCGGCGTCGGCGATCCTCTACCACGACGCCGACCACGCCCGCGAGCTCGCCGGCCGGCTCAAGCTGACCGCCGGCGACCTGGCCGCGCTGCGCATCGCGGACCGGGTCGTGCCCGAGCAGCCGGCCGGGCACGAAGCACCCGAGATGCTGGCGGCGATGCTGCGCCAGGTCCTGGTCGATGAGCTCGCTACGCTCTCCGGGACGTCGATCGGCAACCTGCTCAAGCGGCGAGAGGCCAAGTTCCGGCAGGTGCACTCGGTGCACGGGCGGCTGCGCGGCCTGATGCGGCAACAGCCCGACCCGCCCGGTGATGCGCGGGCGCTCCATGCCTGACGTTCCCGACGCACCCAGGCTGCCGCTGAACGGGATCCGCGTCCTCGACCTGACCCACGCTCTCGCCGGCCCGTACTGCACGATGCTGCTGGGCGACCTGGGCGCGGACGTGATCAAGGTCGAGCCGCCAGGCACCGGCGACCAATCGCGCCAATGGGGCCCGCCGTTCATCGAAGGCGAGTCCTCCTATTTTCTATCCGTCAACCGCAACAAGCGCAGCGTGGTCCTCGACCTCAAGAGCGATAGCGGCCGAGCGGCGGCGGTGGCGCTCGCCCTGGCCTGCGACGTGGTGGTGGAGAACTTCAAGCCAGGCACCGCCGCGCGGCTGGGCCTCGATCATGAGCAGCTGCAGGCGCAGAAGCCGGAGCTCGTGTACGCCTCGATCAGCGGCTTCGGTCAGAACCAGCCGGCGCTGGCGGGTTACGACCAGATCGCGCAGGGGACTTCGGGAATGATGAGCGTGAACGCGGTCCCGGACGCGCCGCCGACCAAGGTCGGCGTGCCGATCGGAGACATCACGGCGGGAATGTTCGCGACCCACGCCATCCTGGCCGCGCTGGTGGAGCGGCAGGTCACCGGCCGCGGCCGCTATATCGACATCGCCCTCAACGATGCCCTGCTGGCGCTACACACCTATCAGGCGGGGAGGCTCTTCGCCACCGGGCACATCCCGAGCCGGGAGGGCAACTTTCACGCCACCATCTCCCCCTACGGGACCTTCGCGGTCGGCGACGGGTTCATCAACGTCGCCGTCGCGACCGACGCGCAGTTCCGCCGCTTATGCGAAGCCCTGGGAGCCCCCGAGCTCGCCGAGGATCCTCGATTCACCACCAACCCGCTGCGCCAGGAGGCACGGTCCGAGCTGGTGCACGAGATCGAGAGCCGCCTTCGAGACGGGACGCGCATGGAGTGGCTGGCGCGCCTGGAGAGCCACGGCATACCGGCCGGGCCGATCCTGGATCTGGCGGAGGCCTTCGCCAGCCCACTGGCCCAGGCCCGCGGCATGCGCGTGGAGATCGAACATCCCAAGGCAGGCCGGATCAGCCAGGTGGGCGCGCCCTGGAAGATCGACGGCGCCTCGAGCCCGGTCCGGCTCCCCCCCCCGACGCTCGGCCAGCACACCGAAGAGGTGCTGCGCGAGCTGCTCGACTCCGACCGGTCGAGGACGCATGAGCATTAGGGTCGGCGCCTTGTCTCCGCCGCTGTCGGGCGTTCGCGTGCTCGAGGTGGGCAACTACATGGCGGCGCCCTTCTGCACCATGCAACTGGCCGACCTGGGCGCAGAGGTGATCAAGATCGAGAACCCCGACGGCGGCGACCAGGTGCGCGCGGCCGCGCCGATGATCGAGGGCGAGGGCTCTGCCTTCGTACGCCTCAACCGCAACAAGCGCTCACTTGCCCTCGACCTCAAGAGCCCGGCCGGCAAGGACGTTTTTCGCCGGCTCGTGGCCACCGCGGATGTGCTGGTCGAAAACCTGCGACCCGGGACCATGCGCGATCTCGGGCTCGACTACGAGCGGCTCCACCGCATCAACCCCGCCCTCATCTATGTCGCGGCGTCGGGCTGGGGCCAGGACGGCCCCCTGAAAGATCAGCCGGGTATGGACATCATGGCGCAGGCGCGCTCGGGGCTGATGAGCATCACCGGCATGCCCGACGGCGATCCGGTCAAGATCGGAGTGCCGGTTTGTGACCTGGTGTGCGCGCTTTACGGCGCACTCGCGGCGGTGTCGGCGCTGCACTCGCGTCGCGACACCGGAGCCGGCCAGTACATCGATGTCTCGCTGCTCGAAGCCGGCGTCTCGCTGGCGATCTGGGAGGCGGGCACCTACTTCGCGACCGGGGAGATCCCGCGCCCGCTTGGCTCCGCTCATCAGAGCAATGCGCCATACCAGGCGTTCCGGGCCGCCGACGGCTGGCTCACCCTCGGAGCCACGACCAAGCCGAACTGGGAAGCGCTGTGCCGCGCGCTGGGTCTTGGGCGCCTGCTCGACGACAGCCGCTACTCCAGCACCAGCCAGCGACACGCGAACCGCGATACGCTCGTCCCCACGATCGAAGAGGTGACGATGACCGCACCCGCGGGGTACTGGCTCGCCGTACTCGAGGCGGCCGGCGTGCCCTGCGCGCCGATTCAGAACTTCGGCGAGGTGTTCAACAGTCCACAGCTCATCGCCCGCGATTATTTCTGGGAGGCGCCGCACGCCCGGCTGGGCACGGTCCGACAGCTGGGGTCGCCAATGCGCTTTTCGCAAACCCCGGTGCGTCGCGACAGGGCGGCGCCGATCCTCGGAGAAGACTCGGCCGCGCTGCTCTCGGAGCTGGGCTACGAGCCGGCGGTCGTCTCAAGGCTCTTCGAACAAGGCGTCGTGGCGGGGCCGGCGCCGGCGGGGTCCGCTTGAGCGCGGCACCGTCGGCACCGGACGAGCTGATCGTCGAGCGGCGCGGAGCGGTCCAATGGGTCATCTTCAACCGGCCCCAGGCGCGCAACGCCCTGACCTGGAACATGTACGCAAGGCTCGTCGAGGTCTGCGAAGAAGTGAACCGGGACCGCGAGGTGCGAGCCGTGGTCTTCACCGGGGCCGGCGGGCATGCGTTCGTCGCGGGTACCGACATCTCGCAGTTCCGGGCTTTCAAGACCGAGAGGGACGCCCTCGACTACGAGGCTCGGGGCAACGAGGTCATGAGCGCGGTGGAGTCGGTCCGCGTACCGACGATCGCCGCCATCGCCGGGCCCTGCACCGGCGCCGGCGCGGCGATCGCCAACTGCTGCGACATCCGCATCGGCTCGCCCTCCGCGCGCTACGGGTTCCCCATCGCACGCACGCTCGGCAACTGCCTCTCGATGGCCAACTACGCCAGGGCCGCGGCGTTGATCGGCATCGCCCGGCTGAAGGACCTGATGATGCGCGCCCGCCTGATGAACGCCCAGGAAATGCTCGGCTGCGGCCTGCTGGCCGAGGTCACCGGCGACGAGGAGTCGCTCCTGCCGCGGGCGCAGGCGCTGGCGGAAGAGCTCGCCTCGCTTGCTCCGCTGACTTTGTGGGCGACCAAGGAAGCGCTGCGCCGGGTGCGCGACCGGCTCATCCCGCAGGGCGCCGATTCGGACCTGATCGTGGCCTGCTACACCTCGAGTGACTTTCGCGAAGGCGTCGAGTCCTTTCTCGCCAAGCGCAAACCCGAGTGGAAGGGCGAGTGACCGCCGCGAGAACGGCGCGGTTCAGATCACCAGCTTGACGACGGCGGCAAGCCCGGCGACGACGATGATCGCCCGGAGGACCTTCGGGTCGAGGCGGCGCGCGGCCACCGCCCCCAGCTGACCGCCCACCACGCTCGAAACCGCGATCAAGGCGGCGGCGATCCATGCGACGTGGGCGACCAGCACGAACACGATGGCGGCGACGCCGTTGACGAGGACGGCGAGAACGTTCTTCACCGCATTGAGCCGCTGCAGGCCGTCGTTGATGAAGATGGCGAGGACGGCGATGAAGATCACGCCCTGGGCGGCGCCGAAATAGCCGCCGTAGACGGCGGTCAGGAAAACACCGATGCGGAGCGACCAGGAGTGGCTTTCGTGATCCTGGTGCTGCGCCAGGTACTTCGCCAGCCTGGGCTGGACGATCACCAGCACCACGGCGAACAGGATCAGGACGGGGACGACGCGGTGAAAGACCGTCTGCGGAAGGGCCAGCAGGAGGATCGCCCCGAGCAAGCCGCCACCGACGGCAGGCACCGCCAGGGAGGTCGCCCGGTGGCGCTGGCCGGCGAGCTCCGGCCGCTGGCCGGTCACACCGCTGAAGGAGCCGAAGACCAGGCCCACGGTATTGCTGATGTTGGCGACCACTGGCGAATAGCCCACGGCCAGGAGGGTGGGAAAGGTCAGCAGCGAACCTGACCCGACCACGGTGTTCGCCGCGCCCGCGGCCAGGCCCGCGGCCAGCACCGCGACCACCGCCAGGGGATCCAATCCGAAAACCATCACCATCGACCTCCACGGACCGAACGACCGCGCGGAAGCCGTTCGCTACCGTGCGAGATGGACGCGCGCGAGACTCGGCGATCGAGCGCGACCAATGGTAGGCGTTGCAGGGAAACGCCCCTGGCGACGTTAGACTTGATCAAACGTCCCGCGGAGGTAGCCAATGTCTTCTCAACGTCCTGCAACGATCTTCGCCACCTTGGTCAACATGCTCGGCGGTTCGCTGACCGCGGACCTTGAGCCGGATGGGCCTGGCTGCAGCTGCAAGAGCTGCCAGCGGGCGTGGCGCCGGCGCCGTCCGTCGCTTGCCGCCATGGCCCGCCGCGACGTGCGCCTCGGCTTGTTGCGCCACCGCTCCGTCGGCTCCTGACGATCGCGTCCCAGAATTCGCGCGCACGAGCACAAACACGACGGGATAGGACCCGCGCGGCAGGCCACCAAGCTCGTCGCACGTGCTATAGGTGACCCCATGAATGAATTCTTCGAAGATCTGGGCCGGCGCTGGGTGGCGGCGGCCGGGCGCCGTCACGTTCGTATCGACGCGCCGTCGCTCGAGCCCCGGGTGGCGCTGGAGCTGCTGGAGCTGGCGCGGGTCGCCGCCCACACTCGTGAGCGCCGGTTCGCCCCGCTCTCATGCTTCCTGGCCGGGGTCGCGGCGGAGCGTCTGCGCGCGGCTGAGCCGGGGCTCGATGACACCGCCGTCGCGGCATTCGTCGAGGAGGTGCGGCGGGAGCTGGAGGCCGAAGCGCCGCCGGCGGCGCCTAGCGAACGTTGATGACGGGCAGCTGGCGGAAACTCTGAATCGCTACCCGAGCGGCAAGGGCGGAGGCGACCTTACGCAGAGCCTGGGCCCCCTGGGTTTCGGGACGCGAAGTGACCACCGGGGCGCCGGCGTCCGCCGCCTCGCGAATCGCCTTCTCGAGCGGGATCGCGCCGAGATAGGGGACGCCAAGCCGCCGGGCCGCCAGCTCGGCCTGTCCGTGATCGAAGATGTGGTGCTCCTCACCGCAGCGGCTGCAGATGAACCAGCTCATGTTCTCGACCAGCCCGAGCGGGGTCACATTGAGACCGCGGAACATCTGCAGCGCCTTGACGGCGATGCCCAGCGCGGCATCCTGAGGGGTGCATACGACTGCGACCCCGGTCAACGGCACCGACTGCGCCAGGGTCAGCGATGCGTCACCCGTTCCAGGCGGTAGGTCGATGACCAGGTAGTCGAGGTCGCCCCAGAGGACGTCGGTCAGCATCTGTTCGATCGCGCGCGAGACCATCGGTCCGCGCCAGACCATCGCCTTGTCCGCCCCCGCCAAAAACCCGATCGACATCAGCTCGAGCCCGAAGGCCTCGAGCGGGACGAGCTTTTGGTCCTGCACCCTCGGCTGGCCGTGAGTTCCCAGCATCCCGGGCACCGATGGCCCATAGATGTCAGCGTCGAGCAGGCCGACGCGGGCCCCCGACAGCTGGAGCGAGGCGGCCAGATTGACGGCCACGGTGGATTTGCCGACGCCGCCTTTGCCCGAGCCGACCGCGATCGCATGCTTGACCCCCGGGATCACCTGATCGCGCGGCCGGCCGCCGAAGGCGGCGCGCACGTTGGCCGTCATCCTGAGGTCGACCGCGGTCACACCGGGCAGCCCGCTGACGAGGTCCTTGGCCAGGGCTTGAAAGCGGTCTCTGACGGGGCACGCGGGCGTCGTCAGCTCGAACGTGAAGCTGACCCTGCCGTCGGCGCCGATGGCGAGGTCTTTGATCATTCCCAGGCTGACGACGTCACGGTGGAGGTCGGGGTCCTGAATCCCCGCCAACGCGGCCAGCACCTGGTCTGAGGTGGGCGGCGCGCTACTGGGCACTGAAGATGACCGCCGCGCGCAACGCCAGCACGCCGAGCAGCACCAGCGCCGAGACGACCCCCGTGTCGGTCAACGCGGGAGCGATCACCGCCGCGCCGCCCGCGGGTTGCACGTGGGAGCGTCCCCGCGCGCCCGCAAGGGACGCGGCGATCCCAACCAGCGCCAGCACCCACAGAGGCGCCCAGGCCAGGGTCTGGCCCGCACTCCCGGCCACGGCGACCGTGGCGAAGAAGACGACCAGCAGGATGAGCTCGAGCCCGGAGAAATAACCGTCAGCCACCCGCAGGCGAGCATGGCTGTACGACGCTTCGGCACGGTATCGCATCAGAAGCGCGATCAGCGCCGCCGATCCGCTCAGGCCTGACGCCAGGAACAGGCCGCCCAGAGCCCAGGTGTCGCTCCAGACGGGCTGGTTGCTGACACTCAGGAGGACTCCCGTGTAAGACGCGATGAACAGGCCGGCGATGGCGCCGGCGATGTTGAATGCCCGGCCCAGGACGCCGCCCAGCGGAGCGACCCTTGCCGCGGAGGACTGGCGGGCTCGCCTGTCCAGGAAGAACGCCTCCACCGCGGAGACGGTGACCAAGGCGCCGAAGACCAACAGGGCCCAGGCCCCCACCGACATGGGCGACCAGTACTTGAAGTTGAGGCCCTCCTGACCCGGAGTGACGTTGACCAACATATGCCAGAACCGCGACCAGCTCGCGCCGAGGTCGACGGTCAGGAAGATGGGACAGGGCAGGGTGGCGACGAAGGCGACGTAAAAGCCGATCCGCGCCGCGGCTTCGTCACGGGCGTCGCCGGTAGCGCGAAATATGGTCGCGAGGGTGTAGGAGCCGCCGGCGAGCCCGGCGAAGAAGAAGTAGAGGAGGATGTACCACTGCCATTGCGGCGCGCGGACGAAATGCTCCGCCGCGAGCAGGATCACTGCTCGCCTCGCCGCCGGAACGCGACCAATCCGGCGATCACGGCGAGCACCGCGGTCACCAGGGCGCCGGCGTAGCCACCGACATTGTTGCGGCTGGGCAGGACCGCGTTGTCCGCATTCGGGAGGCCGTAGGCCTCGGGCTTGTCCATGAGCAGGAAGAACGCGTTCAGCCCGCCGTAAACCTTGTCGTCGCGGCCGTACAGCTGGGCCTGCGACACGCCCTGGGTGTGGAGCGCCACCAGCCGGATGTCGGCGGCTTTCTGCAGGTCGGCCAGAGGCCCGAACTGAATGGACTGTGTCGGGCAGGCTTTGGCGCACGCCGGCTCCAGCCCGCCCTGCAAGCGGTCGTAGCACATCGTGCATTTGTGGGCGGTGCCCGTCTTCTGGTTCATGCCGATGACGCTGTAGGGACAGGCGGCGACGCAGTTGCGGCAGCCGTTGCAGACGTCCTGCTGGATGAAGACGGTGTCGAACTCGGTGCGGATGATGGCGCCGGTCGGACAGACCTCCATGCAGCTCGCGTGCTTGCAGTGCTTGCAGACGTCGGACATCATCAGCCAGGCCGTGCCGTTGCCGGCATTCACCGACTGGTCGGGCACGTCATCGAGGAATTTGACGTGACGCCAGTTCTGGGCGTCGAGCTGGCCCGTGTTGTCGAAGCTGTCAGCCAGGAACGCCGGCTCGTTGCCCTGCAGCGAGTTCCATTCCTTGCATGCCACCTCGCATGCCTTGCACCCGATGCAGATGCTCGTATCGGTGAAGAACCCGTAAGACTGGCCCGGCTTGATGTCGAGTGCCATACCTCAAAACCCCATGAGATTGGGCAAGATCTTCGAGAACCCGCGCTCCCTGGCTACGAGGTCGAGCGGGATGGCGGCCAGCTCATCGACCAGAGGCACGGCGCTCGGGTCGCTCGCCAGGTCGATGCTGAGCAGGTATTGCCGGCATGTCTCGCAGGCTTCGACACGAATATGCGGGAAGAGCACCGTCTCTACCGCGGAGCGGCCGTTGGCGGGACCGGCCGGCAGACCGCGCACGATGCTGCCGCGCTCGCCTGAAGTCGTGCCCTCCTCGCTGAGGATGGGCAGCCGAACGCTCGAGTCCTCGCCGCAGCCGGCGCACGTCATGCGGGCACAACCCCAACTCGAGTGGCAGCGGGCGCAGAGCAGATAGCGGGGCCCGGTCGCGAGATCCTCCCCGGCGACGGCGAAGTAGCTGAGCTGCGGCGAGCCGCCGCAGTGCGGGCAGTGCCGCGGATCACGCGACCCCGCGCATGCCGCGCCGGCCTCCGGTCCCAGCGCCTCGAAAACGGGTGTCAGGGATGCCCGGGCGATGTATCGATCGACGACCGACTGCTCCTCGCCGCGGATCCAGGCGCCGAGAATGTTGACCGGGTGCTCTTGTTCCAGACGTCGCACCAGCGCCCTCCGCAGCCGGTCCGGGCCCGCGGCCAGGCTCACCTCGTGCACGCCCGGCACCACGAGCTCGGCCGCGTAGACCGCCAGGTCGTCTGGCGCCGGTGGTGCCGCACTCGCCTCGACGTAAGCCTGCTCCTGGACCGGGAGCAGAGCCCCGTACAGGTCCAGCAGCTCGCCCGCAAACGGTTGTCGGCGTCTGAGCTCGGCGGTGCGGCGCCGCCGATCGGTCCACGGCTCGGCGGCGGTGGCCAGGAGCGACATCAGATCTTCTCCAGGTTGACCAGGAACGCTTTGAACTCCGGAGTGCGAGCGTTGGCGTCACCGACGAAAGGCGTCAGCGCATTGGCCAGCCAGTACCTCCCGTGGCTGGGGTCGCTGTCGGCGGCGATGCCGACGTAACCCCAGTGAATCGGGATGCCGATCTGGTACACCTTCTGCCCCGCGACCGTCATCGAGCCGAGCCGCCGGGTGACGAGCGCGAGCACCTCGACCTTGCCACGCTTGGAGGAGACGCGGACGTGATCTCCGCTCTTGATGCCCTTTTCCGCCGCCAGCTCCGACGGGATCTCAACGAAAGGTTTCGGCTGCAGCTGCACCAGGTGAGGCACGTGCTGGGTGACGTAGTGCTCGTGCTCGGTCAGCCGGTAGCTGGTGGCGATGTAAGGGAACTCGGCCGGGGTGCCGAAGCGGTTCGGCCTGCCGGCCGCCTGGTCGTAGAGGAATGCCACCGGCGAAGCCGAATTGGCCGCGTGCAGCGGATTCGCGACCGGTGATTCGACCGGCTCGTAGTGCTCCGGCAGCGGCCCGTCGATCATGCCGTTGCTGAACAGGCGGCCGACGCCCTCGCCATTCATGATGAAAGGCAGCCAGGCTTTGGGATCCGTGGGGCTCATCGTCGGCGGATAGTCGGGCACATCCCCGACCCATTTGCTGCCGTTCCAGGTGATGCCCGGGCGCGCCGGGTCCCAGGGCTTGCCCTCCAGGTCGGCCGACGCCCGGTTGTACATGACCCGCCGGTTGAGCGGCCAGCTCCACGCCCAGTTGGGGTAAAAACCCAGGCCCGTCGGGTCGTTGGTCTTCGGTTCCTGGATGCCGCCGCGGCGCTTCATCAGGTTGCCCGAGTCGACATAGCTTCCGGTGTAGATCCAGTCCCCGGTCGTGGTCGTGCCGTCGGCTTTCAGGTTGGCAAACGTGGTCATCTGCTTTCCGGTGGTGAGATCCTTGCCGTTGATCTCCTTGGCGATCTCGTCCAGCTCCGGCTTGAGCGGGTCCTTGTAGTCGAAGGTCAGGGCGGTGATCGGGGCCGCGAACCTGCCCCCCTGGTCTTGGTAGAGCTTTTTGACCCGATGGAAGAGATCGCTGAGGATCCAGTGGTCGTGGCGGGACGAGCCCTGCGGTGGCAGGACCTGGTCCTTCCATTGCGACCAGCGCCCGCTGTTGACGAACGACCCGTCCTTTTCGATCCAGTGGGTGGTCGGGAGCAGGAACACCTCGGTCCTGACCTGGCTCGGGTCGACGCCAGGCGCGTGCCAGAACTCCGAGCTGGTCGTGGGCAGCGCGTCCATCACCACCAGCCACTTGAGGTTGGCCAGCGCCTGCCGCACGAGGTTGGAGTCCGGCCCGATGCTCGCGGCCGTCATCCCGGACAGGATCAGGCCCTCCATCTTGCCCTTGAGAGCCTGGTCGTAGATCGACATCCACGACGAGTTCTGCGCCGGCTTGGGCACGTAGTCGAAGGCAAACTCGCTGGCCTTGGTGGCCGCGTCGCCGTACCACGCTTTGAGCGTGCTGACCATGAACTTGCGGTAGTTGATGCCGAAGAAGTTCCATGAATGCGGGTCGGATCTCTTGGGTGCGCTCTGGGCGACGTAGTCGTCGAGGTTTTTCTGGCCCGGTGCGGGAATCTTCAGGTAGCCGGGCAGGATTTCCCACGAGATGGCGTGGTCGGTGTTGCCCTGGATGTTGGCGTGCCCGCGCTCGGCGTTCATGCCGCCGCCCGGCCGTCCCATGTTGCCCAGCAGCAGCTGCAGCACGGCGCCGGAGCGAATGAGCTGCCCGCCGGTCGTGTGGTGGGTCAGCCCGACCGCGTAGACGATCGTCATCACCTTGTCGGGCTTGCCCATCTGGCCGACCAGGCCGGCCACCTTCTCGAACTGGTCGACCGGGATGCCGGTGATGCTCGACACCATCGCCGGCGTGTAGCGGGAGTAGTGCGCTTTCATCAGCTGGAAGACGGAGCGCGGGTCCTGCAGGGTCAGGTCCCGCTTCGCGTAGCCGCTGCCGTCCGTCTCGTAGCTCCAGCTCGCGATGTTGTAGGCGCGCTTGGCCGGGTCGTAGCCCGAGAAGAGGCCGTCCTTGAAGCCGAACCCGTCTTTGACGATGAATGACGCGTTCGTGTAGTTGCGCACGTACTCGTCGTGGAAGAGGTTGTTCTGCAGAACGTGGTTGATCAGCCCTCCGAAGTACGCCACGTCCGAGCCGGTGCGGATGCGGAGGTACATGTCCGCCACCGCCGAGGTGCGCGTGAAGCGCGGATCGGCGTGGATGATCCGGGCGCCGCGATCGAGCTTGGCCCGCATGAACCACTGGAACCCGACCGGGTGGGCTTCAGCGGGGTTGGCGCCGTTGATCAGGATGAGGTCGGTGTTCTTGATGTCGCGCCAGTGGTTGGTCATCGCTCCCCTTCCGAACGTGGCGGCCAAACTGACCACCGTCGGGCCGTGTCAAACCCTGGCCTGTTGTTCTAGGTGTACCAGTCCCAGGCCGCGCATCAGCTTGGTGGCGAAATAGCCCTCCTCCGAGCTGAACGCGGCTCCCCCGGCGAAGGCGATGCCCTCGCACCGGTTCACGGTGTTGCCGTTGCCGTCGGTGGTGACGAACGTGGCGTCCCGCGACGCCTTGATGTTCTGCGCGAGCCGGTCGAGCATGAAATCCCACGAGACGCTCTTCCAGCCGGTCGCGCCGGCGGCGCGGTACTGAGGCGACTCCACGCGACGAGGTGAAATCGCCAGTTGCATCGCGGTCGCTCCCTTCGGGCAGAGGCGTCCCTCGTTGACCGGGCTGTCGGGATCGCCCTCGATCTGGAGCAGCTGCACGCTGCCGTCGCTCTGCTGCCGGGTGTAGGCGACCAGCGAGCAGCCGACCGCGCAGTAAGGGCAGATGGAGTGCGACTCGCGAGCGCCGGCAATGCGCAGGCTCTGCTTGACCTTGGTCGACTCCGCCAGCGCGACGTCGAAACCGAGACCGGAGGCCACCAGGGCTCCGGCACCGGCGACCCCGACCTTGAGGACGTCCCGACGGGTGACGGTCGGCACGAAGCCAATCCTCCCAATCGCGAACGGGAAGCGAATCTGAACCTAGCTCACCGCCACGGCGCTGTCAAGCTCGCCTCACCGCGGCCCCGACGCGTCCGTGGATTTCAGCCGGTCGAGACCAGGAGGTCGGTTCGGTCGTCAGGTTCGGTGTTGCGCAGGAGGTCGACGATGCGCGGCTCCCACGACACGATGACGCCGGTCGCCCCAGCGGTCTCGTAGGCGGCCAGGGTCTTTCCCCATGCCTCCCGGTCGGGCGGGATCGGGATCTCGACCCACACCTCCCCGCCGCCCGGATCGGCCCTCAGGCCTTCGGGCGGCGAGCCGGGCTGGATGATTCCGTTCGCGATGCTCCGCAGCCCATCGCGAGCCGGTCCGTGTGGTGAGGCGATGAGGATCGGTGGCCCCTCGGGCCGGGCACCGCGCGCCAGGCGGACGGAGGGCAACTGGTAGAACCGTCCATCGAACCGCTCGCCGGAGCCCGAGCACAGCAGCTTCAACACCTGAAGGAACTCCTCCAGCCGGCCGCCGCTCTCCTCCAGGCCAAAACCCAGGACCAGCCGGTTGCCGCTGAGCTGGTCGAAGGCGATCACCGTGGCCGCAAAGAGCGCCGGCGGCCACGCCGCCACCGACGGGAAGGCAATCCCCAACCTGACGCGACGGGTCACCGCGGCCATCGCCGCCGCCAAGACCCAGGGTTGGAGCTGGGGCTCGACGTGGCTGCCGGCGCCAGGCTGCACCGCGGTGTCATGCAGCCAGATCGTGTCGGCCCCTCCAGCCTCGAGGGCGGTGACGTCCGCCAGGTATTCGCCAGGCCGGCCGATGGTGGCGGGTAGCTTGACGCCCACCCTGAGCACGCACCCACTGTAGCTCCGCCGGCGGCCGGCGCCGCGCCTCCGGTCTTAGTCTTTACGCATCAAATCGATGGACCGCAAGCCCGCCGCGGACTGTAATCTGCCGTTGCAGTGGCAGGCGCTGCCGTCAGGCCACGACGGCGAGCCCGGTTCGCCAGCGCGTTGTGGGCCGCGGCGCTCGCGGCCGCCGTGCTGGTGTGCGCCGGCAGCCCCGGGCCGGGGGCCGGGAGCGGCGACTTAGTGGCGCCGCGGCTCGATCCCGTCGACGTGCTGGTCTTCGCCCCCCACCCCGACGACGAGGTCATCGGCGCCGGCGGCGTGATCCAGCAGGCGCTCGCCGCCGGGCGGCGCGTCCGGATCGTCTTCGCCACCAACGGCGATGGCTACCCGCGCGCGGCTTCCGCGCTGTTCAGGAAGGACCTGATGGCCCTCCGCCATGACGATTACGACCGGCTGGGGGCCGCCCGCCAGCGCGAGGCGGTGGCGGCAGACGGCGCGCTCGGCCTAGGCCCGCGGAGCCTGGTCTTTCTGGGCTATCCGGACGGTGTGCTGGCGGACGTCTACGCCGGCGCCGATGGCGCCCCTGTCAAGTCACCGACCACTGGCCGCACATCGACGTATGGACCCGCGCTGACCGACTTCCACACGCTAAGCCACGGACGCCCCGCGCCCTACACCTCCGCGGCGGCCCTGGCCGACGTCGAACAGGTGCTGCGGGAGTCGGAGCCGGCGCTGGTCTACGTCAGCGATGGGGCCGATGAGCACCCGGACCACCGGGCCACGTACGACCTCGTCAGGGACGCCGTCGCCGCGACCGGCTACACCGGGGAGCTGCTCACCTACCTCGTGCACGGGGGGCAGGAGTGGCCCTGGCCTGAAGGCCCCACGCCAGGTTTGCCGTTTGAGGTGCACACAACACGCGGCGACGGCCATCCGGCCGGCGTCGCCTGGCCGCCTTCCCTCCGGGTCCCGATCACGGCCGGCGAGAACGCGGTGAAGCTGCGCGCGATCTCGGCGCACCTGTCGCAGTGGGAGGTCGACGGCCCCTACCTCGAATCGTTCGTGAAGTCGGAAGAGATCTTCTGGAGCGTTCCCGCGACACGTTGAACCGTCGCCAGGGCGCGGGACTTCAGCCCTCGGCGAGCTCCAGCAAAGCAGGGGCTCCGAGCGCCCTCAATGCCGGCACGGCTGCGACGACGTCGCCGACGATGAGGGTCGCGGGCGCCTCGATCCGCCGCTGATCCGCCAGGCGGGCGATCGCCGCCAGCGGGCCGCGGACGCTGCGCTGATCCGCCAGCGTCGCGTTGCCGACCAGCGCCGCGGGCCGCGATCCGCCGACGGCTCGGGCCAGCGTTTCGGCCACCTCGGCGAGGTTGGCGCGAGGCATCAGGACGATGAGCGTGTCGCAGGCGAGCGCGAGGTCGTGCAGCCGCCCGAGCGAGCCGCCTCCCTGCGCGGTCGTGATCGCGACCGAGGAGGCGACGCCGCGCATGGTGACCGGGATGCCCGCGGCGGCGGGCGCCGCCAGGGCGGCGGTGACGCCGGGCACGACGACGACCTCGATGCCCGCATCCACCAGGCCGGTGAGCTCCTCGCCACCTCGACCGAACACGAACGGGTCGCCGCCCTTCAGCCTGACGACGAAGTTGCCGGCCTGCGCGAGTTCGATCAGGCGCGCGGTGATCGCCTCCTGCCGCGGGCTCTTGCTCCCTCCACGCTTGCCCACGTCTTCGAGCTCTGCCTGCGGCCCGCGCAGGGCCAGCGTCTCGGGCGCGATGAGGGCGTCGTGCAGAACGAAGTCCGCGTCGGCGAGCAGCTCCCGGGCCTTGACGGTGATGAGCTCCGGATCGCCAGGCCCGGCGCCGACGAGCGCGACGCGCCCCGGGTGGCCCGCACCAGGCCGAGCCAGGGCCGCGGCGCGATCTCCGGCCTCATCGGTCCGGCCGTCGCGGAGCAGCTCGCGAACGTCCGACCTGATGAGGCGGCGATACGCCCGCGTCTGTTCGGCGATCGGCACGCCGCGCTCCCGCAGCTCGCGCCGGATTCGCCCGACGAGCGCGGTGAACGGCCCCCACTCGCGGCCGAGCCAGCGCTCGAGCCGAGCGCGCAGCGCCGACGCCAGGAACGGGCTCTCACCCGACGTGGAGATGGCGATCAGCAGCGGATCGCGGCGAACGATCGCCGGGGCGATGAAGCGGCACTGCGCCGGACGGTCGACGACGTTGATCAGGATGCCCGAGTCCTCCGCCTCCCGCCAGCTGCTCGCGTTGATCCCGGCGTCTTCGCTGGCGTCGACCACCAGCCGCGCGCCGGCGAGGTCGCCATGCCGGTAATCGCGCCGCACGGCCCGCACCCGGCCGCCGGCCGCGAGGGCCTCGAGCGTCGGGTTCAGCCGCGAAGCAACGACGGTGACGAGGGCGCCGGCCTCCAGCAGCGCCTCCGCCTTCTCCGCCGCGAACCCGCCACCGCCAAGGACGACGCACCGCTGGCGGGCCAGGTCCAGGAATACGGGGTAGTACCTCAAGCAGTCGCCTCTCGCTTGGTCGCTTCGCTCAGCACCCGCGCCACCTCGGGTCGTGTGAACTCCGGCGGTAGAGCCTCGCCCTCCGCCAGGAGCTTGCGCACCGCGGACCCGCTCAACGTTCGGTGCAGGTCCTTGGGATGCGGGCACGTCCGGTTCGAGGCCATGCCGCCGCAGACCGAGCAGTAAAAGGTGTGCTCGAAGCGCAGGATCTCGATCCCCAGCTCACCCGGTCCGTACTCGTCGAAGATCCGGTGCGCGGCATAGGTGTCGTAGTAGCTGCCGACGCCCGCGTGATCGCGCCCGACGATGAAGTGCGTGCAACCGTAGTTGCGCCGGACGATGGCGTGGAACACGGCCTCCTTCGGCCCCGCGTAACGCATCCAGGCGGGGTTGGTCGCAAGCACGGCCCGGTCCGCCGGGTAGTAGCCGTCGAGCAGCTCCTGGTAGCAGCGCATCCGGACCGACGCCGGGATGTCGTCGCTCTTGGTCTCACCCACGAGCGGGTGGAGGAGAAGCCCGTCGACGATCTCGAGCGCCACCTTCTGCAGGTACTCGTGGGCGCGGTGGACCGGGTTGCGCGTCTGGAAGCCGACCATTGTCCTCCACGCCCGCTGCGCTTTGACGGCGCGCACCTGGGCGGGGGTGAGGTCGAACTCCGGGAAGCCTGAGGTCGGTCGCGCGAGCGCGATCACCTCGCCGCTCAGCGCCCACCGGCCGGAGTCCTTGAGCACGCGCACACCGGGATGGGCTTCATCCTCGGTGCCGTACACCCCGAGCGCCTCGCGCGCGTGGTCGGTTGGATACGCATCGGCGAGGTTCAGGATTCCCACCGGTCTGTCACCGATGAACAGAGCCACCCGATCGGCTTTCGGCACCGAGGCGGCGCGCAAGAGGATCGGGATGGTGAACGGCAGGCCGCTCGCCAGCCGTCCGCTCGAAATCACCGCCTCGTAGTCCTCACGGCCCATGAACGAATCCACCGGGGCGAGCGCGCCGGCGGCGAGCATGAAGAGGTCGGAGAGCTCGCGCTGGCCGACCTCGAGCCGGGGCAATAGGCGCGCTTCCGCCCGAAGCGACTGGAGCTCCTCTCCTTCCGGCAGCCGCTCGGGCACCTGTCGCGGCAGGTGGCCGAGACGTTCCAGCGTGTCGATGACCTTGGCCACGGATTCCGCCAGCGTTTCGGTGGAGGTCTCGCAGACGACCTCGGCCTTCAGAGGTTCCTCGTACGGATCGCTGACGCCGGTGAAGTTGGCGATCTCGCCCGCGATCGCCTTGCGGTACAGGCCCTTGGTGTCGCGCTCGACCAGCGTGTCGAGCGGGCAGCGGACGAAGACCTCGACAAAACCAGGAGTCGCCTGGCGAACCTCGTCGCGAACCTCCCGGTAGGGCGAGATCGCGGCGGTGATCGCGACCCCGCCGTGGCGCGCGACCAGGCGGGCGACGTAGCCGATGCGCCGGATGTTGGTGTCTCGGTCTTCTTTGGAGAAGCCGAGGCCCTTGGAGAGATGGGTCCGCACCTCATCGCCGTCGAGCAGCTCCGCCCGCCGGCCCCGGCGCGCAAGCTCCGCCTGCAGCGCGTTCGCGATCGTCGACTTGCCGGCGCCCGACAGTCCCGTGAACCAGACAACGAATCCCTTGCTCAAGCTTCTCCTCCAAGCAGGCCCCAGCGCCGCCGGATGGCAACGTCCAGGCTCCCAAACAGGCTGTCGATGACAACGCCGATGACGAAGATCACGATCATCAAAGCCAGGAGCTGCTCGGCGTCGGCGAACTCCCGGGCGAACTGGATTTCCTGTCCGAGCGACGGCTGATGGCCGACGATCCCGATGATCTCCGCCGCCATCAGGCTCCGCCAGGCGAATGCCCAACCCTGCTTCAGGCCGCCGACGAACGACGGCAGAGCCGCGGGGAGGATCACGTGCCGGTACAGGCCGAGGCCGCGCGCGCCCATGACCCGGCCGACTCGTACCAAAAGCGGCTGCACATGATCCACGCCGCCAAGGAGTCCACCGGCGATGGCCGGAGCGGCGCCGAGGATGACGACGAACAGGATCGCGGTCTCGCTGAGCTGGAAGAGCAGGAACGCGAGCGGCAACCACGCGATGGACGGCATCGACTGCAGGCCGAGGATGGCGGAGCCCACCGCCTTGCGAAGGACGGCGATCCGCGCCACCAGGATGCCGACCGCGCTGCCGGCGGCCGCCGCGATCGCGTAGCCGACGAGCGCGCGCCGCAGCGTGCTCGCCACGCCGAGGTAGAAATCGAGGTGACTCAGGTCCTGATACAGGCGCTGGAACACCGGCCGCGGTCCGGGCAGCAGGTAGTCCGGCTGCCAGCCGGACCAGACGACCAGCTGCCACGCCGCCAGCGCCAGCGCGACGGCGGCCAACTTCGGCCACAGGCCCGACCACAACCGCACCAGGGAAGCCGGCCGCGGCAGCAGTGCCAATTCCACCGCATCCGGCGCCTGGAGCTTGCCCGCGAGATCAGCGGCCATCGACCGTCATCTCCTGCTTCAAGCGTTCGGTGATGCGGCCGGCGATGACGGCGAGGTCGGGCGAGTCCAGGCTCCGCGGCCGGGGCAGGTCGACCTGCACCTCGTGTCCCACGCGACCGGGCCGGCTCGTGAACACCAGCACCCGATCCCCGAGCCGCACCGCCTCGCGGGCGTTGTGGGTGACGAAGAGGATGGTGAGCCCGGTTTCGCTCCAGATCCGCTCGAGCTCCTCGTGCAGGAGGTCGCGGGTGATGGCGTCGAGAGCGGCGAAGGGCTCGTCCATTAGGAGGACGTCGGCGTCCTGCGCCAGAGCGCGCGCCAGCGCCACCCGCTGCTTCATGCCTCCGGACAGCTCGTGAGGGCGCCGGCTCTCGAAACCGCCGAGATGCACGCGACTCAGCAGCTCCCGCGCCACCTCACGGCGCCGGGATCTCCCGACGCCGCGCAGCTCGAGCGCCAGCTCGACGTTGCCCGCCGCGGTCAGCCACGGGAGCAGCGCCGCCTCTTGGAACATGAGCGCGACTCGCCCATGAACGTGGGCGTGGCCGGCGGTGGGGCGGTCGAGGCCGGCGAGGACGTTGAGCAGCGTGCTCTTGCCCGAGCCCGACGCCCCCACGACGCAGACCAGCTCCCCGCGCTTGACCTCCAGGGTCGCGCCCTGCAGCGCGACCAGGAGCCGGTCGTCCTGCGGAAACGCCATGGTCAGGCGGTCGACGCTGACCGCGTGCTTGTCGGAGAGCTGGAGGACGTTGCTGCTCACAGGCCGCTGACCGCCGGTTGGCTGTGCTCGGCGAGCACCTGGTTGAGGAGCGTCAGGTCGTAAATGCCGTTGAGGTCGACGCTGCCGAGCAAGCCGACGCCGTGGGCGCGGTTGGCGTCGGCCTTGAGCGTGGCGCCAAGCGGGTCGAGGGTGAAGGTCATATGCGACCAGGCGGCGGCCACCACCCCCGCCCCCAGTTTCTGGGACGTGATCTCGGCGACGGCGTCGTTGGTCGCCTGCTGCGCGCCGGCGGTGTTCGAGTTCAGGTAGCCGATCGCCTGGTAGAGACCCTCGAGCAGGGCCTTGGTTCTCTTCGGATGCGCCCGCAGGAAGTCGGTTCTCACGATGAGGTTCGTGGTCACGAACTGGCCCCGCGGCCACAAGTCACGCTCATCCACGAGGGCCTTGCCGCCGCCCTCGACGACCAGCCGGCTCGCCCACGGCTCGGGGACCCAGGCGCCGTCGATCTGGCCCTGCTTGAACGCGACCAGGGTCTGCGAGTTGTCCTGCGGCACGATGCTCACGTCGCCGCCGCCGGTGGTGTCGGCATGGAAACCGTGGTCCTTCAGGAACCAGCGCAGGGCGATGTCCTGGGTGCCGCCCAGCTGAGGATCGGCGATCTTCTTGCCCTTTAGGTCGGCGATCGACGTGATGCTGGGCTTGACCACGAGGAGGGTGCCTCCGGACGTGGCACCGGCGATGACGCGGATGGCCTCGCCGTGCGACCGCGCGTACGCGATCGTGGTCGGATTCGGACCGGCGAAGCTGACGTCGATCGAATTCGAGAGGATGGCCGTGACCGCTTCGCCGCCGGCGTTGAAGGTGTGGGTCTCGAGCTTGACGCCGGTGCCGAGGGCGCCGGCGAAGAATCCTTGCCTCACGCCCACCAGGGCGGGCGCGTGAGTGAGGTTGGGAAAGTAGCCGAGCCGGACCACGAGCGGCGCGTCGTCGGTTGGGGCCGCGGAGCTGACGGCCTGGCCGCAGGCGAGCGGCATCAGGGCCGTCAGCGCGAAGGCCAGGGTTTTCAACCCCCCGAACCGCGCTCGACCCTTCGTCGGTGTCACCGGTTGCGGTTCCCGGGCGTGCTCGGTTGCGGCCGGTCGAGCGTCCAGTGAAGGCCGCACTCTTTGACTTCGTCCTGCTCCCACCACCACCGGCCCGCACGCTCTGACTCACCGGCCGTGGTGGCGCGGGTGCAGGGCGCGCAACCGATCGAGGTGTAGCCGTGGTCGTAGAGCGAGTGATAGGGAACCTTGTGCTCGCGTATGTAGCTCCAGACCTGGTCTCTGGTCCACCCGGCCAGCGGCGCGATCTTGGCGATCCCGCCGTGCTCTGGATCGTCGTCCACGACCGGCGTCTGGGCGCGAGTGGCCAGCTGCGCGCGGCGCAGGCCGGTCACCCAGGCGTCGTAGCGCGCCAGCGCGAGAGCGAGCGGTCTCGATTTTCGGACGTCGCAGCACAGCCGGCGCAGGTCCGGTGACTGGTGGAAGAGGTTCGTGCCGTGGCGGCTGACCATTTCACGGACCTCCTTCGAGGCCGGGGCGACGACGTCGACCGCGATCCCGTACCGCTGCCGCACCCGGTCGATCATGTCGTGGGTTGCCTGCGGCAGTCGGCCGGTATCCAGGGTGAGCACGTTCACCCTCTTCGTGATCCGCGCCGACATGTCGATCAGCACCGACGACTCGGCCTGAAAGCTCGTGACGAGCGCGACTCGCGGGAACGACTCGAACGCCCAGCGCAGAACGGCTTCCGGGCTCGATCCGGACAGGATGGCGGCCGGCGCCGATGCGCTCACGCCGTCTGCTCGCTGAGGACGAATCGCTCACGCAGCGTGTCGAACCCGACGCGATCGACCCAGTCGCCGAAACCCTCACCGGACTGGCGCTGCGCCCCGAATTCGGCCAACATCGGTCGCAGCATCGACGTGATCTCCGTGAGCGGCACGTTGGGCGCATAGAGGCGGTTCAAGCGCGTGCCCTCGAAATCTCCGCCCAGCATCACGTCGTACTTGCCCAGCGTGGTGCCGACAAAGCCGACGTCGCCCAGGTAGGGCCGCGGGCACCCGTTCGGGCAGCCGCCCATGCGGAAGCTGATGCGCTCCTCACCCAGCCCGAGCCCTTCGAGCACGGAGGCGATCTCCCGGATGAGGTCCGGAAGAGCGCGCTCGGCCTCGGCGACGGCCAGGCCGCACGTGGGGAGCGCCGGGCAGGCCATCGAGTGGCGCACGGCGCGGGGGATCGACTCGACGGCGGCGATCCCATGCTCCGCCATCAGCTGCTCCACGCGCGGGCGCTGAGCCGGCTCGATGCCGGCGAGGATGACGTTCTGCTGCGCTGTCAGCCGGACCTGCGGCCGGATCTCCTCGACGATCCTCCGCAGACCGGTTCGCAACCGGACCTCGCCGGCGTCGGCGATGCGGCCGTTCTCGATGTAGATCCCGACGTAGAGCCCGCCGTCGCCCTGCTCGTGCCAGCCGAGGTGATCGTCGACCGGCTTCCAGCGCAGCGGTTCGGGCGGTTGGAGAGCGAACGGCAGGCGTCGCTGGACCTCGCCGCGAAACCAATCGAGGCCGCGATCCGCGATCGTGTACTTGAGCCGGGCGTGACGGCGGTTGGTGCGGTCGCCGTAGTCGCGCTGCACGGCCACCACCTCGCGGGCGACGTCGACGATCTGGTCCGGGCCGATGAAAGCCAGAGGCTGCGCTATCGCGACGAACGTCTCGGGCTTGTTGTGGGTCCTGCCGAGACTGCCACCGACCAGGACGTTGAAGCCCCGCAGGGAGCCGTCGGGTCCATGCATCGCGACGAACGCGAGATCGTTGGCGTATGCGTCCACACAGTTGTCGCCCTCGATGGCGACCGTGGTCTTGAACTTGCGCGGCAGGTACTGCTCGCCGTAGAGCGGTTCGACCTCGGGCTCGGATGACTGCACGACCTCGCCGTCGAGCCAGATCTCGTGGTAGGCCCCGGTGCGAGGCGTGAGCGCCGCCACCAGGCCGGCTATGGATCGATGCAGCTGCTCGTGAAACCGATCCGATCTCGGTTCGGGGCAGCACATGATGTTGCGCTCCACGTCGCCACAGCCGCTCAGGGTGGTCATCAGAGCCGCGTTGATGGCGGCGATGGATTTCTTGATGTCAGCCTTGAGCACACCGTGCAGCTGGAAGTCCTGCCGGGTGGTCGCGCGCAGCGTGCCGCTCCCCCAGCGCCCGGCGATGTCGTCGTGGGCAAGATATGCGTCGGCCGAGACAACGCCTCCAGGGACGCGCGTCCGGATCATCAACTGGTGGTACTTGTTGAGACCCATGGCGCGGGCCTCCTTGCGGCGGTCGCGGTCGTCCTGCTGGTAGACACCGTGAAACTTGAGCACCTGCACCGCTTCCTCGGTGAACGTGGGCGTGTCCTCGAGCAGCTCCTCCTTGACCAGGCCTCGGAGGTGATTGCTGTTGGCCTTGATCGACTCGTTCTTGGAGAAGCCGTCAAGCGTGGGCGTGCAGCCGCATGCCTTGCACATGGACTAGGCCCGCGGGCGCGCGCGCCCGCCTGAACCGAAGACAACGACTATGAGTTCCGACAATTTGGGTGCGCCTCCGCTGAAAAGCTGATGCCGACAAAGCCACGCCGAAAGTCAGGCGCGGGATTGAGGAAGGTTCGCCGCTTCCTCGAGAGTCCCTGCGGCGCGGCCGCGGGAGCCGGCTAGCTACAGAAGCAGCTGGCGCAAAGGGCGTAGTCGATCGCTCGACGGCGTGTGAGCGCCGGCCTTGACCGGGGCCCGACATGCAGGACGTCGCGAGTGAGGAAGCTACGCACCGTCCAGGTAGCTTAGCGGATGAATTCGAGCGGTGGCGTGTCGCCGTCAGCCAAATGATTCCGCTCAGGTTTGGATGTCACCGCCAATCGCACCCTCGGGATCGGCCTCCGGCGCGGCCCTACGACGCTCAGTCCCGCTGCCGTGGCGCCCATTTCGCGGGGACGGGCTGATGGGCGGCCAGTCGGGTCAGCAAACGATCGGGCTCGCTCTCGGCGATCAGCATCCGTGCGGACTCGTCTCTCATGAACCCCTCATCGACCGCGTGGCGCAGGAGCTGGAGCAGCAAATCGAAGTAGCCGCCGGCGTTGAGCACGGCGCAGGGCTTGGTATGCAAGCCCAGCTGCGCCCAGGTGAAGGCCTCGAACAGCTCCTCGAACGTGCCCGCTCCACCAGGCAGCGCCACGAAGCCGTCGCCGAGCTCGGCCATCAGGGCCTTTCGCTCGTGCATGGTTTCGACGACCCGAAGCTCGGAGAGGCCGGCATGGGCGATCTCACGCGCGACCAAAAGACGTGGGATCACCCCGACCGCCTCACCGCCGGCTGCCAGCACCGTATCGGCCAGCACGCCCATGAGGCCGACGGCGGCCCCACCGTAGACGAGGCTGAAGCCGCGTGCGACCATCTCCCGCCCCAGGCGCCGAACCGCTGTCGCGTACTCCGGCCGGCGGCCGAGCGACGACCCGCAGTAGACAGTCAGCCTCACGTCCGGAAATCTTGTCAGCTCCGCAAGCTCCGCGCCGTCCCCCGAATGAGAAGAGGCGGCCCGAAGGCCGCCTCTCACATCGTGGAGACCGCGGAATCCTCAGCTCACCGTGCACGAGTCGAAGCTGACGGGCCCCTGCCCGCCGGCGTCAGTGCTGAAATGGAACGCCTCGTGGTATCGGATGGCCGTGCCACCTGGCAGCGTGAGCTGGCCGTCTGAAGTCGCGTGGGCGACCTGATTCAGGTTGTTGAACGAGATCCCGAACCACTCGGTGGCGCGGCCCGTTATCCCATCGGGCGAGCTGAGAGCCACGGGGCCCGTCTCCGTCATGGTCGCCCAGAATTCGGGACCGGTGGTGAGCCCCGTCACGTGCGCGATGGTGTTGGCGCTGATCAAGAGAGCAGACACCCCGACCGCGTTCAGGCACGGGCCGACGAATATCGGCGACGGGACATCCTTGGCCGTCACCGTGCACGTCGCCGCGCCATTCCCGTTGGCGACGGGAAAGCACGGCGGCCCGCCGGCCGCGGAGACCGGCGCGGGCGTAAACGCGAGCGCACCGAGCACGAGAAGAACAACGACGGCTTTCCTCATGGTTGACTCCCTCCTGAAAGCTGCGCCGCCGGCACCCCAGTTGGGGCGAAGGGTAGCCACTATCGACCGTGGCGTCAACGCGCCGGCACCACTCGGCCGACCACCCGCAGGGCGAGACCGAGACGCCACCCGGGCAGCGCCTGCAGCAACTAGACTTGGAATTGAATGGCTGAGGTCGCGACTCGCGTGGCGCCGGTTCCCATGCACCGGTCCGGCAAGGCGATGATCGCGTCCGACCGCATCGCCCGGCGCGTGTGCCAGCTCGGCCAGCAGATCTCCGAGGTCTACTCCGACATCGACACCCCGCTGGTCATGGTCGTGATCCTGAAGGGCGCCACGGTTTTCGCGGCCGACCTCCTGCGCAGCCTCAGCATTCCCGCCGAGCTCGAGTTCGTGCGGGCCGCCAGCTACGGGTCCGGGGTTTCGAGCAGCGGCCGGGTTCAGATCGCCCACATGGTGGACGGCCCGCTGGTCGGCCGCCACGTGCTGCTGGTCGAAGACATCGTCGACTCCGGGCGGACCCTCGGCACCATCATGAGACGCTTCCGCCGGCTCAAGCCCGCGTCGCTTCGCCTGGCGGCTCTGCTCGACCGCCCGGCGCGGCGTGAGGTCCCGGTCAGGATCGATTTCTGCGGTTTTGTGATCCCCGATCGTTTCGTCATCGGCTACGGCCTCGACTACGCCGGCCTGTATCGCGAGCTGCCGGGCATCTATTCGCTCGGCTGAGCACCCCGGGCTAGCGCTCCTCCCGCACGTACGGCGTGCCCAGCGCGGCCGGCGCGCCCAGCCGCTGCTTGGCCCAGCCCGTGGAGACGACCACGAGCACGACGACGGTCATCGTGTAGGGCAGCGCCCCGAACACCTCCGGCGGCAGGTGCACCTGTCGCGCCTGGAGCACGAAGCCAAGGCTCGAGAGGAGCCCGAAGAGGTAGGCGCCGGCGAGGGTCGCCTCCGGGCGCCAGAAGGCGAAGATCACGAGCGCGATCGCGATCCAGCCGGCCCCTGAGGTCATGCCGTCGATCCAGTTGGGCGTGATCGCCAGGCTGTAGTACGCGCCGGCGACGCCGGCCAGAAGACCGCCGGCCAGCGTGTGCGCGTAGCGGTACCGGGCCACGTTCACCCCCATCACGTCGGCGGTCTCCGGCGACTCCCCGACCGCCCTCAGGTGGAGGCCCGTCCGGGTTCGATAGAGATAGAGCCAGGCCAGGATCACCAGCGCCCAGGAACCGTAGACGAGCGCGTTCTGGTGAAACAGGATCGGACCGACGACCGGCGCGTTCGACAGGCCGAGCACGTTGAGCGCGCTGAATTCGCGCAGCGCGGGCTGACCTCCGAGTTTGGTCGCGTTGCCGACGTACGAAGAGAGCCCGGTGGCTCCCGCGAAGATCGTGAGCGCCAGCCCTGAGACGATCTGGTTCGCACGCAGCCCGACGGCGAGGATGGCGTGGATCAGCGCGGTGGCCAGCGCCGCGACGCCGCCGATCAGCGTGGCCAGGAGGAGGACGAACCAGTCGGGGCCCGGCAGATGCTGCACGCACCAGAAAGCGGTGACGGCCCCGATCAGCATCATGCCCTCGACTCCCAGGTTGAGAACTCCTGAGCGCTCCGCCAGCAGCTCGCCCACTGCGGCGAAGACCAAAGGAGTGCCGTAGAAGATCGCCGACGCGGCCAGCACGACGGCGATGCTTTCGTTGACGTTCATGTCCAGCTCACTCCGCCACCGGCGCGGCGGCCACGGCGCGAGGCGGTTCCGCGCGCCGGGCCGAAAACGAGACTCGATAGCGCAGCAGCAGCTCGCCTCCGAGAGCGAAGAACAGGATCATCCCCTGCAGCACCCCGACGAGTCCGGCCGGGAAGTCCGGCCCCTGCAGGCTGTAGCCCGCATTCGCCAGGCCGCCGAGAAGGAACGCCACCACGCCAACCGCGAACGGGTTGTAGCGGGCCAGCGCCGCCACGACGATGCCGGCGTAGCCGAAGCCTGCCTGCTGGAGGCCGCGCGGATCGAGCACGTGCCGGAAGTCACCGATCTCGCTCGCCCCGCCGAGGCCGGCAAGCGCTCCGGAAAGACCCATCATCGCCACCACGACGCGGCGGGTCCTGACGCCCGCATAGCGGGCCGCGGGCGGAGAGTCGCCCTGCACGCGGGCGTCGAAGCCGAAGCTCGTCGAACGGTACAGGAGCCAGAGCACCGTGGCGGCGAGGATCCCCAGCAGGAAGCCGAAGGGCACGTTCAAGGTGACGATCGGACCGAGGACGAGGTTGAAGTTCGGCCACATCGCGGCGTCGGGCAGCATCTTGCCCTGGGGAAATGCCCTGGCGCTGAAGGTCGTCAGGTCCCGCCAGTAGGACCTGCTGTCGAAGATGAGGTACGTGAGCAGGAGGCCGGCGACGTAGTTGAGCATCAGCGTGGTGATGATCTCGTTGGTGTTGAAGTAGGCGCGCAGCAGACCGGGGACGACGGCCCAGGCGGCTCCCGCGACCAGGCCGCCCGCGATCATCCCGGCGATGATCACCAGGCCCGGCCGGCCGTGCAGGGCAAGGCCGGCGCCGGACGCGCCGACGGCGCCGAGATACAGCTGGCCCTCGGCTCCGATGTTCCAGAGCTTCATCCGGAACGCCGCCGCGGCCGCCAGCCCGGTCAGGAGCAGCGGCGTGGCGGTGACCAGCGTGTTGGTCAACGCGCCCGGCGCGATGAAGCCGCGGTCGAAGAGCCGGGCGTAGGTCGCGACGGGATCCTTGCCCGCAACGAGCAGCACGACGGCGGCGGCGGCGAAAGCCGCCACGAGCGACGCGACCGGGACGGCGACCACGAGCCAGCGCGGGGCGGTCAGGCGCCTCTCGATCCTCACGCCGGCGAGCCCGCCATCATCAGGCCGAGCTGCTGGACGTCCGCTTCGCCCCGGGGGACCACGCCCACGACCCGGCCCTCGTACATGACCGCGATCTGGTCCGCCAGCATCAGGATCTCGTCGAGGTCCTCGCTGATCAGCAGGATGCCGACGCCATCGCGCGCCGCCCGAATCAGCAGGGCCCGCACCCCCTCGGTGGCGCCCACGTCCAGGCCTCGGGTCGGGTTGGCGGCCACGATCACCTTCGGCCGGCTCGAGAGCTCGCGAGCCAGGACGACCTTCTGCACGTTGCCGCCCGACAGGAGCCGGGTCTGGGTGTCAGGACCCGGGGCGGCGATCGCAAAGCGAGTCATCAGCTCCTTCGCGTGCGCCCTGATGCGGTCGTGGCGCAGCCATCCACGAGTGGAGATGGGCGGGCGCCGGTGGGACTTCAAGATCAGGTTGTCGGCGACCGACAGGCTCGGTGAGACGCCGGTGCCGAGCCGGTCCTCGGGCACGTGTGCGATCCCGCGGGCGATCGCCTCCCCCGGATCACCGCTCCGCAGGCCGCGACCCGCCACCCAAACCGCTCCGCCGGTCCGGGGCCTGGTGCCCGCGATGACCTCGGCGAGCTGCCTCTGGCCATTGCCGGAGACTCCGGCGACCCCGACGATCTCCCCCTTGTGAACGCTCAACCGGACGTTGTGCAGCGCCTCGATCCCCAGGTCGTTGTCGGCGCAGACGTCGTCCAGCTTCATGACGACCTCGCGATGCCCGGCATACGGCTCGCCCTTGGCCTGGGCGAAGACGACCTCCCGGCCGACCATCATCCTGGCCAGCTCGGCGGGGCTGGTCCCGCTCGTCTTCACCGTCCCGACCAATCCACCCGCGCGCAGCACCGTCACCCGGTCGGTGACGGCCATCACCTCTTCGAGCTTGTGCGAGACGAACACCACGGTCCGGCCTTCATCAGTCATGCGACGCAGGGTCTCGAAGAGGTCCTCGGACTCCTGCGGCGTCAGCAGGCTGGTGGGTTCGTCGAGGATCAGGATGCGCGCGCCCCGATAGAGCGCCTTCAGGATTTCGACCCGCTGCTGCTCGCCCACCGAGAGCTGCCAGATGCGCGCCCTGGGATGAACCGGCATCCGATACCGCTTGGCCAGCTCGCCGACTTGGGTCTCGATGGTCTTCGGCGAGGTCCGGAGCCAGGCGGCTCCGCGATGGCCGAGGACGATGTTGTCGGCCACGGTCAGAGATGCGGCGAGCCGGAAGTGCTGGTGGACCATCGAGACCCCGGCCCGCATCGCATCACGCGGCGAGCGGAACTCGACGGTGCGGCCGTGGATCGCGATCTCGCCTGAATCCGGACGGTAAAGGCCGGCCAGGATGCTGGCCAGAGTCGACTTGCCGGCGCCGTTCTCCCCGAGCAGAGCGTGAACCTCGCCCTCGAGAGCTTCGAAATCGACCGCGTGGTTGGCCAGAACGCCGGGGAAACGCTTGGTGATGGAACGCATGGTCACCGCCGGGACTGCCCCGGCGGCGACCTGATCCACGATCGCGCTCGTCAGCTGCCCGTGGGGCTCCCGATCACACCCTGCACGAACCAGTTCATGGTCAGAATCTGGTCGAGGGTGAGCTTGCTGCCGGCCGGCACCTTGACCGCGCCCGACTGGTCGTTCAGCGGTCCGGTGAACTCGTAGAACGTGCCGGCGACCAGAGCCTGCTTCTTGGCGTTGATCGCCGCCTGGGACCCGGCGTCGACCGACTTCCCAAACGGCGCGATGTCGACGAAACCGTCCGCTAGGCTGCCGTAGTAGCTGCCGGTCTTCCACGTCCCGTTCATGGCCGCTCTGATGCGCGTGAGCTCGTACGGGCCCCAGTGGTAGACGGTGCCCGTGAGCCATGCGTCGGGCGCGAACGACTGCTGGTCCGAGTCGTAACCCGACCACTTCAGACCGGCCGCCTTGGCCGCCTCCCCGGTGGCCGGGCTGTCCTGGCCCTGACCGAGGACGTCGACGCCCGCGGAGATCAGGCTCTCGGCCGCCTTCTTCTCCTTGGCCGGGTCGAACCACGTGGTCGTCCAGATGACCTGGACGGTGGCCCCTGGGTGAGTCGCCTGCGCGCCCAGGGTGAAGGCGTTGATCTCCCGGATCACTTCAGGGATCGGGAAGGGGGCGACGAAGCCGATCTTGCCCGACTTGGTGACAGCGCCCGCCGCCATTCCGGTCAGATAGTCAGCGTCCTCCGCGGCGCCGAAGAATTCAGCGAGGTTGGTCTCAGTCTTGAACCCGGTCGCCTGCTCGAAGTACACGTTCGGATACTTCTTGGCGGCGGCGTCCATCTGGTCCTGGAAACCGAACGAGGTGCCGAAGATGATCTTGTTCCCGTCCGCGACGAGGCTGTCGATCACCTGGGCGGCCTGAGGACCTTCGGGGACGTTCTCTTTGAAGGTGGTGACCAACTGGGATCCGAGCTGCTGCTGGACGTACAGGCGGGCGTCGTCGTGGGCCTTGGTCCAACCCGCGTCGCTCGCGCTCCCGACGTAGATCCAGGCGGCTTTGAACGGGGGGTTGGACGTCGTCGTGGTCGTGGTGCCGCCGCCACAGGCGGCCAGGCCCACGGCCGCCAGCGCGAACACCGTCAAACGTTTTATCACGAGTCGACCCTCCTGTCGGTTCAACAGCGCCCAGGGGCGCACTTCCATACCAGAGGCGGGACCACTGGATCCAACGTGCTTATATTCTGCGGCTGAGGAGCTGTCAATGTGAGGACCATGCGAATCGAGGTCGCCGGCATGCGGTTTCTCGCTCGGCTCGAAAACGAGTCGGCGCCGAAGACATGCGCCAGGTTTCAAGCCATGCTGCCGCTGCAGACCCGGATCATCCATGCGCGCTGGAGCGGTGAAGCGTGCTGGATACCCTTCGGCGAGCTCAACCTGGACCTCGGCTACGAGAACCACACCAGCCATCCGGCGCCCGGACACCTGCTCCTCTATCCCGGCGGCATCAGCGAGACCGAGATCCTATTTCCCTACGGGTCGGCGTTGTTCGCAAGCAAGGTCGGGCAGCTTGCCGGCAATCATTTCGCCACCGTCTACGACGGCGCCGATCGCCTCGCCGAGTTGGGCCGGCTCGTCCTGTGGGAGGGCGCGCAGGAGATCACCTTCGAAGAGCTCGACGGTCGCTGATCGCGCCGTGGGCCACTCCGATGCCGCCACGGCGATGGAGCGCTGCGACATCCTGGGCGCCTGCAGCGAGGAGCCCGACCGCCTGACCCGACCGTTTGCGTCGGAGGCGATGCATCGAGCCCACGAGCGGGTGTCCGAATGGATGCGCGAAGCGGGGATGGAGGTGCGGCGCGACCAAACCGGCAACCTCCGCGGCCGGTACGAGGCCGCGGTGCCGGGCAGGCCGACGCTGCTGCTGGGGTCACACCTGGATTCCGTCCGCGACGCGGGTAGGTACGACGGACCGCTCGGCGTCGTGATCGCCATCGCGGCGGTGCGGCGCCTGCACGACGGCCGGACGCGGCTGCCGTTTGCGATCGAGGTCATCGGCTTTGCCGACGAGGAAGGCCTGCGCTTCGGCTCGACGTACCTCGGCAGCCGCGCCGTGGCCGGCACCTTCGATGCCGGGGAGCTCGACCGCCGTGACGCGGAGGGCGTCGGCCTGGCCGAGGCCATCCGCGCCTTTGGCGGCGACCCGGCCCGCATCGACGAGGACCGGTGGCGCGACGGCGCGCTGCTCGGCTACTGCGAAGTCCACATCGAGCAGGGCCCGGTGCTCGAGGCGCGCGGCCTGCCGGTCGGGGTCGTGTCGGCCATCGCCGGGCAGGAGCGCTACGCCCTCGCGTTCACCGGGGAGGCCGGCCACGCCGGCACCGTGCCGATGGGCCGCCGGCGCGACGCCCTGACCGCCGCCGCGGAGTTCGTGCTGGCGGTCGAAGCGGACGCACGTGGCCACGAAGGCCTGGTCGCCACGGTCGGGCAACTGGCCGCACATCCGGGCGCCGCCAACGTGGTGCCCGGCCGCGTGAACCTCACCCTGGACGTGCGGCACGCGGACGACACCGTCCGGGTGGAGGCATCCCGGCGGATCCTGGGCCGCGCCCGCGACATCGCGCAAACGCGGCAGATCGCCGTCGACACCGAGCCGACGGAGGCAAACCCCTCGGTGCCCTGCTCGTCGCGCTTGGTCTCCCTGCTGTCGCAAGCCGTCGAGGACATCGGCATCTCGGCCGTCAGCCTGCCGAGCGGCGCGGGCCACGACGGGGTGGCGATGGCGGCCCTGACCGACATCGGAATGCTCTTCGTCCGGTGCCGGGGCGGGGTCAGCCACAACCCCGCGGAGTCGGTGACGACCGCTGACGTCGCCGTCGCGATCGACGCGCTGGGCCGGTTCCTGGAGCTGCTGGCTCACCCGGCGTGAGCGCCGCCGAGCTGATCCTTCGCGGCGGCCGCGTGGTCACGGCGTCGGGCGTCGCCGTCGCCGATGTCGCGATTGCGGAAGGCCGGATCGTCGCCGTCGAACCGGATCTCTCCGGCTGGACCGCGAGCGAGGACCTGGAGGCCACCGGCCTCCACGTCTTTCCCGGTGGCGTGGATTCGCACGTGCACTTCAACGAGCCCGGACGGACCGGCTGGGAAACCATCGCGTGCGGGTCCGCGGCGCTGGCGGCCGGCGGTTACACGGCGTTCGTCGACATGCCGCTCAACAGCGATCCCGTGACCATCGACGGGGCCGCGTTCGACCTCAAGCTCGGGGCGGCGGCCGGCTCATCGCTGGTCGATTTCGGGCTGTGGGGCGGGCTCGTGCCCGGCAACCTCGACCGCCTGGAGGAGCTGGTTCAACGCGGCGTGATCGGATTCAAAGCCTTCATGTGCCCCAGCGGCATCGATGCCTTCCCGGGGTGCGACGACCGCACGCTCCGGGAGGGCATGCGGCGCATCGCCCGGCTCGGTTCGATCCTGCTGGTGCACGCGGAAGACCCGGCCATCGTCGATGCGCTTATCCACCGGGCGACGGCCGGGGGCCAGAATGGCGCGCTGGATTTCATCCGCTCCCGGCCGGCGGCGGCGGAGCTGGAGGCGATATCCCGGGCCATCGGCATGGCCGGCGAGACCGGCTGCAGGCTCCACGTCGTGCACGTGAGCACGGCGGGCGGAGTCGAGTTGATCCGCGAGGCGCGGCGGAGCGGCGTGGACGTGAGTGGTGAGACCTGCCCTCACTACCTTCTATATGTGGAGGAGGACATGGAGCGCCTGGGCGGAGCGGGCAAATGCGCGCCGCCGTTCCGCTCGGCCGCCGACCGCGATGGGCTCTGGCGGCTGATCGCGGACGGTGCCCTGCCCATGGTGGTGTCCGACCATTCCCCAAGCTCGCCCGACCTCAAGCGGGGCGGCGATTTCTTCAAGCTCTGGGGCGGCATCTCGGGCTGCCAGTCGACCAGGCAGCTGCTGCTTTCGGGCGACGGATCGCGATCGTTGGCCCTCCCCACCATCGCCGCCGTGACCGCGACCAATGTGGCCCGGCGCTTCGGGCTGGCGAGCAAGGGCGAGGTGGCGCCTGGATTCGACGCCGACCTCTGGCTGGTCGACCTCTCGCACGAGGACGTCGTACGCGGGCGCGACCTGCTCTACCGCAACGCGTTCAGCGCGCACGAGGGCCGGCCGATCCGCGGCCGGACGGTGCGGACGATGGTGCGCGGCCGGACGGTGTTCGCGGCGGGACGCCCTTCGAAAGGACCGGCCGGCCGTCTCATCCGGCCGGCCCCGCCAGCCTCAGCCTAATCGCGAAGGCGGCGGCCGGCGGCGGCGATTTCCCGCGCCACCTCGTCCTCGTCGGCGGTGAGGAGGCGACCCTCCCGGACCACCACCTTGCCGTTCACGACCACCGCCTCCGCCCGGGCCGGCGGGGCGAGGGCGAGGGCGGCGAGCACGTCGGCGATGCCGCGGTGAGCCAGATCGTCGATGCGAAAGCAGGCGACGTCGGCGCGCTTGCCGGCCTCGAGGGTGCCGCATTCGTCCCGCCCCAGGCACTCGGCGCCGCCCTTGGTGGCGAGCCGCCAGGCGGTTCGGGCGCCCAGCGCCGCCGGGGCGTCAATGCGGCCCGCAATGCCGGCCCGGGCGCGGGCCAGCAGCAACGCCTGGTGGATCTCCCCGGCCAGGTTGGAGTCCTCGTTGCTCGCCGAGCCGTCGACGCCAAGCCCGACTCGCGCTCCCGCTCGCACCAGGTCCTCGACCCGGCAGGCGCCGGCGCCCAGGCGCATGTTGCTCGACGGGCAGTGGGCGATGCCGGTCCCGGCCCCGGCGACGCGGTCCACCTCGGCGTCGCTGAGATGGATGCCGTGGGCGTACCAGACATCGTCCCCGGTCCACTCCAGGTCCTCCATCAGCTCCAGCGGCCTCCGGCCGAATCGCTCGAGGCAGAATCGCTCCTCGTCCAGCGTCTCGGCGAGATGGGTGTGCAGGCGGACGCCATGGCGGCGGGCCAGCGCCGCCGAATCGCGCATCAGCCGCGGCGTCACCGAGAAGGGCGAGCAGGGCGCGACCACAACCCGGCACATCGAACCCGGCGTGGGGTCGTGGAACCGCCTGATCTTGTCCTCGGTGTCGGCCAGGATGGCGTCCTCGTCCTCCACCACGCTGTCGGGCGGAAGCCCGCCTTTCGACTCACCCAGGGACATCGAGCCTCGACAGGGGTGAAAGCGCAGGCCGAGCTCCCGCGCGGTATCCACCAGGGTCTCGAAAATGCCGCTCCGGCCTCGCGGGAAGACGTAGTGGTGATCGGTCGACAGGGTGCAGCCGCACAGCAGGAGCCGTGCCATCGCGGCGCGGGCCGCGGCACGAACCACCTCGGCGTCGATGCGGGCCCACACCGGGTACAGGGCACGCAGCCACTCGAACAGCGTGCCGTCCGGGGCGTAGCCGCGAGTCGCCCACTGGTACATGTGGTCGTGGGCGTTGACCAGGCCCGGCACGGCGACACAGTTGGGCTCGTCAACCGTGGTGTCGGCCGCCGGCGGCGGGCCGGAACCCACTTCGGCGATCTCGCCGTCGCGGGCCAGCAGCCAGCCGCTCTCCAGCTCCTGTCCCGTGCCGGTGACCATGAGCCCGGCGCGCAGCAACAGCGAGCCGGCCATGGCTAGGTGACGATGTCGTGGGGCCGGACCGGCACGCGTGCCAGCGGGCGGCCGGTCGCGGCGCGGATGGCGGCGACGATCGCGGGGCCGGACGAGATGGTGGGCGGCTCGCCGACTCCCTTGACGCCGTACGGCGAGCGAGGGTCGCCCAGCTCCAGCACGTCCATCCGCACGGGCGGCATGTCCAGGATGGTGGGCAGCAGGTAGTCGGTAAAGGAGGGATTGCGAATCACCCCGTCCTTGACCTGGACCTCCTCCATCACCGCCAGGCCCAGTCCCTGGGCGGCGCCGCCTTCCAGCTGGCCCTCCACCGCCAGCGGGTTGATCGCCTTGCCCACGTCCTGCGCAGTGGCGAGCTCGACGACCTTGACCAGGCCCAGCTCGGTGTCGACGTCCACGACCGCGCGGTGAGCCGCGAAGGCGTACTGCATGTGCGCGTCGGCCTGGCCGGTCTTGGGGTCCAGCCGGTTGGTCCGGCGCGGTCGGAACTCGCGGGTCTCCTCGATCACCTCCTCGCCCAAAAGGGTGGCCAGCGTGACGATCACCTCCCCGTCCGCGGAGACGATCGCCTCCCGCTCCAGCCGCCAGCCCGCCCCGCTCCTGGACCCCAGCTCCGACTGCGCCAGCGCGAAGATGCGCTCCCGCACCGCTTCGCAGGCCGCCTTCACCGCGCCACCGGTGATGTAGGTCTGCCGCGACGCCGACGACGACCCCGCCGAGCCGACGCGGGTGTCGGCGTTGAGGACGGTGACGTCGCGCACGCCCAGCTCGGTGCCCGCGATCTGGGCCTGCACCGTGACCAACCCCTGCCCCACCTCCGCGCCGGCGGTGTGCACCTCCGCTCGCGGCCGGCCGCCGGCCGCGGCCAGGGTGACCCGGGCGGTCGAGTAGTCGTCGAAGCCCTCGGAGTAGCCGACGTTCTTGAAGCCCACCGCGTAGCCCACACCGCGTCGCACCGACTCGCCGTGGGTGGTGTTGGACACGCCCCCGGGCAGCGCGGTCAGGTCCAGGTGGTCGGCGCCGGCGACCGGTGGCAGCGGCATCTCCTGGACGCGGCGCAGCAGCTCGGCCACCGGTATCGGCCCCTCCATCGCCTGGCCGGTGATCAGGCGGCTGCTGCCGTCCATCGCGTTGCGCATGCGAATCGCCACCGGGTCCATCCCGAGAGCCGCGGCCAGCTTGTCCATCTGCGCCTCGTGGGCGTAGCAGTTCTGGACGGAGCCGAAGCCGCGCATCGCGCCGCATGGAGGGTTGTTGGTGTAGACGACCCACCCGTCGATGGTCGCGTTTGGGCACTGGTACGGTCCGACGGCGAAGCAGCTCGCGTTGGCGATGACCGCGGTGGAGCTGGAGGCGTACGCCCCGCCGTCGAGCAGGATGCGGGCCTTGACGTAGACCAGCTTGCCGTCGCGCGTGGCGCCATGCTCGTACCGCAACCGGCCGGGATGCCGGTGGACGTGGCCGACGAACGATTCCGGCCGCGAGTAGACGATCTTCACCGGCCGTCCGGTGCGCAGGGCGAGCATGCAGGCGTGCGCCTGCATCGACAGGTCCTCGCGCGAGCCAAACGCCCCGCCCACGCCGGCCAGAGTGAGCCGCACCTGGTCAGGCGCCAACCCCAGGCAGCCGGCCAGCTGGTCCTGGTCCACGTGCAGCCACTGCGTCGCGACGTACAGGTCGACGCCGCCCTCGCCGTCCGGGATCGCCAGGCCCGACTCCGGCCCGAGCGGCGCCTGGTCCTGCATGCCGATCTCGTACTCGCCGCGCACCACGACATCGGCGCGAGCGTCCTGGTCGCCGTGCCGGATCGTGACGTGGCGGGTCACGTTGCCGCCGGGATGCAGGCGGGTAGCCTCCGGCGTGAGCGCCTCCTCAGGGTCCGTCAAGGGCTTTCGAACCTCGTACTCGACTCGCACCTTCCGCGCGGCGCGACGTGCCTGCTCGGGATGGTCGGCCGCAACCAGCGCCACCGCCTCGCCCCAGTAGCGCACGACGTCGAATGCCAGCACCGGCTGGTCGGGGATCTCGAGGCCGTAGAGCTTGCGACCCGGCACATCCTCGTGCGTCAGGACGGCCCGGACGCCGGGTGACGCCAGTGCCTCGCTGGTGTCGATGGAGACGATGCGCGCGTAAGGGTGCGGGCTCCTGCTGGTGGCGCCCCAGAGCATGCCCTCGACCCACAGGTCGGACGAATATGGAAAGTCGCCCCGGACCTTGAGCACGCCGTCGGGCCGGCGGACGCTCTCGCCGACCCTGCCGGTCACGCTGGCGGCGGCCGCCTGCGGCTGCCGGGTCGGGAGGACGGCGCCCGCGGTCATGCCGCGCCCATCCGGCCGGCGGCGAGGTGAACGGCGTCGATGATCTTGGCGTACCCCGTGCAGCGGCAGATGTTGCCGGCCAAGGCCTCCCGGATCTGAGCGTCGCTCGGCCGCGGCACGCGGCGCAGGAGGTCGTGCGTGGCGACGACCAGCCCGGGCGTGCAGAAGCCGCACTGCACCGCGCCCGCCTCGACGAAGGCTTGCTGCACCGGGTGGAGCGAGTCACCGTTGGAGAGCCCCTCGACGGTGACGATCTCGCGTCCGTCTGCCTGCCCGCCGAGCACCAGGCAGGCGCAGACCAGCGTGCCGTCCAGGTACACCGAGCAGGAGCCGCACTCACCCTGCTCGCACGCGTTCTTCGAGCCGGGCAGGCCCAGCCGCTCCCGGAGGACGTACAGCAGGCTTTCGCCTGCCCACACGCTGTCGGCGACCTGGGGCCGGCCGTTGACCGTGCAGGTGATCCTCATGCGCTCCTCTGGTATTCCAGCCACGCCCAGGTGAAGCTGCGGCGAGCCAGCACCGAAAGGGCGTGCCGGCGGTAGGCGGCCGTGCCTCGCACGTCGTCGATCGGGCGCGCGGCGGCGGCGACCAGTTCGCCGAAGCGGGCGATGGCAGACGCATCGACCTCGGAAGGCCGCTCCCACAAGCCCGCCTCCTCGAGCACCCCCGCCATGAATCGCTCGGCGTCGGCGGCCGTGACTGGCGTGGGGGCGGCGGACCCGATGCCGGTGCCGATGCGCCTTCGCTTCGGGTCGAGAGCCAGGGCGAACGAGCAGACCGCGATCACCATGGCGTTGCGGGTGCCGACCTTGGAGAACTGCTGCGGTCCGCTCGCCGGGTGGATCAGGAACGCGGCGATGAGCTCCTCCGGCCTCGCTGCGTTGCGCTTCGGCCCGATGAAGAACTCACTCACCGGCAGCCGGCGGCTGCCGTGCACCGACGCCAGCTCGACCAGGGCGTCCATCGCCAGGAGCGGCGGGTGGGCATCGCCCGCCGGCGAGGCCGAACCGAGATTGCCGCCCACCGTGCCGCGGTTGCGGATCTGCGGCGAGCCCACGGTGCGCGAGGCCATCGCCAGTCCAGGCAGCCGGTCGCCCAGCTCATCGATGATCCGGGCGTAGGTGACGCCTGATCCGATGCGCAGGAGATCGCCCTCGCCACCCCACTCCGTCAGCTCGGCGACCCGCGTGAGGTCGATGATCGCCGCCGGCCGGTGACGGTCCAGGTTGACCTCCACCATGACGTCGGTCCCGCCCGCGATCGGCATCGCCTCCGGGTGGGCCGCCTTCATCGTGAGGGCCTCCGGCCAGCTCGTCGGTTGCAGGAACTCCATCCGTCCTACCAGGCCAGGCCGGCCTCGGGGGCGTCGTCGCGGGTGACCGTTCCCTCGATCAGCCCGTACGGACGATCGGCGGCATGGAAAACCTCGTTGTCATTCGCCAGCCCAAAGGGCGAGAGATCGACGGCGAAATGGTGCTTGTTCGGCAGCGAAAACCGGATCTCCGCGACCTCCGGCCGCGCCGTCAGGACCGCCTCGCCCATTGCGTACAGCGTCTGCTGCAGGGCGAGGCTGTGCTTGACGGCGAAGGTTTCGAGGAGGAGGAGGCGCGTCTTTTCGAACGACTCGGCCCACTCCACCTGCAGACCGGCGTAGCGCCAGCGCGCCACCACCGCCGTCGCCAGGATGCGGTCCTGCGTTTCCGCCAGCGTGGTGTAGCGATCCCGAGGATAGCCCCAGAACTCGGAGCCGGTGGACTTGAGGACGACCATGTCGCTCAGCCCCGCGACCACCCAGGCGGCGTCTTTGGTGCAGGTCACCGTCGCCAGCCGCTTTTCCGATCCCGAATGTACAAAGGCGTACGGATGCGGGCGGCCGGCGACGCTGATGCGCGCCCACCCGTATTCCTCGATCGACACTCGGGCCCGGCGAACCGCGTCGACGTGTTCGACAAAATGACGCCCGAGACGCAGGCCGAAATCCTCGATCTCGCCGACCGGCGCCTCCTTGGCGAAGGCGAAGACGGTGTTCTTCTGCGTATCGGTGGGCACGATGTTGCTGTTGTCGCCCGCCACGTGGCTGGCGGCGAAGTCGCCCGCCAAAGCGATGCTGACGCTGATGTCCTTGATCTCATGGGTCTCGCCGTCGGGACCGGTCCTGGTGACCCGCACCAGGTGCGTCTCGGCCTTGCCGTACTGGTTTTCCCCGAGCACGATCGTCAACCTAGTTCCCTCTACGTTCCTTTATATGTGGTGTAGCCGTATGGGCTCAGCAGCAGCGGGACGTGGAGGTGAGCGCCCGGGTCCTCCAAGTTGAACACCACTGCCACCTCCGGGTAGAAGGCGTCAAGGCCCGACCGCTCGAAATACGGCCGGGTGGCGAACTCCAGGCGGTACTCGCCCGCGTCGATCTCGTCATGCGCCAGCTCACGTATGCGGCCCTCGGCGTCGGTGACCGCCCGGCCGACGACCGTCCAGCCGCCATCCGCCTCGCGCCGGCTGAGACTCACCTCCAGGCCGGCTGCCGGCAAGCCGCGCATCGTGTCCAGGACGTGGGTCGAGATGCTCACCCTTTCAGGAGCCGCTCCAGGCGGAGGCGGGTGATCTTGCGGTGCTCCTGCGCCGCCACGCCGATCTCCGTCATCGGGTCGTTGTCCAGGCGCTGCCGGAGCGCCGCCAGGATCTCTTCGGCACCGCGCCCGCCGGCCGAGATGAGGAACACGTGCCCGAACCGGGCCTCGTAGCGGCGATTCTCGGTCGCCAGCTCGGCCAGCGTCCGGCTCGACGCCCGCATGACCTCGCTCTGCTCGCGCTCAGACGAGGCGGGCGAATGGCCGCCGCGCTCCCCGATCCGGGGGTGCGCGGCGAACGCCTCGAGCCAGTCCGATGGAGCGAGCTCCGACCATGCCGCCTCGGCGGCGGCCCAAAGGGCCGCCAGGTCCTGGTAAGGCCGGCCGGCCGCGACCCGCGAAGCCCACACGCGATTGGCGAAACATTCGAACAGGCGGGGCTCCGCCTCCTCGGGAGGCAGCGCGTTGAACCGGGCGATGCCATCACTCAATCCCCAACGGCACCAGCTCGAACCTGGCCACGTCGACCAGCCCGCGGTCGGTGATCTTCAGTTCGGGGATGACGGACAGGGCCAGGAAGCTCAGGGTCATGAACGGCGCGGTCATCGTCACTCCCATGGTGGCCAGCCGGCGCTCCATCGAGCGCAGCCGCTCGTGGACCGCGGCCAGCGGCTGGTCGCTCATCAACCCCGCCACCGGCAGGGGGAGCTCCTCCGTGACCCGGCCGGCTTCGGCGATCACGATCCCGCCGCCGATCCCCGCCAGGCGCATCGCGCAGGCCGCCATGTCGGCGTCGTCCACGCCCAGCACGACCACGTTGTGCGCGTCATGCGCGACGGTCGATGCGAACGCGCCTCGCTGGAGGCCGACGTTGGTGGCAAAGCCGAGCCCGACGCGGCCGCTCGCGTGGTGGCGCTCGAGGACCGCGATCTTGACCAGGTCCCGTGCCGGGTCGGCGACGATCCAGCCGCCGCGCGTGGTGGGTTCGGCCAGATCGACGCCGGTGAGGAGCTGGCCCGGGATCACCCGGATGACGCGGATCTTCCTGGCGCCCGAGGGGATGCCGAACGAGGCGGCGGCCAACGGGGCCAGGTGCACCGTCTGCCGCACCCACTCCGGGACTTCGAGGTCGACGAAGCGCGGCGCCGCGCCGCGCTTCAGCACCCGCCGCGGGACGAACGAACGCAGGTCGTCGAGGACCAGGATGTCGGCCTGGTAGCCCGGGGCGATCGCCCCCAGATGCCACAGCCGGTGGTACGTCGCGGGGTTGATCGTGGCCATGATCACCGCGTCCTCTGGGCTGATGCCATCCGCGACCGCCACGCGAACCATCTGGTTGATGTGTCCTTCCTCGACGATGAAGCTGGGCTCGCGGTCGTCGGTGCAGAACATGCAGCGCTCGCTGCCGTGGCGCTTGACGAGAGGGAGCAGATCGCGCAGGTTGCGAGCGATCGACGCCTCACGCAGCATCACCCACATGCCCAGGCGGCGCTTCTCCAACGCCTCCTCATACGTGGTCGCCTCGTGGTCCGAGCGGATGCCGGCCGCGATGTATGCGTTGAGTGCCGACCCGCGCACGCCCGGCGCGTGCCCGTCGACGTGGTCCGTGAGCCCGGTGTTCAGCTTCGCCATCTCCGACGCCTGGCCGGCGATGACACCGGGGAAGTTCATCATCTCCGCCACGCCGATCGTGCGGTGGCGGCGGAGGAGGCTCTCAATGTCACCCGTGGTGAAGGCGCGCCGTGGCGACTCGAAGCTCGAGGCCGGAACGCACGACGGAGCCATGACGAAGACGTCGAGGGGCAGGTCGGCGCAGCAGTCGAGGAGCCAGTGGATGCCGTCAGTGCCGAGGACGTTGGCGATTTCGTGGGGATCGGCCACGACCGCCGTGGTGCCGTGGGCCAGGACCGCACGAGCGAACTCGTCGACGGTGAGCTTGGACGACTCGATGTGCATGTGTGCGTCAATGAATCCCGGGACGAGGTAAGCGCCGCCGACATCGAGCCGCTCGCGGCCCTCGTAACTTCCGAGGCCGACCACATGGCCGTCCTTGACGGCGACATCGACCTCCAGCCACTCCTTGGTGAAGACGGAGAGCACCCGGCCGCCCGCCAGCACAAGGTCGGCCGGCTCATCACCTCGGGCGACCGCCATCCACTGAGCGTCGATGACGGTCAAGCTTAAGGCCCTGGGGGCCGCGACATCGCCCGCAACCGGCCCCTGCGGCAGAACCGCGCTTCAGGTCGGCCGGGCCACGGTCGCGGCCGTCGACACAACCCGCGGCGACGGCTCAACCGGCACGGAGTCGGGCTCAGCCATCGGCGCCCGCAGTGGCAACGTGAGCGTGAACACGCTGCCCTCGCCCAACTTGCTGTCCAGGCGGATCTGCCCGCCGTGGAGCTCGACCAGTCGCTTGGTCAGCGCGAGCCCCAGGCCCGTGCCCCGCTGCTGCCGCGCGATCCCGGAATCCCGCTGGTGAAACTCCTCGAAGAGACGGCCTCGCTCTGAATCGGCGATACCGATCCCCGTGTCCGAGACGGAGATCTCGACCGCATCCCCCCGCCGCCGGGCACGAAGGGCCACCGACCCACCTTGGGATGTGAACTTGATGGCGTTGGAGGCCAGGTTGAGCAGCATCTGCCGCAGCTTGCCGGCATCGGCCAGCAGCACGCCTGCATCGGAGGCGTCAGCCTCGATGCTGATCTCTTTTTTCGCGGCCAGGGGCTCGATGGTCTCTCGCACCTGGTCGATGGTCTCGGCCACGGCCACCGCCTCCAGGTGCAGCGCCATCCGGCCGGACTCGATCTTGGAGATGTCGAGGATGTCGTTGATGAGGCTGAGCAGGTGGCCGCCGCTCGAGTTGATCTGCTCGAGGAACTTGCGCCGTGCCGCGAGCTCGAACTTTCCCTCGGTGTCGTCGATGAGGAGCTCGGAGAAGCCCAGGATGGCGTTGAGCGGCGTCCGGAGCTCGTGGCTCATGTTGGCCACGAACTCGCTCTTGTTGCGGCTCGCCTCCTGCAACAGACCGTTCGTCGCCTGGAGCTGGTTGATGAGGTTTTTGACCTCAGCCGCCATCCTCTCCGCCGTGGCGGCGGCGCTTCGACTCCTCTGGACGACCTCGTGGACCGTCGCGACCAGCACCCAGAGCACCGCGACGACCAGGATCGCGGTGGCCAGGTCCCCAGGCCGGCTGCCCGCGGCGAGTGCAGGCACGAGCAGCCCGACCGCGGCCAGCCCAGCCGCCGCCCGCAGCTCCAGACGCGTGTGGTGCAGCGCGGCGAACAGCACGGTGGTGAGCAGGAGCGGGAAGACGAACAGGGCGGAGCGAGTCGATGGACTCGATGCGCCGACGGTGGCCTGGAGGATGAAGATGGCGACGAGGCCTCCGAAAACAGGAAGGTTGTGAAGCGGCCGTGGGAGGCGATCCCAGGGCAGACCGTAGATCGCCACCACCACCACTCCACCCGCGGCCGCGGCGACGAAGGCCGCGGCTGGGTCTCGGCTGAAATCCGACCCCAGGCCGAGCAGCAGTCCGGCCAGCACGGGCACGGTCATCGTGAGCCGGGGCAGCCGGTCCCAATCGATCGGGGCCAGCACCGCGCCGATGATCGCGGCGCCGACCGCGACGGCGAGCGCGTCGGTCCATGGCGATCGGGCAAAGTCGGGATCGGAGAGGGCCACCAGCGCGACGAGCCCGGCGCCGATGAAAGGCGTGACCCTGCGAACCAGGCCGCGAGTCCGGAACGGCTTGGTGTCTGGAATGAGATATATCCCTTGCCGCACCTTCAGGATCGAGAGAATGTTAGTTCGAAAGTCCGGGCGAGGGCGCATCAGGTCTGCGGGAGAGCCGGCCGGCCGGCTTCGAACATGGCGCCCTTCACCGGGTCGCCCCGCCGCCCGCCGCCAGTTCCGGGACGTCGTGCGGCAGCCAGAACCAGCGCAGCTGCTCGAAGTCCGCGCCCAGATCGATGGCGTCGGCCGCGGGGCGTGGAGCCGCAAGGATCGAGCGCGCCTGGGTAAGGTAGCGCGCCAGGGCCGCTTCGGGTTCCAGGTGCCGGTGCGCCGAGGTCTGGGCGTGGCGGGCATAGCTGATGTCGCGAAGGCTGAGCGGAGCCTCCGGCGCTCCCGCCGCATGCCTCCACAGGCCGGTGACGGCGTCGAAGCGGTACTCGGGAAGCAGCCTCCAGCCGTCCTTCGCGACCATGTCCACCGCATCGAGGATGAATTCGAACACCGCCTCGGAGATGAAGTAGTTGAAGTTGACCCGGACCCAGCCGGGCTTGATCCCCTCACACCCGCGGTTGATCTCGCGCTTGAACTCGTTCGACCGGTCCAGGTCGATGCCGAGCAGGCGGTGGCCATAGGGTCCGGCGCAGGAGCAGCCACCGCGCGACTGGATCCCGAACAGGTCGTTGAGCAGCGCCACCACGTAGTTGTGGTGGAGGTAGCGGCCCGCGTGCTTGACCACGAACGACACGATCGAGAGGCGGTCGAGGTCGGGGTTGCCCAGGATCTCGATGTTGGGTTGGCGGCGCCATCGATCGATCGCCCTGCGGATGAACGATCGCTCGTGACGGCGGATCGCATCCGCTCCGACCTCTTCTTTGAGCTGGAAGACCAGGCCGGCACGGATGGAATCCACGATCGCCGGCGTGCCGCCCTCTTCCCGATGCTCGACGTCGCTCAGGTAAACGTGCTCGGTGGGGTTCACGTAGGCGACGGTCCCGCCGCCGGGGACGCTCGGCACGCGGTTTCGAAACAGGTCCCGGCGGGCAGCCAGCACGCCAGGGGTGCCCGGGCCGCCGATGAACTTGTGCGGCGAGATGAACACCGCGTCCAGGTAAGCCTGATCCGTCCCCGTCCTGGCGGATCCCATCCGGATCTCCACGTAGGGCGCCGCCGCGGCGAAGTCCCAGAAAGAGAGCGCGCCGTGCCGGTGCAGGAGGCTTGAAAGGGCTCGCCAGTCCGTGATGATCCCGGTCACGTTGGACGCGGCCGAGAAGCTGCCGATCTTGAGCCGGCGATCCCGATGGCGGATCAGCTCGGCCTCCAGCTGTTCCTGGTCGACGTGGCCGTCGTGGTCCTCGTGGATGACGACCACCTCGGCGATCGACTCCCGCCAGGGCAGCTCGTTCGAGTGGTGCTCGTAGGGCCCGATGAAGACGACCGGCCGGTCCGCCGGCGGGATCAGGGCGGAGAGCTGGTAGCGGTCGTCGAGGTCGGCCGGCAGCCGGAGGTTGAGGACGTCGATCATCCGGTTGATGGCGGCGGTGGAGCCGGAGCCACAGAAGATGACGGCGTGCTCCTCGGTCGCGCCCAGGGCGTCGCGAATGACCTCGCGCGCCTCCTCGCGGAAGCGGGTGGTCTGCAGCCCGGTGCCGGAGGACTCCGTGTGGGTGTTGGCGTAGAGGGGAAGCACCACCTCGCGGATGAAATCCTCGATGAAGGAGAGGGCGCGACCTGAGGCCGTGTAGTCGGCGTAGGTGACGCGGCGCGGCCCGAACGGGCCCATCACCGCCTCGTCCTCGCCGATCACCGCCGACCGGACGGTTTCGATCAGGTGCAGACCCGCCTGCGCCCTCGCGCTCCGCGGAATCCTGGAACGCGAAGTCGCCACCGTCCAAGGGTGCGCGCACGGAGGCCCGCAGGTCAACCGCGCGGCCATCTCCTCCTCCATCACCGCGGCCTGGACTTACCCTGTGCACGGTGGCGCCGATGAAAGTGGATTCCCTCTCCTGGCTGCCGGCGGTCGAGATCGCCCGACGCGCCGCCGCCGGCGAGCTCGAGCCCCAGGCCGTCGTCCAGGCTCATCTGGCGGCGATCGAGCGCCTCGATTCGCGCATCCACGCGTACGTGTACGTCGACCGCGAGGCCCGGGCCTCGGCGGGCCCTCTCGCCGGAGTGACCCTGGCGGTCAAGGACAGCCAGCCAGTCGCGGGTATGCCCTGGACCTACGGCACGCCCGCGTGGCGCGACCGGGTCGCGCTCGAGGACGCCATCCCGGTCGCCCGGGCGCGTGCGGCGGGCGCCGCCATCCTCGGCAAGACCAACCTGCCCGAGCTCGCGGCCGCGGTCGGGACGGTGAACGTCCTCTTCCCCGCGACCAACAACCCGTGGCGTGAAGGCATGACGCCGGGAGGCTCCAGCGGCGGCAGCGCCGCGGCGGTGGCCGCGGGGCTCGCCACCGTCGCGCTCGGTGAGGACATGGGCGGCTCCATCCGCATCCCCGCCTCGTGCTGCGGAGTGGTCGGTCTGCGACCGTCACCTGATCGGGTGCCCAGCGAGATGGTGGATGCGGCCGGGCTCTCGTCCCGTGGTCCGATCACCAGGACCGTGGCCGACGCCCGGCTCCTCTACTCGGTGCTGAGCGCATCCTCCCCGCCGCCGGCCGCGGCGGTCAGGCGAGGCCTTCGCATCGGCGTGGCGGAATCCAGCCAATCGGGCGCCGATCCCGCCTGCCGCGATGCTTGCCGCCGGGCCGCCGACGCTCTGGCGTCGGCCGGCCATCACATAGAAAGGATCGAGTGGGATCCGGGGCCGGTGGCCGAGGGCTATGGTGTCGTGCGGCGGGCGAGCATGGCCAGCTTTCCGGCCGACCTGCGCCAGTTCGGGCCGGGCGTCCGGCAGCAGGCCGAGGAGGGCCGAAGCCTGACCGCGATCGACTATTTCCGCGCCTTTGAGCGGGCTACCCTGGCCGCCCAGCAGACCGTCGCGAGGCCGCTTCAGTCCGGTTTCGATTTCCTGCTCACACCCACCCTCGGCCTGCCCCCGATGCCGATCGGGGAGGTGCCGGCGTTCCTCGGTGAGGACTGGGCTCGTTACACCCAATTCGTCCTGCCGGTCAGCTTCGCGCATGTGCCCGCGATCTCCATCCCGGCCGGAACGCACGACGGACTGCCGGTCGGTGTGCAGCTGGTCGGGCGCTTCGGCCGGGAATGGGAGCTGCTCGACTTCGCCGAGGTGCTCGAGGCTCAGCCCGGTTTCGGCCACCAGCGGCCGCCCGGGCTGGAATAGGCCGGCGATGAGGATCGGCGTCGACACCGGCGGCACGTTCACCGACCTGGTGCTGCTGGAGGATTCAGGGCGCGCCACGCAGCTGAAGGTCGCGAGCACCCCCGACGATCCCGCCCGCGCGCTGGTCGAGGGCATCCGCCAATTGCTCGAGGGTCAAGACCAGGCCGGGGGGGTGCGGGGTGCGCCGAAGATGACGCCGCGGTCGGTCGCGCATGGCACGACGGTCGCGACCAATGCCATGTTGGAGCAGCGCTTCAGCTCGTTGGCGCTCCTGACCACGCGCGGGTTCCGCCACGTGCTGGAGATCGCACGCCAGAGCGTCCCCTCCGGCTACGGCAACTCCTATTTCTGGGTCAAGCCCGATCGGATCGTTCCGCTCGAGCGGGTCCGCGAGGTGACGGAGCGGCTGGACTTTCGCGGCGCCGTGCTCACGCCGTTCGACGACGAGGACGCCCGCACCGCGGCGCGATGGGTGCGGGAGTCGGGCATCAAGGCGGTGGCGGTTTGCTTCCTTCACGCCTACGCGAACCCCGCGCACGAGCGGCGGATGCGGGACGTCCTGCTCGAGCAGAACCCGGACGTGCTGGTCTCGATCTCGAGCGAGGTCTGGCCCGAGTACCGCGAGTACGAGCGGGCGGTCACGACCCTGGTCGACGCCTTCGTCAAACCGCATGTCAACGGGTACCTCGCGCGCGCCGAGCGCAAGCTCGAGGAGATCGCGCCCCAGGCCCCGCTTTTGATCATGAAATCAAACGGCGGCGTCCTGTCCGCCGCTGGGGTGGCGCGCCGTCCGATATCGACCGCCCTGTCGGGCCCGGCGGCCGGAGCCCTCGGCGCGAGCTGGCTGGCGCGCCAGGCGGGCTACGAACGGGTCATCACTCTCGACACCGGAGGCACCTCCACCGACGTCTGCCTGGTCGAGGCGGCCGAGCCGCAGCTCACGCGTGACGGCCGCATCGGACCGTTCCCGGTCCGCATGCCGATGATCGACATCGTTTCGATCGGGACCGGCGGCGGCTCGATCGCGTGGATCGCGCCGGACGGGGGCCTGCGGGTCGGGCCGCGAAGCGCCGGGGCCGTGCCCGGTCCGATGGCGTACGGCGCGGGCGGCAGGGAACCGACGGTGACCGATGCCCACGTCGTCCTGCGGCGTCTGCCGGCCGCGATCGCCGGCTCGATCCAGCTCGACGCGTCGCTGGCCGCCCAAGGCGTGCAAGCGATCGCCGCACGGCTCGGCCTGACCCTCGAGCGCGCGGCCGAAGGGATCCTCCAGCTGTCCGCTCACAACCAGGCCAATGCCGTGCTGCAGCTGACCGTCAAGCGCGGCATCGATCCCAGCGGGGACGTCCTGGTGGCATTCGGAGGCGCGGGTCCGTTGCAGGCGGCGCAGATCGCGGAGCTGCTCGGGCTGCGCACGGTGCTGGTGCCGCCCAGCCCCGGCAATGTCTCGGCATTCGGCCTGCTCGCGGTCGACCTCAAGGACGACTACGTGATCACGCGGGTCCAGCGCCACGACGGGGTCGACGAGGCGGCCGTCGCCGGCGCGTTCGAGAGCCTTGAGCAGGCGGCGCGCGAGTCGCTGGCCGCGCAGGGCGTGCCCGAGTCGCGAATGGTGCTGCAGCGCTCGGTCGACACGCGCTACCTGGGAGAGGCGCACGAGATCTCCATCCCGGTGTCGGGCGCGTTCGATGCCGCGGGCGCCCTGGAACGCTTCCATTCGGCGCACGAGCGCATCTACGGCTACGCCTACCGAGATGGAGACCACGTGGTCGAGTTCGTCAACTGGAAGCTCACCGGCATCGGGCTGATCGACCGGCCGCGGCTGGGTTTCGAGCTGACACGTCCGGCGCGGGCGGCCGGGGGTTCGGGCCGGCCGAGCGGCGAGCGCGGCGGCTTCGCCGTCTATCGACGCGAGGCGCTGCCGGCCGGCTTCCGCGCCGACGGTCCCGCGATCATCGACGAGTACGGCTCGACGACGGTCGTCGATCCCGGCTTCAGCCTCGAGGTCGACCGCCTGGGCAACCTGGTGCTGACGAGGTGAGCCGGCTCCGCCCCCCCACCCTGGCCGCCGGCGGCCGGACATCCCCGCCGGTCGAAGAGGTGGATCCGATCCTCCTCCAGATCGTGGAGGGCACGCTGCACTCGATCGAGGCCCAGGTGGAGGCGGCGATCGAGCGCACCGCCCGCTCGCCGATGATCCGCGACCAGCACGACTACCGCGCCGGCGTCCACGACCGCCGCTGCCGCAAGCTGACCGGCCGCTCGTACTCGGCCATGGTCCAGCCCGTCGTGCGCGACTTCCCGATCGAGGAGATGCGCGAAGGCGACGTCTTCTACCACAACGACGTGTATCTGTCGGAGGGATCGGTGGGGCACCTGCCCGACCTGACGACCACGGTCCCGGTCTTCCACGAAGGCGAGGTGGTCGCTTTCGTGCAGGCCTTCGGCCACCACGACGACATCGGTGGCATGGTCCCCGGCTCGATGCCGGCCCACGCCACGTCGGCCTTCCAGGAAGGCTTGATGGTGCCGCCGGTCCGCCTTTTCAAAGCCGGGGTCCGCAACGATGACGTGTACCGCGTGATCGTGCGCAACTCACGCACGCCGGAGTCGTTCGCGGGCGACCTCGACTCCGAGGTCGCCGCCTGCCAGATGGGCGCACGCCAGCTGCAGAAGTTGTTCGAACGCGCCGGCACGAAGGCCGTGGAAGCGAGCTTCGACGCGCTGGTGCGGCGGTGCGCCGAAACCTTTCGGCGCGAGATCCTGCCCAAGATCCCCAACGGGACCTACGAGTTCGAGGATTACATCGAGCACGACGGCGTGGATCCGCCGCGGCTGCACGTGCTGCACATGACCATGACCAAGACGTCCGAGAAGATCGTGTGCGACCTCACCGGCACCGGGCCCCAGGCGAAGGGCCCCATCAACCACGCCGGCGACTACGCCGACGGCCTGTTCCTGCGCAAGTGGATGGCCTGCATCCTGCGCAACCTGGCCCCATCGCCCGAGCGGGCGGCCGAGCTCGACATCAACGAGGGGATCTGCGACCTCCTGGAGCTGCGCTTCCCGCCCAAGGGCACGCTCGTCACTCCCGAGTTCCCGGCCCCGACCAACGCCCGCTCATTCCTGATCCTGCGCCTCCTCGGCGTCTTCGCCGGCTGCATCGCGCAGGCGGTGGGCGGCCGGATGCCGGCCGACCAGGAGACGATCCGCTACTGGGGCATCCACGGCACCGACGAGGACGGCCGGTGGTATCTCCTCCGCGAGGTGCTCGGCGGCGGCTCCGGTGGCCGCTTCTACGCCGACGGATCGGACGCCATCCACATCGTGCCGGACTCCAAGAACCTGCCCGCCGAGTTCGCCGAGACGCGCTTTCCCGTGCTCATCGAGAAGCTGGCCCTGGCCACCGACTCGGGCGGGCCGGGCCGGCGCCGGGGCGGGCTCGGCTACGACAAGCACATACGCCTGCTGCGCGACGCGTGGTTCGTCTCCACCGCGGACCGGGGGCGGCTCGGCTGTTACGGCGTCGCCGGCGGCCTGGCCGGGCTGCCGTACGAGGCCTCGGTGGACGGGTCCGCGCTGCCGGGCATGAACGATGATGTGCCGCTGCACGCCGGGACGCTGCTGCGCCTGCGCACGACCGGCGGCGGCGGCTGGGGCGACCCGTTCGAGCGAGAGCCGGAGCTGGTCCTCGAGGACGTCGCGCGCGGCCTGGTCTCCGCGGAGTCCGCGGAGCGCGACTACGGCGTGATCATCCGCGACGGGCGGATCGTCGAGCTGCGGCGACCCGGGCGCGAGCGGCCGCTGTTCGACCGCGGGCCCGGTTACGTGGCGCTGCGGGACAGTTCGTAGAGCTTCAGCGGTGAGAGCGGCATCTCGGTGATCGGCACTCCGAGCGCCTCCTCGACCGCCGACGCAATGACGGCGCCGACGGGAATCACTCCCGCCTCCCCCGCCCCCTTGACGCCGAGCGGGTTGAGCGGTGACGGCGTTTCGATGTGGTCGATCTCGATCTCGGGCACCTCGGTGGCGTAGGGCATCAGGAACTCCATGAAGGACGCATTTCGGAGCTGACCTTCCTGGTCGTACGCCAGCCGCTCGTAGAACGCGCCCCCGATGCCCTGCGCGACACCGCCTTCGATCTGACCCTCGAGCACGAGCGGGTTGATGACGCGACCGCAGTCGTGGACGACCACGTATTTGAGGATCTGGAGCCGGTACGTCTGTGGGTCGACCCGCACATACGCCGCGTGGCAACCCGACGCCCAGGTGGATCCACTCGGGCTGAAGAATCCAGTCGCCTCGAGTCCGGGCTGCTCGCCCTCGCGCAGCGGCGGCCCCGGGCGCGCCTTGCCGGCGAACTGGGTGGCCTTATCGGTGCCGCCTCCGAACGCGTACCGGACGGGGTTCGCGAGCACGGCCGCGGCGGCCAGCGAGATGCCCCGGTCGGGTGAGCCCTTCACCCGCACCCGGCCGCCGGCCAGCTCCAGGTCGGCCGGATCCACCTCCAGATGCTCGGCCGCGATCTGTCTCGCCTTCTCGGCCACCATGCCGGCGGCGACGGCCATCGCGTTGCCCGCGGTGACCGCGCTCCGCGATGCGAAGGTGCCCACACCCCACTGAAAACGGCGGGTGTCGCCGCTCGTCACCTGGACGTCGGCGACGTCCACGCCCAGCTGGTCGGCAACCACCTGCGCCCAGACCGTGGCGTGAGCCTGGCCCTGGCTCGGAACGCCGGTTGCGGCCACGACCTTCCCCGAGACCAGGACCTGGACGTGGGCGCCTTCGTAGGGCCCGACGCCGGTGCCTTCGACGTAAACGCCAAGCCCCATCCCGACGTGGTCCCCGGCCGGCCGGGGCCCGAGCATCTGGACCGCTCGTTCGAGCAGCGCCGGGTAGTTGCCGCTGTCGTAGATGACCTCGTTGCCGTCCTGCCAGGCGACGCCCAGCTCGTAGGGAAAGTCATCCGGCTGGATGAGGTTTCGCCTGCGAACCTCGACCCGGTCCAGTCCCAGTGCGGTGGCGATGGCGTCGAGCGTCCGCTCCATCACGAAGCAGGCGTGGGGCCGGCCGGCCCCGCGATATGGCGAGGTCGGGGTGGCGTTGGTGTAGACATCACGGAAGCGGACGCGATAGTTCGGCACGCGGTACGGGCCCGGCACCTGAGCCGCCGTGATGATGGGAAGGATGATCCCGTACGGCGTGTAGGCGCCGGCGTCGTGGATGAAATCGTCGCTGAGCGCGAGCACGCGGCCGTCCCCGTCGAAGCCGACCTCGACCTCGTGGACCTGCCCGCGTTCGTGGTTGACGGCCGTGAAGTGCTCCCGCCGGTCCTCGGTCCACTTGACCGGGCGGCCGAGCTGCATCGCCGCCCACGGCACGAGCAGCTCGTCCGGGTAGAAGAGCATGATCTTGGGCCCGAAACCCCCACCCACGTCGGGTGCGATGACCTCGACGCTCGATTCGGGCAGCCCGAACAGCACGGCCAGGCCGCCCCTGATCGAGGTTGGCGACTGGGTGGAGTCGTAGACGGTCAGCCTGCGCTCGGAGGCCGACCACCGTGCCCAGACGGCACGCGCCTCCATCGGGCTCGCGGCGCCTCGCTCGAAGCGCAGGCGCAGGCGCCGGCGATGCGGCGCGGCGGCCAGCGCCCCCTCCACCTCGCCCACCTCCTGGATCATCTCGGCCGCCACGTTGCCGGGGACGTCGTCGTGAACCAGGCGCTCGGCGCGGGCGGCCGCCTCCGGCGTGATCACGACCGGCAGCGGCTCGTAGTCGACCTCGACCAGGTCGGCCGCGTCCTCCGCGAGGTAGCGGTCTTCGGCGACCACGAAGGCCACGGCCTCGCCGGCGTAGCGCACGACGTCGGATGCCAGGCACCTCTGGGTCCGGCCGTGGGTGAGGTTGGGGTGTGGGATGAGAATCGGCAGGTCGGTATCGCCGAACGGAAGGTCCGCGGCGGTGTAGACGGCGGTCACCCCGGCCGCCCGCCGCGCCGCGCTCACATCGATCGAGCGGATGCGGGCATGGGCGTGCGGCGATCGCACCAGGCAGCCCTCGAGCGCGCCTCCGTCGATGTCGTCGGTGAAGCGGCCCGATCCGCGCAGCAGGCGATCGTCTTCGACCCGCGGCACCCTGGCGCCGAACCACCTGGTGATCATCCTGAACGCGCCCCGCGCGCGCCCGGCCGCTGCGACAGCTCCGCGGCCCGGCGAACCGCGCGGCGGATCGACGCGTAGCCGGTGCAGCGACAGAGGTTGCCGGCGATGCCCTCCTCGACCTGCTCGGGCGTGGGCTCGGGATGCTGCCGGAGCAGCCCGACCACCGACATCACAAAGCCGGGCGTGCAGAAGCCGCACTGCAGGCCGTGACATTCGTGGAAGGCCTGCTGCACGGGGTGCAGGGGTGCGCTGGGAGCAGCCAGGCCCTCGACGGTCGTCACGTCGTGACCCTCGGCTTGAACCGCCAACAGCAGGCAGGACCGCACCGGCGCGCCGTCCAGCAGGACGGTGCAGCAGCCGCACACGCCGTGCTCGCAGCCGACATGGGTGCCGGTCAGGGCGAGGTCGTGGCGCAGGTGATCCGACAGCAGCCGGCGCGGATCCGACGGCGGGGCGTACGTGACGCCGTTGACCTTCACGCCGCGAAGACCCGACGCGCGAGGACCCGCACCAGGTGAACTCGAAACTCGGGCGTGGCCTCGAGGTCGCCGCTCGGTTGCAGCCCACGGCCGGGGTCCTTGGGATCGGCCAGCACCGGCGTGGGCGCGACGCCGAACAGCGCCAGGCGCTCGGCCGCGCGCACGGCGCCGGCGAGCGCGAAATCGCCGTGCCGCCGCGACTCTTCGGTGATCGCGAAAGCACCCGAAACCGCCGGGAACCACGCCTCGACCAGCAGTTCCTCCGGCGCCAGCGCGGTCTCCATGACGCCGCGAAAGAGCTGCTCTGCGGAGATCACGCGGTCGCCGCGCGTCGAGCGGGCGACGACGTGGCCGCCCAACGCCAGCAGCACAGCCGGGAGCTCGGAAGCCGGATCCGCGTGGGCGAGGCTGCCACACAAGGTGCCGCGGTTGCGGATGACGCGGTGGGCGACCAGGCGCATGGCTGCGGACAGCAGCGGGCAGACGCGCGCCACCACCTCGGAATCCTCGACATCGGCCTGGCGGGCGAGCGCTTCGACAGCAACACCCCCATCGCGCTCGTAGATGGCGTCCAGTCCTCTTACCCGGTTGATGTCGACCAGGTGCGACGGGCGCGCGAGCCGGAAGTTGAGCAGCGGAACCAGGGACTGGCCGCCCGCCAGCACCTTGGCGTCGTCCAGCCCGGCGAGCAACGCACACGCCTCCGCGATCGTCGTCGGGGCGTGGTATTCGAACGGAGGCGGCTTCACTCCAGGATGGCCACGGCGCGGCAGGGGGCTGCCTCGCCTCCCTGGAAGCGCCAGGGAAAGCAGCCGAACGAGATCTTCTGGTCGAGCACCTGGTCGATCTGCCCGCCCAGGTTCTCGATGTGGACGACGTCATGCGGGAAGAGCAGGGTGTGCATGATCTGGTAGTCGTCCTTCGGGAAGAGCTCGCCAAGGCTGCGGCCCAGCTTCTTCTCCGCCTCCTCGGCTTCGTCGGCGCGAATGCGCCGGATGACGGTGTTCATCGGGTGGTCCGCGCTCCCGGCGTCGACCGCAATCCAGCGCACGCCGCGCTCCAGCACCCACTCGGCGAAGGCGCGAGCCGGCCCAGGGTGGCGGATGAAGTACCTGGTCTCATCCACCTGCGTGCGATCGGCCCAGTTCTCGGGATAGTAGCGGTGATAGCCGGTGTGGATGACGAGGATGTCGCCACGCTCGATCCGATGACCGGTGTCCCTCTCCCAGCGCTCGAAGTGCTCCGGCCCGTAAAGCTCGTAGTCGCCCACCCCCATGCGCTCCAGGTCGACGACGCAGGCGGGGCCGATGAGGAAGTCCAGCCCGAGCTCGCCGATGAACTTGCCGCCGGAGAGGAAATGCGCCGGGGCGTCCAGGTGAGTGCTGACGTGAAGCGTCATCGTGATCTCCTGGCCGCCGGCCTTGTCGAAGGCCAGGCGCTTGATCCATCGGATCGCCGGTCCGGCGTAGCCCGCGAACGCCGGCGTGTGCAGCGAGAAGTCCTGCGTCAGGTCGAGGAATCTCATGGCGCTGGATTGCGGACGCTATGCATCGACCTTCCTATTCGACGCCGCGCAGACGTGGACGGCTCATATTAGCGACCGCGTCGCCGGTCGACCCCAGCCCGGCCACTGCTATCTTCTGGACATGAGCACGTTCGTGCGAGTGGCCCACCGGCAGGGATGGGAGGTCGAGGTGATCCGGCATGCGGGCGAGGTCGAAACCGAGACCTTCGCTTCGCGCGAGGAGGCGATCACCCACGCCCAGTCCTTGGATCCTGAGTGGATCGAGGTCGGAGACATCGTCGGTCTCGGCACGCCGGCCCAGCAGCACTCGTGGACGACCCTTCGGCGGCGCGCGAATGGGTCTTACGCACCCAGCGCGCTCAAATGGCAAGCCAAGCGCGACGATTGAGTCACGGCAGGGGTCCTGGTCGCCGCACTAGCGCGATGCGATCAGAGATTTCCAGGCTCGTTCATCGAGCGGGTCCACTCGACGCAGGCCCGCGATGCCATCAAACCCCGAGTCGGCGCTGACGATCGTGCGTATGCCGTTGTTGAGGCATGTGGCGGCGTGTATGCGATCGTTCGCGCCGAGGTTTGGAGCTCGGAGTGACAGGGCGGCGAGGAAGATCTCGTCGGTGACCGGGAGCAGCGGCGCCAGAACCGTGTAGCTGCGGCGAGTGAGACCTCTCAGATCGCCGGCCTTGGCCGACAGCTCGAGAAACCACATCTCCTCCATCACGGCCGGCGAGGTCTTGCCGTCGGCGCCGCCCACGGCAATGGCCCTGAGTATCTCGAGGCAGGGGGAGCGGTACCGACCGGCGCTGGCGCTGTAGACCAGGATGTTGGCGTCGACGAAGAAGGTCACCTGCGGGTCGTTTTCGAAACCCGCTTCGCCGGCCGTCGGTGCTCGGACTCGATCAACCGGTCCAGATCATCTGGGGCCACGAATCTCACGGGGTGCATCGCGGCGATCTCTTCAACCGCGCGCTGGCGATCATCCGCCGAAACCCCGCCGACAACCGAATCAATGGCCTCCCGTACAAGCCCCCCGATCGTCGAGCCCCGGCGCTCGGCCTCGGAGACGAGTCGCCGCCGCTGCTGTGGTGTGATCAAGACCTGGAGTCGTTCAGTCAGCATGCTCATAGCATACACATATCGGCCCGAGCCTCCTCCCTTCACCTCCACCCCGTGCTCAGCGCCCCAAGCAATCTGCGGATGGATGGCGGGCGGTCCGCGTCCCGCACCGGAACGACGCGAGCGAGCTTGGGATTGTGGCGGATCACAATCGCCTCGGTCGGCAAGCGTGGCGGTTCTTCCACCCTCAATAGAGATCCGCTCTCGGCCGCCGCCGCCCCCTCGAGTCGCTCACCGACTCCACGGATTGCGCCGGCGTCGAGATGCAGGCCGCAAAGCCCGACGAGGGCTCTGGTTTCAGACTCCCGCTGCGCGGCCAGCAGGCGGGCGAGCTCCGAGGTCTTGCGCGTCACCAGATCGAGGTCGGAGCTCCGCGGCGGTAGCGCCAGGATCGAGAGCGATTCGGCAAGCCGGCTGAGCTCGAGGCCGCGCCGCGATCAGCCTTCGCTGACCTGTGGGAGGGCGGCGATGAGCGGCAGCAGGAATGCCGCCTCGGCGCGCATGCGCGGGATCGTTTCACCGACCAGCAGATCGACCACCGCCGCCAGCGCGAGCGGCATTTGCTCGCGGGTCGCGGACCGGACGGCCGAGACCGCGCCCTCGATCTCCCGCCACACCTCCGCCAGGGCGCCCCGCAACGCGGCCTAGGGAGCCGGTGGCCCCGGGTCGGGAAGTAGGCCGGCCGGGCCGGTCACGTGCGATCAGGCACGGTCAGGTTCGACGGGGCGCTTGACCTCATCCCCCGAAGAATCGCGGTGCAGACCAGCGCGGCCGCGGCCAGCAGGGCGAAACCGATCGTGTAGCTGCCGGTGGCCGACTTCACTGAGGCCATGACCAGCGGCGGGAAGAAGCCGCCCAGCCCGCCTGCCGCCCCGACGACTCCGGTCATCGCCCCGACCTGGGCGGGAAACTCCCCCGCGACCAGCTTGAAGACGGCGCCGGTGCCGAGACCGAGCATCACGGCCATGGTCAGGCAGCTGATCGTCAGCGGCACCATGCTCTGGTACTCGAGCGCGAGCACGCCTGCCAGGACGGCCGTCCCGATGAAGCTCACGTACAGGACCTGCTGGGCGCTGAAACGGTCGGAGAGGTAGCCGCCGAGCGGGCGCGCCAGCACGGCCAGAAATGCGAAGCCGGCCGCTCGGGCGCCGGCGTCCGGCCGGGTCAGCCCGTGGACGCCGACCAGCAGCTGGGGCAGGTAGAGGAACATCGCCACGAATCCGCCGAAGGCGACGAAATAGAAGAGGGTGAACGCCCATGCACGAGGCTCGCCGGCGATCACTTTGAAGGGAGCGAGCCAAGGCGCGGCGGCCGGCCGGGGGGCGGGCGGCTCCTCGGCCAATAAAAGGAAGCCAAGCCCGACCGCCAGGACCAGGACGGCGCCGGCGATGAACGGCGCGGCCAGGCCCCACGTCTGGGCGATGAAGGGCGCGGTCAGACCGGTGAGCACCGTGCCCCCCATCCCCATGCCGTAGACCCCAAGGGCGAACCCCTGCCTTGCCTTCGGATACCAGCGACTCACGAAGGGCACCCCCACGGCGAAGGACGCGCCCGCAAAACCCATGAGGAATCCGAACGCGACCAGGCCGGCAAAGCTGAGATGCCAGACGGCGAGCGCCAGCAGGGTCAGCGTGGTGAAGCCCATCAACGGCGGGAACGTCCGTCTCGCGCCGTACCGATCGGTCAGGACGCCCATCGGCACCCGCATGAGGGAACCGAGGATGACCGGAATCGCAACCAGCCACCCGACCTGAACTTCTGTGAGCCCGAGGTCCTGCTGAAGCACCGGCGAGAGCGGCCCGTACAGGGCCCAAACATAAAAGCAGGTGAAGAAGGCGACGGTGGCCAGCGACAGCGCCTTCAGCTGCCGCATCGGGTCGCTTTCAGGCATGGGCCTGCGCCAGCTCATCCCTCAGCGGCTGGATGAGACGGGACATCTCCAAATCCTCACCTGAACTACAGACGGGAGGTGCCATGCCCCGAGTCTGCCGCCTGGACCCCAGGCGCAACGGGGCCGAAGGTCCCTTCTCGGGCAGGCCGAACGGGGTTACGCGATCCGTGCGATGCGGACGCGCCACGCCTCCGGTCCCTGCTCCACGTAATCCCAGCTGAATCGGCCGGGCTGGGTCGCCTCCAGCTGGTAGTGCAGCGGCTTGGGGTCGTGGTCGTTCACCAGCGTGATCACGTCCCCGCCCGCCAGCTCGGCCAGCCGGTTGAAGATGAGCTCGTGGCGCCTCGGTGGCGGCAGAGTGCGAACGTCGAGCACGTTGCCGGCCGGCGCCGGGGCTTCGGCGAACTGGACCTCTCCCACCCGGTAGCTCACCTGCGGCCCCAGGTGCTTGCCGATGAAGCAGCGCTCGCGCGCCTTCGCGGCGGCGCTCTCGTACTCGGGCTTCCGGCCGCCCTCGATGCCCGTGAAAGTAGGGCTCGCGATGATCGCGGAGAACCCTGCCTTCGGACCCGGGTAGTCGGCGACGATGCCCTCGACCCGCACCGCCAGGGACGCAATCGGCAAGCGGGCCGCCGCCAGGAGCGCGGAGAGAGTCGCTGTGTAGCAGGCGCCGACCGCGCTCAGCAGGAGCTCTTCGGGATTGGTCCCGGCGCCGAGCCCGCCCATCGATGCCGGGACCGAGAACTCGACGGCCTGGCCGCCGACCTCGATCAAGCCCGAGCCGGATTCCACCGACCAGGTCAGCTTGCTGTTGAAGGCGAGATCTGACATCACCTACCTCCCGGCCGTCTTGAAGTAGTCGGCGTTGACGGCGATGAACTGCGTCCACTGCGGTGGGACCTCGTCCTCGGGAAAGATGGCGTCGACCGGGCAGGGATCCACGCAGGCGCCGCAATCGATGCACTCGTCGGGGTCGATGTAGTACTGGTCGGCGGCGGCGTCGGTCTTGATGCAGTCCACGGGGCAGACCTCGACGCACGACGCGTCCTTGACGCCGATGCAGGGTTGGGCGATGACGTAAGCCATGGTTCAGACCTCCTTGGGGTGGTGGTGGCCGTGCTCTCCGCCGGAGAGATGGTCGTGGAGCTCCCGCCGCTCGGCCGGTGAGAGGCGGTTCAAAAGCGGGGCGTAGGCCTCGTTCTCCTTGGTGAAGTGAGCCTTGAGCAGCGACTGCAGGCCGTAGAGCAGCCGCGACGTCTGCTCACAAACCGGCTCGGAGAACGGTCCCCGGCTGATGCCCTCGAGCTCGTCGATCATCTCGGTGATGAAGCGATGGTCGATGGTCATCGTCTTGGTCGCCCCGCCGACGGCTCTCAGCACCCTGTCGACGGCCGGGTAGACGGAGCGCTCCTCCTCCTTGGCATGCGGCAGCAGCCCGTCACGGAGGAACTCGAGCGCGACGGCCAGGCGCGTGCGCCGAGCGGCTTCGTCCAGCGTCTGCACCTCGGCGGCCAGGCGGCCCAGATCCTCCAGGCGGCCGAAGAGCCCGCCGTGCTCCTCCAGGATGAGAGCGGCCACGTCAGGCGCCTCCTCGTCGGCGGGCCAGGCGGAGGCCGAGGCGGCGTGGTCGCCAGACCCGGGCGGCGGGCTGACGACGTTGACGGCGACCAGCCGCCCGCCAGTCGCTCGCAGGCCGCGGGTCTCGCCCGCGGGGACGACGACCACGTCTCCGCCGCGAACGGAGAAAGCAGTGTCACCCGCCGTCACCCGGCCGGTCCCCTCCATGATCGCCATCACCAGGTCGAGCGCCGGCGCGTGGAGCGGGATCTCCTGGCCGTCTTCGAGCGCGGCCACCACCACCCGCAGGCGCTGGGTCTCGACCAGCGTCCGGCGGCCGAAGCCTGCGGTCGAGAACTCGGCGAGGTCGGCGGCGCGGCCGACCAGCGGACGCGGCGGCTTGACCGCCATCTCAGCCCACCTCCCGGCGGAAGACGACGCGAAATTCTCCGCCACCGAGGGCCTCGGTCTCGTGGCCGAAACCTTGAGCGCCGAGGACCGCATACAGGGGCACCGGGTCAAGGGGGGCCAGGAGCTCGAGCTCCTCGTCTGGACCCAGGGCGCCGACCGCTGCCATGATCGCGTCAAACGGTTCCTTGCCGGCTGCCATCAACGGCCGCACATCCAACGTCGCCATCGCCAACACACCTCCAATCACATCCAACCGAGCTCGCGACGAGCGCGCTCGGACATCATCTCGGGCACCCAGCGGGGCTCCCAGACCAGGTCGACGGCGACCTTGCAGGCGCCCGGGATCATCAGGAGCGCCCTTTCGACCGCCTCCGGCATGCTGTCGCTCATCGGGCAGCCCGGGGTGGTGAGCGTCATCCGCACGTGAACCTCACCCGCCTTCACAGCCAGCGAGTAGACGAGGCCGAGGTCGACGAGGTTGACGCCCAGCTCAGGGTCATAGACGTTTTCAAGCTGCTGCCAGGCCTCGGCTTCAACCATCTCGTCGAGGATCTGGATGCGAGCGTCGTTCATGCCGCCGCCCCGTTCGCCGGCGCCGCCGGGCGCCGCCGCAGCGCGAGCGGAAGCACCAACCCGGCCGCGCTGAAGGCGAAGACCAGCGCCCCGGCGGCATAGACCATGCCGCCACCACGGACGACCACGGCATCGCCGACGAGCAACCCGCTCAGCACAGCGGCGAATCCGACCACCAGCAGCGAGAACGAAACCCAGGCCAGGCGCTCGTCGACGAGCTCGCGGAGGAGCGGCACCGGCCTCTGTCCGGCCAGGCCGCTGAAACGGTGGAGCCAGCTGAGAAAGGGCAGGATCCTGTAGGACTTGCCGAGAATGGCAAATCCGAACCAGCCGGCCAGCGCCGCATAGCCGTAGGCAACCACCCAGTTGCGGCCGGGGATGTGGCCCGAGGCCAGGAGCACGCCGAGAGCCGCGGCCACCAGAAGGGCGGCGAGCGAAGCGAATCCGTGCCACTGATCAACGGTGAGCTTCCGGCGCCGCCGGGTTCGCAGCAGAAGCCCGACATCCAGCACGTGAAGCAGGGCCGAGGCCGCGAGCAGAGCGGCGAAGCCGGTTACGAGCGGTGTACCGGCCGCGAACAGCAGGCTGAGGGTGAGCCCCAGGAGCCCCACGTTCCACGCCGCCAGGTTCGCGAACGTGAGGATCCAGCCGCGACCGTGAGCGAGGGAGAACAGCTCCGTCAGCTTGTAGGAGACGCCCATCAGGGTCAGCCCCAGCCAGCCGGCGAGGCCGATGTGGACGTGGGCCGCCAGCATCGGATCGCTGACGTCGAACCACCGGAAATGCCAGTTGAGCGCGTAAACCAAGCCGAAGCCGATGGTCGCGACCAGCCAGATCAATGCGGCCAGCACGTAAAAGGCCATGGGGTGCCAGTACTGCACGGAGGGGAAGCTGCGCAGCATCTGGAAGGCGAAGTGGAGGACGCCGCCGACCACCAGGCACCCGAACAGGGCGACGCCTGGCGTCCAGTCCAGGTAGAAGCTTGGCACGAACCCCGCGACGCCGGCCAGCAGCACCCAGTAGTTCCAGCGGCCCAGGCGTGGCGACCGGACGGTCCCGCCGAGGGCGACCGGGAACAGTTGGTAGAGGGCGCCGAACATGGTCATCGTGATCCAGCCCAGCACCGCGACGTGGGTCAGGGCGAAGACCCTGGGCTCGTCATTGGTGCGCACCAGGTCCGGGGCCAAAAGCGGCACCCCGACGGCGAAGAGGAGGAAGGCGCCCAGGCCCGTGGCCAGGTAGCGGCCGGGCAGATCCGGCTCGGGTGAGCGCTTGGGTTTGATTCCGCTCACGCCTGGCATACGTTCCCCCCGACACTCACCATGTTTCTATTATTTACTATGGCTGTCGTATAATTCAACCGTGCAGGCCGACCCCGCTCTGAGGATCCACAGGGCCCTTGCCGACGTGAGCCGGTCCCGGATCCTGGAGGAGCTGCGGACGGGCGGCCCGATGGACTCCCGTGAGCTCGGCCGCCGGCTGGGCCTCCACCCCAACACCATCCGCTCGCACACCGAGCAGCTGATGGAGGCCCGCCTGGTCAAGGCGGTGAGCGCCCCGGCTGCCGGGCGCGGGCGCCCGCGCGTCCTGTACGAGGCAGCGGATGCACCGGAAGGCCAGGAGGGTGGCTATCGTTTGCTGGCCCAGATCCTGGCGAGCTACGTCGCCAGCGGGGACCGGCCTCAGGCGGTGGCCGAGGATGCGGGGCGCGCCTGGGGCAGCTATCTGACCGAGAGGTCGAAGCCCTTCGCGCAGATCTCAGCGGACGAGGCTGTGGGCAAGGTGACCCAGCTCTTCACCGAGCTGGGTTTCATGGCCGAGTCCACGGGTCAAGGTGACGAGCGGAAGATCCTGCTCCACCACTGCCCGTTCCGGCAGGTCGCTGAGTCCAACCCGGAGGTGGTCTGCTCCGTGCACCTGGGGATGCTCAAGGGCGCGATCGCCGAGATGGGTGCGCCACTTCAGGCCTGGCGCCTGGAGCCGTTCGTCGAGCCCACCCTTTGCATCGCGCGCCTGCGCCGAGTCGCACGGCACGGACGACGAGGTGTTCCCAGCCCAAGAAGGAAGGCGTCCGCTCCCAGCTCGTGAGCCTCGTCTGAGGACCTCAGCGGACCGTTGCCACGCCGGACTCGCCGTCCGGGGCGATGGTCATGAGCAGCGTTCGCTCGCATGAGCGGCATGCGACCTCGACCACGACCCGATCCAGCTCCGGCTCGCGCAGGTTCATCTCGCAGTCCGCCAGCGGAGCGGCACAGGCCGGGCAAGCCTTGGATCGCACCTCCTCCTGGACGATCCTGAGCAACAGGTCAAGGCCTGCCGATTCGGCCTCGGCGCCGGCCCCCGGCACCCGCTCCGGCCCCGGCTCCCCACCACTCATCTGCGCGTTGCCGCGTAGCGGCTGCGATACAGGATGTAAGGCCGGCCCAGGTACTGGAAGGGCAGGCTCCAGGCATGGACCAGGCGGCTGAAGGGCCACAGCGCGTAGAGCAGCCAGGCGGACGCGGCATGCAGCTGATAGACGAACGGGGCGGAGGCCATCAGCTGGGGCTGGGGTGAAAGCACGAACAGCCCGCGGAACCAGACTCCCACCGTGGCCCGGTAGTCGTAGCCCCCGCCGAGTGTGTTGTAGAAGAAGGTCTCGGCCATCCCGAGCCCGATCAGCAGAGCCAGCAGGACGTACACCGCGACATCGATGCCGGTGGTGGTGCGCCGGACACGCGGGAAGTAGGCGCGCCGCACGACAAGGATCACAAGACCGGCCACGCAGGCGATGCCGGCCAGCGATCCGGCGCCGGCTGAGATCACGTGATAGCGGGCCTCGGAGACGCCGATGAAGGCGGTGACCTGGGCAGGGATCAGGATGCCCAGGAAGTGGCCTCCGATCGCGGCCAGGGCGCCGTAATGAAACAGGTTGCTCCCCCAGGCGAGCCAGCGACTCTCCAGCAGCTGCGTGGACCGGCTGGTCCACCCGAACTGGTCGTGGCGGTAGCGCCAGACATGACCGGCGACGAACAGGACCATGGCGGCGTACGGGAGCACCACCCAGATGAAGAGCCCGGCGGCGCTCATCGCCGCGCCCCCATCGAGGGCATCACCTCGGGCGGGGCAAAGGGCTGGAGCCCGACCTCCTCGTTGGGCGGGCCCTCCTGGAGCAGCCGGCGCACGGACTCCAGCTCCGGGAGGGCCAGACCGGGAAGGCCGGCGCAAACGCCCTCGATCAGGTGCACGTACGGACTCTCCGATTCGCGCAGGTGGATGCGCAGCAGCTCGAGCCCGGTCCGGTGTTCGGCCAGGATCTGGGCCCCATGCCCGGCGGGCGCGAGCTCGGCGAACTCGAGCATCACCGGCAGGTAGTCCGGAAGCTCACGGCCGCCCAGGCGAAACCCGGCGGCCGCGTACAGGCGCTTGAGGCGGAGCAGCGCCATCCCCCGTTTCCGGGTGTCGCCCTCGGTGTAGAAGGTCAGGTACAGGCTGGAACGCTTTTGCAGGTCGAAGGTCGCCACGTATTGCTGACGCAGCTCATCAACCGGGGTCACGCTGAAGTGCGCGAAGAAGCGTTCCAGAGCCTTCTGTTCGGGACCTCGAGGCAGCTCTCGGATCGCTTGGGCAAGTTCAGCTCGGGCCCCGCAGATCTCCTCGTCCGGATACTGGAGCAGCAGCGACAGCAGCTTGTAGGGCGGCTGACGGCGGCCGCCTGTGGGCCTCATTGCCGGCCTCCCTCCGGCCCCACGACGGGAAGCCTCTTGGTCAGCATGAAGTTCTCGTTGAGGCTCTTGGCGGGCCGCGGCAGGGCTCCGCAGTTGCCGGGCCCGCCGTCGAAGTCCAGGCCGCAGGTGCCGGGCTGTTCGACCAGCCTCTGAGCAAGCTCCGTATGGGCCTGGGGAATGACGTAGCGATCCTCCGCCTTGGCGATCGCGAGCAACCGGTACATGTCCTCGAGGTCGGTCGTGGTCATGCCCACCGCCTGGGCCGCCGCCGCGTCCTCTTGATCGAGCACCTGCTTCTTGCGCATGAACGTGCGCATCGCCGCCAGCCTCTTCAGCACATACCGGATGCGGTCCGCGTCGCCGGCCGCGAGCAGGTTGGCCAGGTAGTCGACAGGGATCCGCATCATGTCGATGGCCGGGAACACGTCGTCCGGGTTGGCTTCGAAGCCGTCGCCCTCGAGCGCGTTCACGACCGGGGAGAGCGGCGGCACGTACCAGACCATGGGAAGGGTCCGATACTCGGGGTGAAGGGGAAGGGCCACCCCATAGCGGATCGCGAGCGCGTAAACCGGTGAGCGGCGAGCGTGTTCGATCCAATCGTCGGGGATGCCGTCTTTGCCGGCCTGCTCCCGAACCGCCGGGTCCTCCGGGTCGAGGAAGACGGACAGCTGCGCGTCCAGCAATTTCTTCTCGTCGGGCGTGGAAGCGGCCTCGAGCACCCGGTCGGCGTCGTAAAGGACCAGGCCCAGGTAGCGGATGCGGCCGACACAGGTCTCCGAGCAGATGGTGGGGAGCCCGGCCTCGATGCGCGGGTAGCAGAGCGTGCACTTCTCGGCCTTGCCTGTCTTGTGGTTGAAATAGACCTTCTTGTAGGGACAGCCCGACACGCAGAAGCGCCAGCCGCGGCACTTGTCCTGGTCGACCAGGACGATGCCGTCCTCGTTGCGCTTGTACATGGCCCCCGAAGGGCACGAAGCGACGCAGGAGGGATTCAGGCAGTGCTCGCAGATGCGGGGCAGGTAGAACATGAAGGCCTGCTCGTAGGCGAGCTTGACGTGCTCCTGGATGCCGCGGAGGTCGGGGTCCCCAGGCGCATTCTGGGGCGCTCCCGCCAGGTCGTCATCCCAGTTGGGGCCCCAGCGCACGCTCATCTGCTTTCCCGTCAATTGGCTGTGCGGCTTCGCCACCGGGTCCCGGTCTGAGAGCGGAGCCGTCGTCAGCATCTCGTAGTCGTAGGTCCAGGGTTCGTAGAAATCGTCCATCGTCGGCAGGTTCGGGTTCCAGAAGATGGTCAGCAGCTTGCGCAGCTGGCCCCCCGCCTTCAAGCGAAGCCGGCCGTGCTTGTCAAGCTCCCAGCCCCCGCGCCACTTGTCGTTGTCCTCCCAGCGCCTTGGGTAGCCGAGCCCGGGCTTGGTCTCGACGTTGTTGAACCAGACGTACTCGGTGCCGGGGCGGTTGGTCCAGACCTGCTTGCAGGTGACGCTGCAGGTGTGGCAGCCGATGCACTTGTCGAGGTTCATGACCATCGCCATCTGGGCCTTGATCCGCATCAGAACACCACCTCCGCCTGCCGCTTGCGGATCACGGTCACCTCATCCCTCTGCGACCCGGTGGGGCCGTAGTAGTTGAAGGCGAACGAAAGCTGCGCATAGCCGCCGATGAGGTGCGTCGGCTTCCAGACCACGCGGGTCAGGGAGTTGTCCGTCCCTCCCCGGTTGCCCCGAAGCTCGGTCAGGGGAACGTTCACATGGCGGTCCTTGGCGTGATACATCAGACAGACTCCCTTCGGGATGCGGTGGGTGACGACGGCGCGGCAGCTGACGACACCGTTGCGGTTGAAGGCCTCGATCCAGTCGTTGTCGCGGACCTCGAGCAACGCCGCGTCCTCCTGGCTCAGCCACATCACAGGCCCGCCGCGGAAGAGGGTGAGCATGTGCAGGTTGTCCTGGTACTCGGAGTGGATCGACCACTTGGAGTGGGGCGTCAGGTAGCGAAGCGTCACCTCCAGGCGGCCCGCGTCGCCGGTGCCCTGATCGCCGAAATGCCGCTGGTAGTTGAGGGGTGGCTTGAAGACGGGCAGGCTCTCGCCGTATTCCAGCATCCACTCGTGGTCGACGTAGAAGTGCTGGCGCCCGCTCAACGTGTGCCAGGGCTTGTTCTTCTCGACGTTCATCGTGAAGGGCGAGTAGCGCCGGCCGTGGGCCTCGATCCCGGACCACTCAGGGGAGGTGATGACGGTGCGCGGCTGGACCTGCGCGTCCTGGAAGGTGATTCGATCCCCTTCTCGAGGCGCGGCGAGGTCGGTGAGCACCAGGCCGGTCGTCTTCTCCAACGAACGGAAACCTTCGACGGCCAGCCTGCCGTTGGTGGTGCCGGAGAGGACGAGGATCGCGTCCGCCACCTGCTCGGCCCGATCGAACCGGGGACGTCCGTCGGCCACACCACCGCGGACGACGCCATTTTTGTGCGCCAGGTACTCGATCTCCTCGATGGGCTTCCAGCTCGCCCCCTTGACCTGGTTGCCCAGCGACTCCAGGAGCGGGCCCAGCGAGCGCATCTTGGCGGCGACCGCCCCGTAATCACGCTCGACGACGATCAGCTTGGGCATCGTCTTCCCGGGGACGGGATCGCACTCGCCCTTCTTCCAGTCGAGGACTCGCCCCAGCGGCTGAGCGATCTCATCGGGCGTGTCGTGAAGGAGCGGGGCAGCGATCAGGTCCTGGCGGACGCCAAGATGTTCGGCGGCCAGCCGCGAGAAGGCGTCGGCGATGTGGTTGAAGGCGTCCCAGTCGGTCTTGGTCTCCCAGGGCGGCGGGATCGCCTGGTTGAAGGCGTGCACGAAGGGGTGCATGTCGGTGGACGAAAGGTCGTACTTCTCGTACCAGGTCGCGGCCGGCAGGACCACGTCTGAGAACAGGCAGTTGGACGTCATCCGGAAGTCGATGGTCGTCATCAGGTCGAGCTTGCCGGCGGGCGCCTGCTCCCGCCAGACCACCTCCTCCGGCCGCAGCTCGGGCGCGGTCTCGTCGGCTCGGACGGCGGGATCGATGGTGCCGAGCAGGTGCTTCAGGAAGTACTCGTGACCCTTCCCCGAGGAGCCGAGCAGATTCGAGCGCCACACGGTGAGCACGCGCGGCCAGTTCTCGGGTGCGTCAGGGTCCTCGGTCGCCGAGCGCAGCCTCCCCGCCTGGAGCTCCCGGACGACGAAGTCCTTGGCCTCGACGCCGGCGCGCTGGGCCTCCTCCACGATCTTCAGCGGATTGCGGTCGAAGCTCGGAAATGACGGGGTCCAACCCAGCCTTCCGGCCAGCGAGTAACAGTCCGCGAACTGACGCCCGCGGAAGAGGCCGCGGCCGAGCGGCGAGGCTAGCTCATCGGCGTTGAAGGCCTCGTAGCGCCACTGGTCGGTGACCATGTAGAAGAACGGAGTCGATGCCTGCTGGCGCGGGGGCCTGGTCCAGTCCAGGGCGAAGGCCATCGTCTGCCAGCCGGTGAGCGGCCGCACCTTCTCCTGGCCGACGTAATGCGCCCAGCCGCCGCCATTCACCCCCTCGCAGCCGCAGAGCATGAGCAAGCTCAAGAAGGTGCGATAGATGAGGTCCGAGTGATACCAGTGGTTGGTCCCGGCGCCCATGCAGATCATGGAGCGGCCGCGCGTGAGCTCCGCGTTGCGCGCGAACTCCCGAGCGATTCGGGTTGCCAGCTGCGCCTCGACTGACGTGATCTCCGCCTGCCACGCCGGGGTGTAGGGCTCGGGGTCTTCGTAGCCCTTCGGCCAATCTCCGGGCAGCCCGTCTCGCGCCACGCCGTACTGGGCCAGCAGCAGGTCGAAAACCGTGGTCACCAGGTGAGCGCCGATCCGCAGCGCGGGCACACCCCGTCGCAGGCTGCTCCCGCCCTCGGTCACGCCGATGTCGAAGCGAGGCAGGTCGACCGCGACCGAGTCCTGCCGCCGGCCGTAGAGGCTCAGTGCGGGCTGGATCGCCTCGAGGTCGAGGTTCCACTTCCCCGCCTCGGTGCCATAACGATGCCCGACCGAGCCCTTGGGCACCGCGGGCGCTTCGGTCGCCTCGTCGAAGACGACGGTTTTCCAATCTCCGTTGTCCTCCGCAGCGGCGAGATCGGAGCCGCGCAGGAAGCGATCCGGCACGTACGCCCCTTCCCGCTCCCGCAGCGTGACCAGCATCGGCAGGTCGGTGAAGCGCCGGGCGTACTCCTGGAAGTAGGGGACCTCCCGGTCGACGTAGAACTCCTTGAGGATCACGTGGCCCATGGCCATCCCGAGCGCGGCGTCCGTGCCCGGTTGGGCGGGCAGCCAGTGATCGGCGAACTTGGTGTGGTCGGAGTAATCCGGCGACACCACCACCACCTTCTGGCCTCGGTAGCGCGCCTCGGTCATGAAGTGCGCGTCCGGCGTGCGAGTGATCGGCAGGTTGGTGCCCCAGATGATGAGATAGCCCGCGTTCCACCAGTCCGCCGACTCCGGTACGTCGGTCTGGTCGCCAAAGGCCTGGGGCGAGGCGGGCGGGAGGTCCGCGTACCAGTCGTAAAAACTCAGGATCACCCCGCCGATGAGAGAGAGGAATCGGGTGCCGGCGGCGTAGGACACCTGGGACATGGCGGGGATCGGCGAGAAGCCGAGCACCCGATCGGGACCGTACTTCTTGATCGTGTGCACGTGCGCGGCGGCGATCATGTCCGCCGCTTCCGACCAGCTCGCGCGAACGAATCCGCCCTTGCCTCGCTGCGACTTGTAGAGCCGAGCCTTCTCGGGATCCTCGACGATCTCGGCCCAGGCGGCAACGGGGTCTTCGTGCCGGGCCAGCGCCTCCCGGTACATGCCGAGCAGGCTGCCGCGGACGTAGGGGTATTTCACCCTGAGCGGGGAGTAGGTGTACCAGGAGAAGGACGCGCCGCGAGGGCAGCCCCGGGGTTCGTATTCGGGCATGTCGGGCCCGGTTGAGGGGTAGTCGACCGCCTGCGACTCCCAGGTGATGATGCCGTCTTTGACGTAGACGTTCCAGGAGCAGGAGCCGGTGCAGTTGACGCCATGTGTCGAGCGCACGACTTTGTCGTGCTGCCAGCGGTCTCGATAGAAGGACTCCCACTCCCGATCCTTGGCGACCAGCTGACTCCAGCCCTCGGCCGAAGCCGGTCCCTGGCGGAAGAACTGATGCGCCTTCAGGAGCGGGTTCTTCACATCAGGCATTGCTCTTCCTCCAGGTAAAAGTGACTCGAACCGAGACCTGTCTTTCCAGGTTAAAGCTCGCTTGGATGGGCCGCCAGCGCGGAGCGCATGGATCCACGCCCGAAAGTCGCCGGGACGTCGGGCGCCGAGCGTTCGCCGGTGTTCTCAGGGGCGGATGGCGGCTCGCTTGGGCGCGTAGTACCGCCGCCAGATCAGCCTGTGGACGGGCAGCCAGCGCGGGAGGTCACGAAGGATCGGGATGAATGGCACCAGCGCCAGCGCGATCGTCAGCGCCGTCATCAGGATGATGATTCCGAGGTCCGCGTTCGCGGCGTTGAGGCCGAGGAGGCCGCTCGTGCTGGTGAACGGCGCCACCTGGTACCACATCGTGTACAGCCACAGCCATGTCTGGCCGGGGTAGCGGCCGGTCTCGTTCATCATGCCCCACAGGCTGCCGGTCAGATTCGCCTGCTGCGCCAGGCCGGCCAGGTAGCCGCCATCGCCCATGAAGAGCAGCCCCTGCGTGTAGTCGGTCTGGTAGAAGCGGCCGTTGATCAGAAGCAGGCCGTCGAGGCCGCCCGCCTGCCCGACGCCGAGCAGGTCGGACATCATCAGCGGCAGCGGTCCGTAGTCGCCATCGGCGACGACCACCGTGCCGTCCGTGACGGCGGCCTTGGGGAGCGCCTTGGTATAGGCGTCAAGCCAGTTGCCCCGCTGGTCCGCGGTCGCAGCCCGCCATTGGCTCAAGGCGGTGCCCAGAGCGGTGTTGCTGAAGCTCGCACGTTGGAGTGGCTGGATCACGAAGCTGTCGGCCGGATCGATCGGGATGCGCGCGCCCAACCATTCTTGGGGTGCGATCGGCCCCCAGCTCTGGCCGGGACCCGCGGTGTTGTAAGGAGCGCCGTACCCGGCGCTCGTGGTCGAGCCGGCGAGCTCGTTGGCGGCGGTGGTAACGAAGTCCACCGCGTCGCCCTGCGCCCAGCTTGCGATGGTGACCGGGGGGACGTCCGGCGACGAGAGCGCAGCCGCGAGCACGAGCGCGATCACGCCGATGCCGGCCAGCGCCAGGACCAGCTCCTTGACCAGGTCGTAGGGGACCATCCGGACGCCTCGGTAGTACTCGTCCTGCGTCGTCGCCATGGCCTTCATGGCCGAGCCCCCCCTTCGGCGTCGATCGGTTTCACGACTCCGCGCATGCGCACCATGACGATGTGGACGGCGACCAGGGACGTGACTCCGATCGGGAGCAGCATCACGTGCAGGCCGTACATCTGGCCGAAGTTGAGGACGTTGAAGAAGGCGCCCGCCCCGGCGGCGTTCATCGCATCCTTGGCGTTGATAGCGATGAATTGCGAATCGAAGTTCTGCTGCGACAGATAACCCGTGAAGGCGGTGAGGATGCTGACGCCGAAGATGACGACGCCGATCATCCAGGTCGCGGCGCGTCCATGCCGCCAGCCGGCCATGAAGTACTGGCCCCAGAGGTGCAGGACCATGAAGATGAAGAAGAGCTGCACCGACCAGAAGTGGAGGCTGTTGAAGAACCGCCCAAGCGTTGAGTCATGCCACCACTGCGGTCCCATGAACGACAGCACGACGCCGCTGACGACGACCCATACGAGGGCGGCGATGGTGACCACGCCGAACACATAGACCCACGAGCCGACGTAGTAGGGCTGACGGTCGGGGAGCAGGTGTTCGGTGGGCAGGAGCCGGTCGACGGCCCGGCGGACCCTCAGCGTCCAGGTTGCGGCTGGTCGGGCCACCGCGGCCGGTGTGGCTGTCTCAGTCATCGCCGTCGCCCCCATGCGGAAAGGGAGCCACGAGCGCGATGGCGAAGAGCACGATCATGGTGCCGATCACGACCAGGTTCGGTATTGAGATGAGGATGAAGCCCCAATGCAGGTAGGTCGCCGGTGAGTCCATCGCCTCGGTCTCCTTCTCCAACAGTCCCGACGTCATTGGACCGCCCCCTCGGTCGGATCACTAGGGCCTGAGGTCCCCTTCCGGCAGGGGCTCCTGGCCGTGCACCGACGAACGCGCAGGTGATCGCCGCGGCTGGTCGCGGGCATCGGCTCGAGTCTGGTGTCCCCCAACCGCCGGCACGCGGGCCGAGAGTCCCGACCGAGCGGGCCTTCGGACCCTAAGCCAGCAGGGCCCAACGGCAGTCGTCTTGCGACCGGCCGACCAGTTGACTGCAATCAAGAGCCGTCAACAGCTCAGTTAAATCCCTCATCGAGGGCTGGTCAAGGAGGCAATGACGTGAACGCGGCAATTCGGTGGCGGATCGTGATCCTTCAATCGATCCTGGTCGTCGTCTTGGCGGCCGCCTCGGGCTGGCTTTTCTACGAGGGCAGCTTCGTGACCGGCATGGTGCACGACGAGCTCGTCGCGCAGAAGATCGACTTCCCGCGGGCGGGCAGCCCGGCGCTCAGCCCGAGCGAGTTCCCCGACCTGCAGCGGTACGCGGGGCAGCAGGTGGACAACGGCGACAAGGCCAGGCTTACGCGAACGGATTCATCGGAAGGCACCTGCAAGGCGTGGCGGGCGGCCAGACCTATGCGCAGGTCAGCACACAGGCCAGCGCCGACCCGACGAACGCCAAGCTGCAGGGGCAGGTGGCGACCCTCTTCAAGGGCGAAACGCTCCGCTCGATGCTGCTGAATGCTTACGGATGGTGGACGATCGGCGTCTACACGACGTATGCCGGCATCGGACTCTTGATCGCGGCGCTGGCGGTTCTCGGCGCCCTCGTCTTCGAGCTTTTCATCGCCGGGCGCAAGCCCGAGTCAGTCAGGGCCGCGCATAAGATCGCGGCGTGACAGCTCTTCCGCACGGCATGGCTCGGGCGGGCTCAGCCCGCCGGAGCCGCCGCTTGCATACGGCGCCTCCGCTGCGCAAATTGCCTTGCCGGACCGCCCGCGGCAACCAATTTTCTCGCCTCCGCCCAGGGCGTAAATCACCCTGTTCACCGCGCGCGGCCGGCGTCGCACATGCGATTCGTAGTTAGATAAGACCCGACGTGGCGCTGTCTTCACCAACCGCTGACCAGGCTCGCGTGGACCGTTTGGCGGTCCGCAACCCGTACAGCGTCCTGCCCAACTGGCTCTATCCCGCCTTCGTCGTGGTCGCGCTCAGCCTGTTCGGCATCTTCGCCATCTGGGTCGTTTTCCTCCAGACGAACGGCTACTACGCGCCATACCTCAGCCCGTTCTACTCCCCCCTGATCAAGGTCGGTCCCATCCCGCCGGGCATCTGGGTGGCGTGGGCGCCGCTGGCCTTCCGGCTCACCTGCTACTACTACCGCAAGGCCTACTTCCGATCATTCTTCGGACATCCCCGCTCGTGCGCGGTGCCCGAGCCGAACGGCCGGCGCTATCGCGGTGAGACCGCGTTTCCATGGGTCTTCAACAACCTGCATCGCTTCGCCTTCTACGCGACGGTCGTGCAGGTCGCGTTCCTGTGGTTCGACGCCATCTTCGCCTTCGACTTCGGCGGACGCTTTGGGATCGGCTTCGGCAGCCTGCTGATGCTAGCCAACGTCCTCCTGCTGTCCGCATACACCTTCGGCTGCCATGCATTCCGCCATCTGGCCGGTGGCGAGCTCGATTGCTTCTCCTGCACAGCGGCGGCTCGCGCCCGCCACCGGCTGTGGCGGGGGGTGTCCGTGCTCAACATCAAGCACGATCGCTGGGCCTGGGCGAGCCTTTTCTCAGTCGCCGCGACCGACATCTACATCCGGCTCCTGCTGTCGGGAGTGCTGCACGACCCGAGGTGGATCGCCTGAGCTCGAGCAACTACGAGACAGTCGAGACCGACGTCCTCGTCTTGGGCGCGGGCGGCGCCGGCCTGCGAGGCGCAATCGCCGCCGCGGAGGCGGGCGCGCGCGTGCTGGTCGTGTGCAAGTCGCTGCTCGGCAAAGCGCACACGGTCATGGCCGAAGGCGGCGTCGCCGCGGCCCTGCACAACGTGGCCTACCAGGACACCTGGGAAGTTCACTTCGCGGACACGATGAAGGGCGGCAAGCTCATCAACGACTGGCGGATGGCCGAACTCCACGCCAAAGAGTCACCGGAGAGGGTGATCGAGCTCGAGCGCTGGGGCGCCCTTTTCGATCGTACCTGGCAGGGCCGCATACACCAGCGACCGTTTGGCGCCCATACCTATCCACGCCTCGCCCACATCGGCGACCGAACCGGGCTGGAGCTGATCCGCACCCTCCAGGACCGCGCGGTGCACACCAGCGGAGTGGACGTCCACATGGAGACAAACGTGTTCAAGCTCCTGACGTCCGACGGGCGCGTGACCGGGGCGCTCGCTTACAGGCGAGCAGACGGCTCGCTGATTCAGTACCGCTGCGCGGCGCTCCTTTTGGCAAGCGGCGGCGCGGGCAAGATGTACCGCGTCACGTCCAACTCGTGGGAGAGCACGGGTGATGGTACCGCCCTCGCTTACGAAGCGGGCGCGCAGCTGCGCGACATGGAGATGGTCCAGTTCCATCCGACCGGGATGGTCTGGCCGGCCGGGGTGCGAGGCATCCTCGTCACCGAGGGCGTGCGCGGCGAAGGCGGCGTGCTGCGCAACAAGGACGGGGAACGTTTCATGGAGCGCTACGACCACGAGCGCATGGAGCTGTCGTCCAGGGACATCGTCGCGCGCGCGATCAACTCAGAGGTCGGGGCCGGCCGGGGGACTCCCCACGGTGGCGCGTACCTCGACATCACGCACAAGAAGCCCGAGTTCATCAAGAGCAAGCTCCCCTCGATGTATGAGCAGTTCCTCAAGCTGGCCAAGGTCGACATCACCAAGCAACCCATGGAGGTGGCGCCGACGATCCACTACGCGATGGGCGGCGTGCGGGTGAATCCCGAGACCGGCGCCACCACGGTCGCCGGGTTGTTTGCCGCCGGCGAGGTCGCGTCAGGGCTGCATGGAGCCAACCGCCTGGGCGGGAACTCCCTCAGCGACCTCCTGGTCTTCGGCAAGCGGGCCGGCGACGCGGCCGCCGCCGCCGCCAAGGCGAATCCGAAGACGGCGAAAGCGAAGATCGACCCGGCGCAGGTGGAGAGCGCGATCGCCGCCCTCATGGCGCCCTTCGACCGCCCCGCCGGAGAGAGCCCGTTCAAGCTGCAGGCGGAGATCCAGGACGTGATGACGCAACACGCACCGATCGTCAGGGATGCGCCGGGCCTCCAAGCCGGCCTGGAGAAGATCGAGGAACTCGGTGCGCGTGCCCAGAGCTGCGGGACGGGAGGTTCGACGACGCGGGCATTCAACCCCGGCTGGCACACCGCGCATGACCTGGTGTCGATGCTGCTCAACGCCGAGGCTTTGCTGCGGTCCGCCCTGGAAAGGAAGGAGAGCCGCGGCGCCCATGCCCGCTCCGACTTTCCGAAGACGGACGAGAAGCTCGCCGCCGTGAACTTCGTGGTCGAGAAGACAGCTCACGGCATGCACGTCCAGGCCGAGCCGAAACCACCCCTGCCGGCTTATCTCGCCGACGCCGTGCAGCGCTCTTACGCCACCTATACGCCCGAGGAGACCGAGTAGATGGAGCTCACGAACCTGGACCTCAAGATCTGGCGCGGCGACGCCGCCGGTGGCGAGCTGGTCTCCTATCGCGTCCCGGTACGGGAGGGCATGGTCGTCCTCGACGCGGTGCTGTGGGTGCAGGCCAACATGGCCGCGGACCTGGCCGTGCGCTGGAACTGCAAAGCCGCCAAGTGCGGTTCCTGCTCGGCCGAGATCAACGGCTTCCCACGTCTCATGTGCAAGACGCCGATCGCGGAGTACGGCGACCAGGTGACGGTCCGGCCGATGCAGGCCTTCCCGTTGGTCAAGGACCTGGTCACCGACGTGAGCTGGAACTACGAGGTCAACAAGCAGATCCCTCCGTTCACTCCATCCGAGAAGGACGCCTCCGGGAGCGAGCCGTGGCGCATGCAGCAGAAGGACGTGGAACGCTCGCTGGAGTTTCGCAAATGCATCGAGTGCTTCCTGTGCCAGGACGTATGCCACGTGCTGCGCAGCCACGACCTGAAGGGCGTCTACTACGGCCCGCGCTTCATGGTCCGGATCGCAAGCCTGGAGATGCACCCGAAGGACGTGCTCGACCGCCGGCCGCTGCTCAAGGGCAAGGCCGGCGTCGGCTACTGCAACATCACGAAGTGCTGCCAGGAGGTCTGCCCCGAGCACATCAAGATCACCGACAACGCGATCATCCCGCTCAAGGAGCGCATGGACGACGTCTACTTCGATCCGGTGCGTTCGGTGATCCAGCGCTTTTCGGGCGCGAACCGCAAGGCTGGCGAGTAAACCGAGCCTTGTGTGGGCCCTTCGGCCCAGCGACGCCGGGACCTCCGGCACCTGACGTCCGATCCCGACGCCTGGATACTCAGGTCATGTTCGTTGAGCACTCCGTCCACGTCGGCCGTCCGGTGGAAGTGTGCAGCGCCGTCCTGGCCGGCGGGCCCCGCAGATGGTTCCCGCGCCTTGACGATCAGAACCGGTCCCCAGTCGGGCCGTGGATCGCCGGCTTGCCCCTTCGCAAGACGGTCGCGGTCGACCTGGGTGGCCCCGTGACCGCCGGTGATCGGATGGTCATCCCACTCAGCTGGAGTGCAACCTTTCCGTGGAGGCTCTTTCCTTCACTCGTGGGCAGGATCGAGCTGGCGCCGCTGGATCGGCACGTGACGAGGTTGACGGTCAGCGGCGTCTATGAACCGCCCCTCGGCCGTTTCGGCGAGCACCTGGACGAGGTGCTCATGCACAACGTCGCGGAAGGCACGGTCCAAGAGCTGGCCGAGTCGATCGCCAAGCGCCTCGAAACGCCGCTGTGCCGCCTGGCTTCGCCATCGGAGGGCCTCGCTCCGCCTGGCTAAGAGCCTGGCGTCATCGTATGCCGAGCCAGGTAGGCCGCCGCCTCCGCCCGGCGCGCCACCTCCAGCTTGGACAGAATGGTCGAGACGTAGTTCTTGACGGTCTTTTCGGCGAGCTTCAGATCCTTGCCGATCTGCCCATTGGTCCTACCCTTCGCGATCAGGGTGAGGATGCGCTCTTCCTGCGCCGACAGGCGCGCCAGCTTCTCATCGCGCATGGTCTTGCCCCTGCGGAGCCGCTCCAGCACCGTTCGCGTGACTTCCGGGTCCAGAAGGCTCTTACCCTCCCCCACCTGGCGGATGGCCCGGATGAGCTCGCCGCCCCTGATTTGCTTGAGCACGTAACCCGCGGCGCCCGCCATGATCGAGGCGAACAGCGCCTCGTCGTCCGCGAACGATGTCAGCATCAGGACCTGGGTGTTCTCGAGGCGAGCGCGGATCTCGCGCGTGGCCTCGATCCCGCTGCCGTCGGCCAGCCGGACGTCCATCACGATCACGTCAGGCTTCGTCCTTTCCGCCTGCTCGATCGCCTCACGCACCGAGGCGGCCTCGGCGACGACGGCAAGGTCGTCATGGGCGGCGATGAGCGCCTTGACGCCATCTCGGACGACCTCGTGATCGTCCACCAGCAGGAGGCGAATGCGATTCGACGCCATCGCCCTATGCTCGCAACCGGGGGCGCCGTACCGCACGGTCTTTGGTCCCGCGAGAAGGAGTCCGTTCGGCTCCCCGGTTCGCAGCCGGGAACGTCACGCGCAACCGGGTGCCCTTTCCCACTTCGCTGGTGATCCGCATGGTCCCCCCCAGCCCTGCGGCGCGTCCATGCATGTTGGCCATGCCGTTGCCCCGGGACTCGGCGCCGGTGTCAAAGCCGACGCCGTCGTCTTCGATTGTAAGAACGGCATTGGACCCGTGCCGCGCCAGGCGGATGGTGGTGCGCTTGGCCTGGGCGTGCCGGGCGACATTGGACAGCGCCTCGCGCGTCAGCTGGACGATCTCATGGGAACTCGCCGAGAGACTCGCCGCGAGCCCGGCGTCCACTTCGACCTCGACCTGACCTTGCGAGCGGGCCTGGGCCTCTTCTCCCAACGCGCGCAGCGCCTGGTCGAGTTGACGGTCGGCGAGGATTCCCGGCCGCAGCCCAAAGATGTAGTTGCGCAGGTCGCTGATCGAGCGGTCGAGCTCCCCCACCGCGCCCTCGATGCGCGCGGTCACCTCTGGCGAGCCGGTGAGCTGCCCTGTCCCCTGAAGACCCATGCCGACCGCGAACAGCGACTGGATGATCCCGTCGTGCAGCTCTCTGGCGATGCGTTCCCGTTCTTCCATCAGCCCCAGCCGCCTCAAGTCCGCCTGCGCCCGCGCGTATTCGATGGCCACGGAAACCTGGTCGGCGAACGTCTCTACGAGACGGACCGTCCGGTCGTCAAAGCCGCGCCCGCCTTTCAGGTTGGCGACCAGCAACGTGCCGGTGGCGCCTCCGCGCACTCGAAGGGGGACGAAAAGGGCGGGCCCATGGCGTCCGAGTCGGACGGTCGGCTGATACGCGCGGGGGTCGGCGCTGACGTCATCGAAAGCCAGCGATTTGCCGGTGCGCATAACCTCACCCGAGATCGACCGCGCAGCCGGCAGCCGTTGTCCCTTCAACTCGCTCGAATACGCTCCGACCGCGGCGGCAACGATCAGCTGGCCGGGGCTGTGGCTCACGCTCACGATGGTGGCGGCGTCGGCCTCGGCGAGATCGCGAGCGTGCTCCGCGATGTCCTCCAGCAGCGAGTCGGCTCCAGCCCCGGCCAAGATCTCGTTGGTGATGTCACGCAGAGCGCGGAGCCATCGCTCTCGAGTGCGTGCCTCTTCATAGAGCAACGCATTGGCGATGGCGACGCCCGCCTGTGTGGCGAGCACAATCAGGGACTCCTGGTCCTCGGCGCTGAACTCGTGGGCGCCGCGCTTCTCGGCCAGGTAGATGTTGCCGAACACCCGGCCCATCGCCTGGACGGGCGCGCCGAGGAACGAGTGCATCGGCGGGTGATTCGGCGGGAACCCAACCGATCGTGGATGGTCCCCGATGTTCCGGATGCGGACCGGATGCGGTTCATGGATGAGCAACCCGAGCACGCCCCGGCCACGGGGCAGGGCGCCGATCAGCCGCCTCTCCTCATCCGAGAGCCCGGTGGTGATGAACTCCCTCAGCGTGCCCCCCTCTCCAAGCACACCCAGAGCCCCATAGCGGGCGTCCGTGACCTGGGCGGCGATGTCGACGATCCTCTGGAGCACGATCGGCAGCGACAGCTCAGAAGCCAGCGTGAGCCCGGCTTCGAGCAGCATGTCTTTGCGGTCGCGACCGGCCATGGCAGTGGGAATCTACCCCAGTGAATGAGCGTGGCGCTTGGACGGTTAGGCTTAGACCAAGCACGAGCGATCGGAGACCCGATCGTCGTCGATCCGGCGAGCGGGAAAAAGGAGTGACGTGGACGAGGCAATCGACTTCGAGCTATCCGACCAAGACGGCAAGAGTTGGCACCTCGCCGATCACCTTGCCCGTGGACCCGTCCTGCTCGTCTTCTACCGCGGTGATTGGTGACCCTACTGCAACGGGCAGTTGGCCTCGTACGCAAGAACCTGGGACCGCTTCGTCAATGAGGGCGTGAGCCTCGCCGGCATCTCGGTCGATCCGGTCGAGAACAACCGCGCGATGGTCGACAAGCTGCTGTTGCCGTTTCCGCTGCTCAGTGATCCCGAGGGTCGCGTGATCAAGGCATGGGGCGTGTGGACCGATGGCGAGGGCGGCATCGCCAGGCCGTCGATCTTTGCAGTCCGAAGTGACGGCCGCGTGGCGTGGAGATACGTCGGCAACGATTACGCCGACCGGCCGGCTGACGACGAGTTGCTCGATTCCGTTCGCGGAGGTGACTGACATGGCGCGCGGAGACCGACCTCTGCCGTTGGAGCAGTTGGAGCCGTATATGAGAGGGGCCAAGTTCGCGGTCCTCGCATTGAGCCGGCGCCATAAGGAACACGACCCGGACATCGTCGATGACGCCGCACGCTACTTTGAGATGGCCGAGCGCTACCGCCAGGCGGCAATCGCGACTTTCCGGGCCCGGCGCGAGCGAGGCGGAACCGGCTGAGACCCCGGATCAGCGATAGAGAAGCTCTCCCCACTGCTCGCCGTCGAGGTTGAGGTCGAGGTGCTTCAAGGGACCCAGCCCGCGCACCGTGAGGCCGAAGCGCGACGGCAACCGGGCCGCCGCCCTGCGATCGATCAGGAACCGGGCGCCGCCTTCCAGGGTGCCGGTCACGAACTCCCTGGGATCATCCTTTGGCGACAGCCCGCGGACGCTCACCTGGCAGATCTTGCCGCCTCCGCAGCACCGATGGACGTCATATGCGATGACCCGCGGCTCGGCTGAGGGGTGCGATTTCAGCCATTCACGCGCGCTGGCGTCGGCCTCGAGCTGAAAGCCCCTGATCGCAGCCATGACGTCATTATCCCGCGACCGGCTCGATTGTGACGCCGTGCCAGAACGCAACTCGGTCCTTGATCCGATCGGCGGCCGCGCTGGGTTTGGGGTAGTACCACGCAGCGTCTCGATTGACCCTGTCGCCCACGACGACGTCGTGATAGCTAGCGACACCCTTCCAGTGGCAGGTCGTGTGGGTCGTGCTCGGTCGAAGATTCTCAGCGCGCACGTCAGCGCGCGGGAAGTAGTGATTGCCCTCGACGACAACCGTATCGGCGCTCTCGGCCAGGACCGCGCCATTCCAGGTGGCGCGATAAAGCCTCGCCGCCGGCGGCTGGGACCTTGGAGAGATGAGCCGGCTCAGGAATGCCATGAGGCCAGCCTATGTCGCCAACGATACACACCATGTGACGCGGATCACATTTCGTCCTACGCGTTGACCGTGTGCGGGATGACGTGATGGTGTTCCTGCAGGTACTGGCGAATGTCGAGCAGAGCGGCGATGCCCTCACCGACGGCGGCGCCCAGCTGTTTGGTTGAGCCGGCTCTCACGTCCCCGGCACTGAAGACGCCTGTCATCGACGTGCGGTGCTCCTGGGTGACCACGAAACCCCAACGGTCGAGCTCCACCGCGCCTTCGAGGAAGCCGGTGTTGGGATCGAGCCCGATGAACACAAAGGCGGCCGCCGGATTCCAGTGGTGTTCGGCTCCGGTGGCGCGATCACGCGCCACCACCTCTTTCAACTTGGGTTCGCCCTTGAGCTCGACCACCTGCGTGTTGGTGTGGACCGTAAACCGCGGATGCGACCGCACCTTGTCTTGCAGCAGCTTGGAGGCCTTCAGCTCGGGGGCGAATTCGACGATGCGGATCCGCTTGGCGAACTGGCTGAGGAACAACCCCTCCTCCAGCCCCGAGTTGCCGCCGCCGACCACGAGCAGCTCCTCCGCGCCTTTGTAGAAAGGGCCGTCGCACGTGGCGCAGAAATGGACGCCGGCGCCGATCAGGCCTTCCTCCCCGGGGACGCCCAGCTTGCGATACGAGGATCCGGTGGCGAGCAGAGCCGCATGTGCGCAGACCTGCTGGCCGTTGCTCAGCCGAAGCAGCACATCGCCTTCCTCCGGGGCGATCCCCTCCACGCCCACCGCCGCCACGAGCTCGATCCCATAGCGTCGCGCCTGCGCGACGAACCGGTCCGCCAGCTCCGCGCCTCCGATTCCCTCCGGGAATCCGGGGTAGTTCTCGATGCGCTCGGTCACGCCGGCCTGCCCGCCCAGCGCGCTGCGGTCGATGATGACGGCGTCGATGCCCTCGCGGGCGGCGTAAATGGCCGCTGCCAGGCCGGCTGGACCACCGCCGACGATGGCGAGGTCGTAGAACTCGCGGTCGGCCTCGAGCTTCAGCCCGAGCTTGCGCGCAAGCTCCTCGTCTGAGGGCTCGAGCAGATGGCCGCCGTCCGGGAACACGATCGTGGGAATGGTGCGGCCGCCGTTCTGCAGTTCCTCGACCCAACGCAGACCTTCGGCGTCGTCATCGATGTCGATCCACTGGTAGGGCACCCGGTGCTCGGCGAGGAATCTCTTGGAGCGCTTGCAGTCGGGGCACCACGGCGCCCCATACACCTTGATGTCCGCCATTCATCAACTCCTTGCGATGCGAAATGGTGACCGCCGGGACCGGATCGAGGCGAGCCGCGTGCTCAATCATCGGAGATGTGAATCAGCCGGCGAAGGCGCTCAGGATCGCGGACCAGGATGCGGCGCCCGCGCAGCTCGACAATGCCCTTTTTCGACCAGGCGGAAAGGGTTCTGGAGACCGATTCTCTGGTCGTGATGGCGATCTTCGCCATCTCCTCGCGGCCCAGGACCGGCAACAGCTGGCCCTCCGGCAACCTCTCGGCGGCGCCCAGCATGTCCACGACGAGGCGGGCGAGCCGGCTGTCGACCGGCTCTCGGGCCAGGCCCTCGATGGTCCGCTCGAGACGGAACATCTGCTTGGCCATGGCCATCATCACCTTGGCCATCAACAAAGGATGGCGAGCGAGGATGGCCAGGAAGTCCGGGGCGCCCGCCTCACAGACATAGATATCGTCGAGCGCCTCGGCGCTCAGATCCTCGTTGCCGCCGCCGAACAGAGCGCTCAGCCCGAACAGCTGACCGGGCTCGAGCATGGCCGTCGTGACGTCCTCTCCCTCCGACGAAAGGCGGTAGAGGCGGACGTGACCGGCCTTCAGCAGGTAGACGCGGTCGGGGGTACCTTCGAAGACCGTCTCGTGGGCGCGGCAGTGACGCATCTTCAGCTCTCGTGAGATCTGCTCGACTTCGGCCTCGCTCATCTGTTCGAAGAGGTTGAGCCGCCGCATGAAGCCGAGCTTGTCGCCCATGCCGACCAGCGTACTGGTCCTCCCTGTCGGTGCCGGCTGCATGCCTACCAAGGATCCATGGTGCGGTCACGGCCAACCGTGATGCGCATCACGGAAGACCACCTGGGACCGGTCTGATGCTGGGGACATCACAGGCCCTCAGGGCAAGGAGGACGTATCAAGATGTCGCAGGAGTCGGGCACCCGGACGGTGCTCAAGTGGGTTCTGCCCGGCCTCATCGCCGGGCTGGTCTTCGCCATGTGGGCGATGGTGGTCGGGCTGTTCACGAGCACGCTCTGGGCGCCGCCACAAGGCATCGCGCAATCGATCGGGATCGGGTCGCCCGGTCATAACCTTCAGCTGGTGCCGCTGCTCGCCGGCCTGATGGGCCACATGATGAACTCGGTCGTGATCGGTGCCGTCTTCATCGCCATCGCCCGAGCGATCCGTCTTCACGGTCCCGCCGCCGTGGTCGGTGGCATGGCGTACGGAGTCATCGTCTACGCGGCCATGTACTGGGTTCTGCTTCGGGGCGTGTTGAGCGGGACCAGTGGTTCGTTCCTCTCGGCCAACCCCGAGTGGTCGTGGGTGGTCGCCCACCTGATGTTCGGAGTCGTGCTCGGCGCGCTGGCCGCATACGGCCCCCTGCGCACTCTTCGCTACCAGGCGGCGCGGCCGTCTGTGGCCGCATAGCCGCTGACGCACTGGCGGGATCGGTCACGGCCGATCCCGCCTTTCCACGGTCACGGCGGCCTGATCCAGGGCCAGCAAGGGCGCCGAGCACCTAAGGTCGAGAGCGGAATGCATGTCTGGCTGCCGCTGGCCGCTATGGCGCTTGTCGCCTGGTCGCTGCAGCGGCTTTTGAGCAAGATCGCGCTCAAGACCCTGACGACGGCGAAGTTTTACTTGCTCAGCGCGACGATCTCGCTGTTCGTGTATCTACCCTACCTGCTGTTCCACCCGCCCGCCGCGAGCGAGCTGCTCCCCGCGCTGGGCCTCGCCTGTCTCATGGCGGTCACCTTCTGGGTGACGACCGAGGCCATCCGCCGTGGACCCCTGGGAGTCGTCTCCCCTGTCACCGCTCTGAGCCCGGCACTGACCGCCGCGCTCGCCATCGGACTGATCGGCGAGCGCCCCGGCTGGCTCGCCTACGCAGGGATCGCAATCGCGCCGGCCGGGGTCGCGCTGCTCAGCGCGCCCGGCGGCAAGACGGACGTGGAGAAGCCGGGATGGATGGCGCTGGCGATTGCATCGCTCGTGCTGCAGGGGCTGGGAGCCTTCGTCGCCAAGTTGGTCGTGACGCCCGCCGGTCCCTCCGCCTTGCTGCTGATGGGCGCCGGTGTGCAGGTGCTCGTCGGACTCGCACTGGCGCCTCCTTGGCGGTGGACGCTACAGGAGCTCAGCGGCCGGCCGGCCCTCTACACCGTGTTCGCGTACTCGATCGCCGGCATCGCTACGATCGGATACCTTTCAGCCTTGGCCTCAGGCCCGGCCGCCGTAGTCGTTCCGCTCGTTTCCACCAGCCCCGCCCTGGCCGGAATCCTCGGGGTGGTGCTGCTCAAGGAGAGGCTGAGGCGCCGGCAGCTCGCCGGCCTCCTTGTGGCGCTGGTCGGCGCCGCGCTGCTGGCCGGCGAAGGCTGATCGGCGTCGCGCATTCGGGCTTGGATCCCGGAAGGTTATGGAGCGCCTCAAGCCGACCGTGATGCCCGTCACGGTGCCACCCAGCTCGACCTCATAAGCTAAGCCCCATGGCCGACGTGGTCGTCTCGGGGGTGAAGAAGGACGCCGACCACGTCTTCTTGGAGCTCACACGAAGCATCTGTCCCACCTGCCGGAGGGTCATCGATGCCCAGGTGCTGCTGCGCTCCGGAAAAGTCTTCATGCGCAAGCGCTGCCCCGAGCATGGGACCTTCGAGGCGCTCGTCTACGGCGACTCGGATGCTTATGTCCGGCTCGCGCGCTTCAACAAACCGGGGACCATCCCCCTGGCCTTCAACGCCGAGGTCCGCGAAGGCTGCCCGCACGACTGCGGCCTCTGTCCGGAGCATCAGCAGCACACCTGCCTCGGCATCATCGAGGTCAACAGCGCCTGCAACATGAGCTGCCCGCTGTGCTTCGCCAACGCCGGGCACGGTTTCAACCTGACGCTCGCCGAGGTGGAGGAGATCCTCGACAACCTCGTGCGGACCGAGGGCGCCCCCGAGGTGGTGCAGTTCTCGGGCGGCGAACCAAGCATCCATCCCCAGATCGTGGAGATGCTGCGCGCGGCCAAGGAGCGGCCCATCCGGAATGTCATGCTGAACACCAACGGCAAGCGGATCGCCCGCGACGACCGCTTCCTGGCCGAGCTGGCCGAGATCAGGCCGGCGATCTACTTCCAGTTCGACGGCTTCGAAGAGCGGACCTATGAGGCGCTGCGCGGGGAAGCCGGCATCCTGCCCGAGAAACTGAGAGCGCTCGACCGCCTGGCCGAAGCCCGCTGTCCGGTCGTGCTCGTCCCGGCGGTCGAGCGGGGGGTGAACGAACACGAGGTCGGCCGGATCGTCGAATTCGCCATCGCCCACCCGGCGGTCTTCGGCGTCAACTTCCAGCCCGCCTTCCATGCGGGACGCCACCTCGACCACGACCCCAATTGCCGCCTCACCATCCCGGACATCCTGCGGGGCCTGGAGGAGCAGACCAAAGGTCTCTTCAAGATCTCGGATTTCGTGCCGGTGCCCTGCTGTTTTCCGACCTGCAACTCGGTCACCTACGCCGTGGTCGAGGGCGACAAGGTGACTCCCATCACCCGCCTGCTCGACGTGGACGACTACCTCGACTACATCGCCAACCGGGTCCTTCCCGACGAGCAGGCGATCCGCCAGGCTCTGGAGGGACTCTGGAGCAGCTCCGCCGTTCCTGGCGGGGACAGGGCCGCCCAGAATTTCGCCACCGCCTGCGCGGCCTGCGGCCTGCCCGGCGCCGGCTGGGAGGATGTCCGGGAGCGGATGTTCATGGTCATGCTCCAGGACTTCATGGACCCCTGGACCTTCAACCAGAAGAACGTGATGAAGTGCTGCAAGGAGATCCTGCTCCCCGGCGGCCATCAGATCCCCTTCTGCGCCTACAACAACGTCGGCTACCGCGAGCAGGCGCGCGCCCAGCTGGCGGAGCGCGAGCGTGGGAGGCGGCAAGCAGCCCGCCGCGGGATGGCTTTCGAGCCGGCGCCGATCAGGTTCGACTTCAGTTCGGAGCGGTCCACATGAACGAGGGCGTTCGTATGGTCGAAGCCAGGGAGCTCAAGGCCTGCTGCGCGCAGCTGTACTCCAACGACTGGGTCCGGACCCTGGCCGGCGAATCGCTGCATCCTGGCGGCCTCGAGCTGACCCGGCGCCTGGGCCGTCTTCTCGGCCTCGGCCCGGGCCGGGCGCTGCTCGACGTGGCCTGCGGCTACGGCAGCTCGGCTTTATGGCTCGCCGGCGAACTCGACTGCGAGGTGACGGGCGTGGATTACGCGCAGCCGAGCATCGCCACGGCACGGCGTGAGGCCGCTGCAAGCGCGGTGCCGGCGCGGGCGCGCTTCCTGTCCGCGGATGCCGAGCATCTGCCGTTGTCCGACTCGTCGTTCGACGCCGTCATCTGTGAGTGCTCGTTCTGCACATTTCCCGACAAGCTCGCCGCCGCGCGGGAGATCTTCCGGGTGCTCCGTCCGGGCGGCAGGTTCGGCCTCGCCGACCTGGTCCGATCGGGGCCGCTACCGGCCGAGCTCGTGGGCCTGCTCGGCTGGGTGGCCTGCATCGCCGACGCTCGGCCGGTCGCTGAATACCGCTCGACGCTTGAGGCATGCGGTTTCGTGGTCGAGCTGGTCGAGCATCACGACACCGCGCTCGCCACCCTGGTTGACGGCATCCGCCGCCGGCTCGTCGGGGCTCAGCTCGCGTCGACTCTGGGCAAGCTGGATCTGCCTGGGATCGACCTGGCGGCCGCAACGTCGCTGGCCAGGGGCGCGGCACGGGCCATCGAAGACCGCCGCCTCGGCTACGCCCTGCTGTTGGCGGCCAAGCCGGCACCAGGTTGGCCCGGTCGATGATGAAAGGCGCTGCTCACGAGCCGGCTGAACGCAGCGTGCGGAGCGTGAGCAGGATCTGGGCCGCGGCCGACGCGTAGCGAACTGCGATCGGTCTGGGGTAGTCGATGGCGCGGCCGCGCCCGAAATACGCGGCCGAAATTCCCGCCGCGGACACCGCGAACAGAGTGATCGGCGCCCAGCGCAGCCATCGGTTCGACTCCCAGCGCAACGCCAACCAGCACCAGAAGGCACCATCGGCGATCGGATCGGCGAAGGCCCCGAACGCGGACTCGCTCCCCTGTCGGGCAATGCGGCCGTCAGCGAGGTCGGTCGCCAAAGCGACCAGCGACGTCCAGCGAGAATCCGGCCGGAGCGCGGGTAGCAGGGCTCGGAGCAGGGTCAGTCGATTCGGCCACCCCAAAGAGGAACGCTCGCCGAGTAGGCCGAGGTGAGTGATGCACAGCCACCAGGACGCCAGCGCCCACCGCCGGCTGCCGCCGGCACCCGCGAGCAGATGAAGAGCGGTCACCTCGATCGCGGCGGCCGGCCGGATCCGAATCTGACCGGCCGAACGGACGAGGCTGCGGCCGAAGAAGCGGACCCACGCGAGAGGGCCAAACCTGTGGGCGGCCAGCTCGCCGAGGACATCGTCCACGAACTGGCGACCGGCATCGGGTCGCACGATGGCCTTGCGCGTGGCGAGCCACGGCATGGGAGTGACTGGCGGGCCGATTCCGTCCGCTCGGCGAACCACGCCGCCACGATAGTCGCCGCCTGCGTGTGAGGCGTGACGGAGATCACGTTCTCCGCCGGGGTTTCATCGATGATGGGGTCGTGGCCGGTGTCTCAAGAGCCGATCGCTACGACCTGGTCGTGATCGGCGGCGGGTCGGCCGGCCTGACCGCCGCGGGCTTCGCCGCCCAGATCGGAGCCAGGGTGCTCATCGCCGCGGAGCGGCTGGGGGGCGACTGCACCTGGACCGGCTGCATTCCCTCCAAGGCCCTGATCCGCGCCGCCCGACTGGCTCACGAAGGGCGCCGCGCCGCCGCGATGGGTATCGGGACTCCAGAACTCCGGTTGGACTTCGCGCGCGTGATGGCCGAGGTGCACGCCGTCATCGCCCGGGTCTACTCGTACGAAACGCCGGAGGCGCTGGCGAAGCGTGGAGTGGAGGTCGCGATCGGCCCGGTCCGCTTCCTCGACCGCGAGACGGCGGAGGTCGGCGATCGCAGGGTGCACGGTGAACATTTCGTCGTCTGCACGGGCGCGCACCCGACCATCCCGCCGATTCCGGGACTCGGCGGTGTCACCTACCTCACGTACGAGTCTCTGTTCGACCTCGAGCGCCTGCCCGCGAGCCTGATCGTCGTCGGAGCCGGCCCGACCGGCGTCGAGAGCGCACAGGCCTTGGCCAGATTCGGCTCCCGGGTCACCGTGATCGACCAGCGCGGTTCGGTGCTGCCGGATGCGGACCCGGAAGCCGGCGCGGTCATCCGGCGCCGCCTCGATTCGGAGGGAGTCACCGTTCAGACGTCTGCGGTTGTGACCCGCGTGGCGGCACAAGCCGCAGGGGTGGTGGTTGAGGTCGGGGCTTCGCGGCTCGAAGCCGACGCCCTGCTCTTGGCGACCGGACGCAGACCATTCGTCGCCGCCCTGGCCCTGGAGCACGCCGGCGTCGAGGTAGACGAGGGAGCGATCCGCGTCGACAGGAACCTGCGCACGACCAATCCACATGTGTACGCGGCGGGCGACGTCACTGGAGGCTTCCAGTTCACCCACTACGCCGCCTGGCAGGGGTACGTGGCGGCGCGCAACGCGCTCCTCCCAGGAGCCCAGGAGGGGTTGCGCTCGAACATCCCATGGGCGGTCTTCACCGATCCGGAGGTCGCACAGGCCGGCCTCAGCGAGGCCGAGGCGCGCGCCCAGCTCGGCGACGTCAAAGTTCACCGCTTGGAGCTCGAGCTCGTCGATCGGGCGCAGACCGAGGATGGGCGCGAGGGCTTCCTCAAGCTGGTTACACGGGCGGGCGGGAGGCTCATCGGGGCGACGGCGGTCTCGAGAGCAGCGGGAGAAACCATCAACGAGCTGGCACTCGCCATCGACCGCGGACTGACCGTATCCGATCTTGCTTCGACCATCCACGCCTACCCCACCTTCGGCTCCGCTGTTCAGCAGCTGGCCGCGGAGGCTGCCTTTGAAGCCGCCGCCACCGGCATTCGCGGCCACGCCCTGCGCACGATTCGCCGCCTGAGCTGACCCGGGAATGGACCCGGCGCCGGCGTGTTGTCCTTCGAAGACCGGCGCATGCCGCGTTGTTGGCCGCGTGTTTGGAGGACTGCCCATGCCAGTGTCCCGCCGATTGATCGCCTCGATCCTATCCGCGCCGCTGCTCATCGCCGCCTGTGGCGGGAGCTCCTCCTCTTTATCCTCTTCATCCTCGGAGCACATGAGCCCGATGGCCAGCGGCGAGGCCATGATGATGCAGCCGGGCGCCGCGAGCATGCAGGTGGACATCCTCTCACCAGCCGACGGGGCTGTGGTCACCGGAAACATCGTTGGCGTCCAAGTCCAGGCAACCGGCTTCACCAACACGTGCAACGGTGCGGGCACCAAGGATGTGGCGGGCTTTGGCCACTACCACATCGAACTCGACAAGTCACTCGTGAACATGTTCTGCACGTCCGCCGCCGCCCTGATCTCCATGCAGAACGTCAAGCTGGGCAAGCACACGTTGACCGTGATCCCGGCGCAAAACGACCACTCCGAGATCACCGCGAACGCCAAGTCGATCACCTTCGACTACGAACCCACCAACCCGCTTCCGGCGATCACCGACGCCACGTTCAGCGGCCCGAAGTCGATCAAGATCCTGAGCCCGGCCGCCGGGAGTGTGCTCAAGGGCGCGTTCGACGTAACCGTTCAGGTCACCAACTTCAACCTCAGTTGTGACCTCTTTGGCAAGCCTGACGTCGCCGGTTACGGCCACTGGCATTTGAATGTGGATTCCGACATGGGCGCCATGATGGGCATGGGAACGATGCTGGCCATGAACTGCACCCAGACGTTCCACGCCACCACGGCTGGCATGACCCCCGGCCAGCACACCCTGATCGCGCTGTTGGTCGACAACGGCCACGTTCCCTTCAATCCTGATGTGAACGCTCAGGTTGCGGTGACGGTCGCCTCGTGACCCTGATCGCGTACCTGCGGGCCGGCGCCGTGCTCGGGGCCGCGCTGCTCGCGACACTCGCATGCGGGGGAGGGCAATCCGCCGGCCAGTCCTCCTTCGCTCCCACGTGTGCGGCGGTGGCCGGGTTACCGGGAGCAGTGAATGACAAAGGGACCGCCACCCTGGCCGCGGCCGGAACCATCACTGTCGATGACGAGTACTTCTCCCCCACCTGCCTCACTGGTGCGAAGGGCACCGTCACCTTGACCCTGCACAACCGCGGGCACCTCCTACACAACTTTTCAGTGCCCGAACAGAGCATCGACGTCGACATACCGCCAGGCCAGACGGTGAAGGTCGAGGTCACCGTCGCGGGCAAACCCGTTCACTTCTTCTGCAAGTACCACCGAGACGCCGGCCAGCAGGGAGCGCTCCTCCCTGCCCCTTAAGGGTGGCAAGGGCGCGGCTGCCGGCGCCGCCGGTGCTCGGAGGGGAATCCGCGACTTGCAGGGGTGTTAGCAGGGGTATGGCGCGTCGGCGCAAGCAAAACCTGGCTCGGGCCCATCGAGATCGCGGGGGCGCTCACCCCGTGGGCGAGCGAACAAGGCCAGCCCAAAGGCGCGCCCTGCGGGCAAGGTTCAAGTGGCGATCCTTGGCCTGGATTTGCGGCGGACTGGCGGTCGCGGTCGCGGCCGTGGCGCTGCTGATCGCAAGCGGCATCAACCACCAGGCACCACCGCTGCCGATTCCAACGGTCGCGGAGGGCGCTCTGGTGCGCGGCCAGCCGCCGGCCGATTTCACCGCCACCACATTCGACGGCCACCAACTCACCCTGTCGAGCCTGAAGGGCCGGCCGGTGCTGGTCAACTTCTTCGCCTCGTGGTGCACGCAGTGCGCGCATGAGCTGGTGTTCATGGAGCAGTCGTACGAACGGCATCAGGCTGACGGGTTCGTCATCGTCGGCGTCAACGGCTTGGAAACTGGCGACGGAGTTGGCTTCTACCATCGGTTGGGGCTCACCTTCCCGGCCGTCTACGACCCGGGCGATCCCGGCAAGATCTCTCTCGCTTACAACGTCACCTCCAGCCTCCCGGTCTCCGTCTTCCTGGACAAGACCGGCCGCGTCGACCTCATTCAGCTCGGAGCCCTCACCCCCGAGCTGCTCGAGCAGGAGATCCAGAAGCTCAGCTGAACCGATGACCTTGGACAACGTCACCGTTCCACTCGCTCTGGCGGCCGGCGCCGCCTCGTTCCTGTCGCCCTGCGTAATTCCGCTGGTACCGGTGTACGTTTCCTACCTCGTCCGCTCCGCCGCCGGCATTGGCGCTCACCGCACGTCGCGAGCCTCAGGGACTGTCAACGCGGTGGCCTTTGTGGCCGGCGTCAGCCTGGTCTTTCTCACGCTCTTCTACGCGCTTCGGACGCTGTTGCAGCCGGTTCGCGGGGCGATCGTTCCGATCGCCGGCGCCCTGGTCATCGTGTTCGCTCTGCACGTGGCGGGCCTGGTTCGAATTCCAGGCTTGGACCGCGAGTACCGGCTGTTCAAGGCGGCTCCCGTCCGCTCGGGGCCGATCGGAGGCTTCCTGCTTGGGCTGGCCTTTGCCGCCGGTTGGACTCCATGCGTCGGACCGGTGCTGGGGGCGGTGCTGACCGCAGGCGCGACCACCGGCACGACCGGCAGGGGGCTGATCATGGTCGCCGCCTACTGCGTTGGTCTGGGCCTTCCGTTCGTGTTGCTCGGGCTGGGGGTTGGCAGGGCGTCGGCGATGGTGGGAAGACTGAACCGGTGGCGGCGGCCGATCGATCTCGCTTCCGCGGGCGTGCTCGCGGCGATGGGGCTCCTGCTCTTGACCAACAGCCTCACCCTCCTCACCGACTTCGCGAGCCGCGTTCTCCCCAGCGTGGATCCGTTCGGGCTGTGAAGCCGTGATCGCACCCTCGCGAGCCCAGTTGCTGGCCGGCCTGCTGGTGGCGGTCGCGGCCGGCGCGGCGGCGCTCTACATCACGCGACCCCCGGCCCCCACAGCGGCCCCACCCGGAACTCCCGATCAGCTCAGCAGCGCCGAGATCACAACCATTCTCGAGCCCGACGCCATACAGTCGGTCGACCATCCCCGCTTCGTCGCTGCCGGTACGGCCGGCGTGCGCGCGAACTCGGCCGTGATCGGTGTCGACCTTGGAGGCGAGGCGCACGCCTACCCGATCGCCTTCATGAGCCGGGTCGAGATCGTCAACGACCGTCTGGGCGGGACCAACATCGCCATCACCTGGTGACCACTTTGCTACACGGGCATCGTGTATGCCCGAGACGTGAACGGCAAGACGCTCACGTTCGGTGTGTCCGGCAAGCTCATCCGTAACTCGCTGGTCATGTTCGACCGCGAGACCGGTACGCTCTGGAGCCACCTGACCGGCGAGGCGCTCGAGGGACCGCTGGCCGGGGAGCGCCTGCGGCAGGTGCTGTCAGAGCAGACGACATGGGGCCGCTGGCGAGCCGAGCACCCCCAGACCCGGATGCTCGAGGTCGACCCCGATGAGCTCAGGTTCGATCCTTACCAGAGCTACTACGAAACCTCCGACGCCGGCGTCCTCGGACGCAAGCGCGCGGACGACCGGCTGCCGATCAAGCAAAAGGTGCTCGGGGTCCGCCTGGGCGGCGAGGCGAAGGCCTACTCGTTCACTGCCCTGGCACGGGATCGTGTGGTCGACGACACGGTCGGAGGTGTTCCTCTCGTGGTGGTCTTCGACGGCTCATCGCAGTCCGGTGCGGTCTATCGAAGGGACCCTGGCGGAAAACTCCTCACGTTCGCCCCTGGTCCGGGGGCGCTGTCCATGCTGGATACCGAGACCGGCTCAACGTGGGACGGCCTGTCCGGCAGGGCGACCGCTGGCGCGGATGCCGGGATCCAGCTGGATCAGGTGCCCATCACCTACAGCTTCTGGTTCGGGTGGGCCGACTTCTATCCCCAGACTCAGGTGTATCGGTGAGGCTGGCCATCACGCGAAGAGGTCGGTCTCCGGGTAGACGTCCGACCACGCGAACCAGAACCCGTAGGTGATCGGTATCTGCTGGAGCGCCGTGTCACGCATCGGGCCAAGGACCGCTTGGCCGCCGAGGCCATCCCATCTCGAGCCGGTCTCTTCATCCACCATGTCGAGAGGGGCGGGCCCAGGCCGGAACCTCAGGACTGCACCAGCGGGGTCACGCCTGAAGACTGCCCCGGACTCGCTGGCGCCGTCGAACACGATCACCAGCGGAATCCCGCCGACGAGATCGTTCACGACCTTTTGCTTGGCCAGGGCGGCCAGGCTGTACGCCTTGACGCGGCCCGCCAGCCGCAGCCCGATCACCTTCTCCTTCGGCCCCAGCCGCGGGTCGACCACGAAGTCGGTCTGGTCGCGGTCGACGCCGAGCTTGGGGCTCCGGTAATACGGGCCGTAAGGATCGCCGAGCAATGCGCGGTCGAATTCAAGCAACAGCGAGTCGGGATGCACGCGGCGCCAAGCCGCCCAGCTCGCCTGAGTGGAGGCGAGCAGCTGCAGATGCTCCCCCGCCATTGGTCCCGCCAGGGCCCGGCCGGTGAGGTGACTCCACAGGCTGCCCGTCTCGTGGTCGTACATGACCAGCGAGTTGCGCACCAGCAGGCCCGAAACGCCAAACGTGAGCGTTCGGTTGCCGACGCTTCGGGCATACACGATGCCCGTGTAGCAGAGCGGTCACCAGGTGACGGCGATTGCCCGGCCGCGGATCTGGTCGTTGACGATCTCCACCCGGCTCAGGACGGATATCGGATAGGCCCTCGACTCTCCGCCGAGAGCGACGCCGATCACAGGTGTGCGATCGGGGACGAACCGGGCGGCGGCGGCGACCACGAAGGAGGGGGCGTCGATGGCTTTGATCCTGTCCCTGGGCACCTGATAACCGATCTCGTCTGGTGTCAGGGGGTCGGGCGGTTGCAGGCTGGGATGATCTTGGCCTACGAACCCTGGACCGGTGGTCGCGGGCGGGGGGGCCGGGCGCGTCACGTAGAGCGCGACCATCCCAAAGAGGATGGCGATGGCAACCGCCATCGCCCGGGTCCGGCCATTGGTCCGCATAGGCGTTTCAATAGTCTCAACACCGCTGCGGCACTGTGATTTCCGGCAACTGAGGAATAGCCGCCGCCGCCTGGTGTTGTGCTGGGAGTGGTCCCGATCGGCGGCGTCGCCGGCCCCCTCCGATGAGTCAGTGGCGGGCTGGGGTCCTGCTCACCCTTGTCCTCTCCGCCGCCGCGGTGGGCGGCGTTCTCGGCTACCGTCATCTGCAGCCGGCACCCAACCCATCCGCGACCGCACTCGAGCTTGCCCGATTGGATGGCTCGGGTAGCGCACGCCTATCCGACTGGCACGGCACGCCGGTGGTTGTGAACCTCTTCGCCTCGTGGTGTCCGGCCTGTCTCGCCGAGATGCCCAATTTCGAGCAGGCCTCGCACGACTACGCCGGGCGGCTCGTGGTCGTCGGCGTGGACAGCCAGGACACCGCGGCGGTCGGCCTCGCGCTGGCTCGCCAGCTTGGCATCACGTATCCACTGCTGCTCGACACCAGCCACGCGGACCTCTATGCCTCCCTGGGAGGTCAGGGCATGCCGGTGACCGCGTTCATCGATCGGAACGGCACCGTGCGGCAGGTCTACAGCGGAGAGCTCGATGCCGCGCTCCTACAGCAGCTGATCGACCAGCTGCTGGGGCCTTGAGGCCAGCAGCTGGGCCCATGTCGCCGTCGATTCGATCGCGGCGGCGGCCTTCCACATCACCGCGCTCGAGGACCCGGTGATCACCGCGGTGCCCAGGGCTGAGTGGACGATCAGCACCGGGTGGACGGATGCGCTCCTGGTCTCGACACCCGAGCCTACAGGGGCCTGGCCTTCGAGCCAGCTCACGCTCACCCGCTCGCCCGCCGGCGCCGAGTACACCACGGTCACGATGTCAGTCGAAGGCACCCGGTCCATCCGCGCCCCGATGACCCGCATCCCGTCCAATTGGATCGCCGGTAGCCCTCTGCCCGAGGCCCTGAAGCACCATTCCCCAACCTGCGAAGGATCCGTTGACTGGATCTGGAGCGGTTGCGATGAGGCCGCCACCGCAGCCTGCACCGGATCCGGACGCGAGAGCCCCGACCAGACCGCGGCCACGGCCGCAACCGCCAGCAAAGCCGCGGCAGCCGCGGCGATCGCGGCTGATCGTCTGGTGCGGACCCAGACGCGCGGGCGTCTTGGAGCGGCGCCGTCGAGGTGCTCGCTCGCCTCGCGAAGCCTCGACGTGAGCAGCCGGTGCGCCTGAACCTCCCGCGAGCAGTCCGCGCAGTGTTCCACGTGGTCGAGCGTCGCCGCGGGAACAAGCTCGGCCTCACCATCCGCCAGCGCCGCCACGAATTGGCGATACGGGTCGCAGGCGCTCACCTATCTGCCTCCCGCCAGCCGGGAAATCAAAAGCCGCCGGCCGCGATAAATGCGAGACATGACGGTACCGAGAGGAATGCCGAGGATGGACGCGACTTCCGCGTAACTCAGCTCTTCCACGGCCGTCAGGTACACGGGGATCGCGAACGCGGGCGGCAGCGTTCGATAGGCCTCGGCAATGCGCCTCAGGTCCGCACGCGCGATGACCCTCGCCTCGACAGGATTGAGGTTGTGATGGTTGGTGCTGGCAGGCTCGACCACGAGCTCCTCGATCGAGACGAGGCCGGGCCGCGTCCCGGCCCCACGGAGGACGTTCAAATGGATGTTGCGCATGATCCGGAAGAGCCAGGCCTTGAGATTCGTGCCGGGCTGAAAGCGCCATTGCGAGGCGAGGGCGCGGACCATCGTCTCCTGCGCCAGGTCTGCCGCCGCCTCTCGGTCGTGCGTCAGCGACCGGGCGAAGCGCACCAGGCGCGGATGCAAGCTCGCGATCTGGCCCGCCAGATCACCTCCTGCCTCGACGTTCCTTTCGCTCACGGCACCTGGCCCCTCCCACGTTCGAGCCGAGAATACCGACTCACAGGCATTTCGGGGTCGCGTCGGGTCAATTCCGGCCAGGGCCATTGCCTGCATAACACGGCACCAGGCATAAACTTCCCCCCGCCGGCCGGCGAGGTATGTGATCTCCGTCACCAAAGCCGGCGGTCCGGTGGCGCAGCCTACCCGAAATGACCCCACCTGGAGCCGACGAGGCCTGGATCGTCGAGACCTCGCGGGACGGCCAAAACTGGCGCTTCTTCGGCAAGGCGTGGGTGCGCCCCGGCGAGTCGCTGATGGTGCACGGACTGCCGGCCTTCCTCCGCTTCAGGCGGGATGGTGCCGACCAGTGGTCCCCGCCGCTCGAGAGGACCGGCGATCACCCGGTTGCTCTGATCACGCTGGATCCGGCATCACGACGAGAGCTGTGGCCGGAGGAGACCCACCGCGGACTCCCAGTTCTTCTGCCGGGCGGCGAGGAAGGCAGGCTGTTGCGCTTCGAGCACAGCGCCGACGGCAGCGAGTGGACGTGGGCCCTCGAGTTCCGCGGCCGCCGGCGCGAGATCAGTGCATCTGGCCGTTCGGCATCCGGCCGCGGTCTGAGCTGATTGTTGAAACCGGCGAAGGTTGGAAGAAGCGGCCCGTCGCGCACGTTCCCATTGGTATGAGAGACGACATTCGCCCCGGGGCGATATTCCCGGACTTTGAACTGCCCGACCACCGCGGTATTCGTCGCAAGCTTTCCGATCTACAAGGCGCCGACCCGATGATCCTGGTGCTCTCCCGAGGCGCGTATTGCCCCAAGGATCGGCAGCAGCACCGGCTGCTGGTTGAGCTCGAACCCGAGATCCGGGTCGCCTACACCAAGATCGTCACCATTTCCACCGACGGCCTCATGGAACTCAACGAGATGCGGGACGGGGTCGGTGCGCATTGGCCCTTCCTGTCTGACGTGGGCCGGCGGATCCAAAAGGACCTCGACATCCAGGAATACACCGACCCTCACCACAACCCCATGATCCCCTACACCTTCGTGCTCGAGCCGGGCCTGGTGATCCACAGCGTGTACAACGGCTACTGGTACTGGGGCCGGCCCTCCAACGACGACCTGCGCCACGACCTGCGCGAGGTCGCCCGCAAGGTTCGGCTGGATTGGGACCTCGGCGCGCCTGGGCTCCGCGAGGAGTGGGAGAAGGGTGACAAGGCACGCTTCTGGCCTTACGGCAAATCGTTGAAAGAGGTGTTCGCCCAGAGCGCCTGACAGCATGTCGCGCCGGCGGTTTCGCGGCTGCGAATGCTGCCGGCGCGAGACTGCACCTTAGCTTTCAGCGATGTCGGGAGCGCTCGCCGCCCGGCGAAAGGCGGACATCACCGCCTCCACCGACGGCCGGTCGTCAGAGCTGGAGCCGGCGTGTTTGAGCGTCAGGTTACCGTGGCGATCGAACACCAGGTCACCTCCCATCTGGGCCATGTCCAACTGCCTGGGATGCCAGATCTTTCCCTGCAACGCGAAGCGCATGTAGTCCCAGACCACGCGCGGCGGCGCGATGGCTGAAAGACCCCTGCGTCCGAACCCGAGACTTCGGTAGCTTCGGCGCTCGGGATCGGCCAGCCACAGATAGGGATGCCTAAGCTGCTCCGCGAAGCGCTTGAGGTGATCAGGACGGGCAAACGAGATGACCGCGACCTGTCCTTTCAAATTGGCGATCTCGAGGTCGAATTCCCGCAACTGCGAGAGATGCTCCTGGCAATACAGTCAACCCAGGTAGCGGAGCAGGACCAGGATGGTCGGAGCGCCCAGCAGCCGGCGCGCGGCAAAGACATCTCCATCCAGGGTCCGAAGGTCGAAGGCAAGGTCGACCTTCATCCAACGTCCGATCCCACGCCTGGCCCAACGTAACAGCTTTGTCACATTGCATCGCTACGGTCACCTCATCTGGAAACCAGTCATTGGAGGTGACTCGATGGACTTTCCTTTTCGAACCCAGCAAGGGGCCATGACCCGAAGCATCGTCACCGCGGCTCGCTTGGCCGCCGCGGGGGCCGTGGCCGCGGCATCCCTGGCGACGGCCGGCGCTCAAAGCGCAATCGCGGCCGAGCCAAGCTTCGGCCACCTGTACCTCAACGGCATCGTCGTCGGCACCGTTATTCCGCCGGCACACGTTGAGCCTGGAAGCGGGCGGGACCCGTTCTACGAGGTCACCAACGGCGCCACTGGTCAGCTCGGGATCGCGGGGGTGGGGCCGGGGCAAGGCGAGTATCACGGCGGCGATTGGGAGGTCTTCACCGTCGCGTTCAACGCCGGGCACACGCCTTATCTGCTGACCTCGGCCGCAGCCGTTGCGTCGGCGGCGACTGCCGGCGACGTGATGGTCAAGCGCCAGCCGGGCCAGGACTTCCGGTGTCCGATCACAGCCGGTTGAGGAACTGATCCGAGGGGGGGCCGGCGTTCAGCCGGCCTTCCGCCGTGGCACTCTTGAGTGCGGCGAGAGACGGTGGTTGATGACAGCGTGACCGAGGGGGCCTCGCTCCAGGAGCTGATCCTGGTCGTCGACGACGACCCGAAGATCGCAGTCCTGGTCGAGCTCTATCTGACTCGCGCCGGGTACCGGGTTGCGGTCGCGGGCGACGGCAGGGCCGCTGTGCGGCTGCTGCGCGAGAGCGAGCCTGCGCTGGTCGTCCTGGACCTCATGCTTCCCGAGCTCGACGGCCGCGCCGTGGCTCGCGTCGCGCGCGAGGAAGCTCATATCCCGATCGTGATGCTTTCGGCGTTGAGCTCGATCGCGGACCGGGTATCCGGCCTTGAGGCCGGGGCCGATGACTATGTCGCCAAGCCGTTCGCGCCCTCCGAGCTCGTGGCCAGGGTTCGTTCCGTGCTGCGTCGAGCGCGCCCGCCCGCGCCCTCTGGTGGGCTCCGCCGCGGCAGGCTGGCTCTGGATCTCGATCGCCACCGCGTAGAGGTCGCCGGCTTGGGCGTCGAGCTGAGTGCGGTCGAGTTCGAACTGCTGGCGTCCCTGGTCATCGCCCAGGGACGTGTTCTGACTCGCGACCAGCTCGTCGATCGCCTCCATCCCCACGGCGACGGGATCCAGGGCCGCAGCATCGACGTCTACATAAAGCGACTGCGCGCCAAGCTCGGCGACGACCCGACGGAGCCCCGTTTCGTGGAAACCGTGCGGGCCGTGGGCTACCGCGCGGGGACGGGCTGATGCCCGCGCGGATCAACACCATCGCGGCCCGCATCGCGCTGGCGGCTATCGCCATCGCCGTCCTGGTGGCCGGGGTCGTGGTGGGCGGCGTGCTCCTAATCGGCCGGGCCACATTCGAGGCGCTCATGGCGCAGCACGGTACCGCCGCCGCGACCTCGTATGCGATGTTCGACGCATCGGTCACCCGAGTCGTCGTCATCGCCGCGGCGATCGCCCTGGTGGGAGCGTTGGCGCTTGCCTTTGTGGCGGCGCGACTGATCGAACAACCGCTGGCCGAGGTCGCCCAAGCAGCTCGAAGGGTCGCGACCGGCAGCTTCGGCGTCCGGGTTACCCGGCCTCGATCGCGCGAGCTCGCGTCCCTTGCCGACTCGTTCAACCAGATGGCCGCCGCCCTCGAGGACCAGGAGCGGCACCGCCGCGATCTGATCCTCAACTTCGCCCATGAGCTGCGCACTCCCCTGACCAACCTTCATGGCTACCTCAGCGCGATGAGCGAAGGCGTGGTCGCCGCGGGGCCCGGCTCCTATGCCTCCCTGCAGGAGGAGGTCGACCGCTTACGCAGGCTCTCACGCTCGCTTGACATCCTGGCGGATGGGGGTCGCCCGAGCGCCGATCTGGTCGAGGTTGACCTGATCCCAATTCTCACCGGCCTCGTCGATTTGCATCGCCCGGCGTTCGCCGGCCGCGGCCTCCATGTGGAGACACGATTGCCACCCCGGCTGCGGGCGCGCGCCAACGCCGACGCGCTGGCGCAGATCCTCAGCAACCTGCTCCAGAACGCGGGTCGCTACACACCGCAGGGCGGAACCGTCCTGGTGCATGCCCAGACCGAGCAGGACAGCGTTCTCGTGTCGATCGCCAACTCCGGAGACGGCATCCCGTCAGAAGATCTGATCCACGTGTTTGAACGGTTCTATCGAGTCGATAAGTCGCGCGATCTCGACCGTGGTGGCGCCGGGATCGGTCTCGCGGTCGTCAAGGAGCTGGTCGAGGCGGCCGGCGGGCGCGTCGGCGTCGAGTCGCGGCCGGGCCAGACCCTTTTCTGGTTCAGGCTGCCGAGCTGGTCAGCACCCTTCGGCGCGCCCGACCCGACCGCTCTCCGCCGCCCGCCGTGATCCTTTCAGTGGGTGTGGGCGCTGTGCACGACGTCGCCATCGTGCCACTCGGGCTCCGATTCGAGCAGCTTCACGAGCTCGCCGAACCATTCGTTCTGGATCGGGTCGTCGGCGTTCTTCTTGTAGCTCGACTCGTCGCGGAAGACGACCGAGATCCAGTACTCCTCAGGGTCATTCTTGCTGCGGTAGATGTTGGTGGCCATCCAGCCGTCGACGTGCCGGCTCTCGAATTTCCGGCTCAGGTCATCCAGCGCTGATCCCATCCCCTGTTTGACGCGCATCCGTGCGACGGTGCCGAACATCGCTATACCCCCAATTTCACGGGTTGGCCGGACGTCACCAGTCTAGGCAGGCGAACGTCTTTCGGGGCAGAGTTGACGTTTGCCCTCCTCGCCTCCATCGTTGCCCCTGATTCCGTGGAGCGGAGGCCGCCGGCCCCCGCTCCTGGCCTCGGTCACGAAGGGCTTACGGGAAAATGTTCGACGCGTAGTCGCTCTGGATCTCCTGGGCGGCTCGTTTGCCCTCCTCCGCGCCGCCTTCCATGAATCCCTGGAAGTTGAGGGAGCAGTGCTCGCCGGCGAAGTGGCACTTGCCGGAGCGCAATTTCTCCGAGCCGGTGATCGTCGTGTACTGACCGACCTTGTAGCACGCGTAGGAGCCCAGAAGGTTGGGGTTGCGCCAGGGAGTGTCCAGGGTCACCCGCCCGTTCCACAGAGGCGTGATGCCGGGGTAGACCGGCTCGAGCTGGGACAGGAAGTTCTTGGCGTAGCTCGCAAGGGAAGCAGAATCGTCCCTGGTGAAGGAGGTCCCGATCGTCCCTCCGGTGTATTGGACCTGAAGGCCTGTGCTGCCTGACTGCCCGCGCGTGACGTCCCAGCTGGTCTGGTAGCCGGTGTCGACGTAAGTGGTGCCATTGTTGGCGATGCCCCATGGCTGCCCGGACTGGTTCCACAGGCGCGAGTTGAACTGGAGATGGAGCTTGGAGTTGGTCCCGTAGCCGAGATTGTTGATGGCGTTGGTCTTGAGGGGGTCGAATCCGGCAGCGCCGAAGTTGAGCCCGCGCAGCACGGAGAACGGGAGGCTCAGGATGACCCGGTCGAAGACCTGTGTGAACGTGGTGTTGCCCTGAGCAAAAGTCAGTGTGTAGGTGCCGTCGGCGTTCAGCGCGACGGCTGTCATCTTGGTGTTGAGGTTGATCGTGCACTGCGGCGACCGGGTGGTCAGCAGATTGGCGATGGCCACCGGAAGCTGCTGATTTCCTCCGGTGATGTGAAAGCGCTCGTCGGACGTGCCGAAGATGGAGAACTTGACAGGCTTCGGCTGAAAGCCGAGCAGGTAGACGATGTTGAGCGAGCTCTGCGCCGTTGAATCCAATCCAAACTCGGTGGCGTAGGAAACGTCGATCAGCTGGCCCATGGGCGAGGTGTGCCCGCCCGGCACCCGGCTCTCGATCCACTGGTAGTTGCTCATGTTGTCCAGGGCCTGGCCGGCTGCGGTAAAGCTGTTGTAGAGGGTCGGGAAGGGCGCCGACTTGATGTCGCTCTGGAGCGCGTTGTAGACCGGTCCGAAGTCGGTGACGGCCTGGGAGTACGGGTAGTACTTGTTGAAGAAGAAGTAGAGGTCGGTGGATCCGCTCGGCTGCGCCGCCAGAAGGTCGGTGGTCGCCAGGTTGAAGCGCGTGGCCAGGTTGAGGAGCGTCGTGTGGTTGGTGTCGATCAGCTCACCACAGTGCTCACTGACCTGGCCGTTGGCCCAGCTGGTGGTGTCGGAGTGCATTCGCCCGCCGATGTATCCGGAGGCTTCATAGATCGTGGAGGCATAAGCCGGGACCTTGGGAGGGTTACCGTCCTGCAGCTGTAGCGCCGCGCTGAGCCCGGCGATGCCGGCACCGATGACGGCAATCCGAGGCGTGGTCGCGGCAGCCGCCTGCAGCGCCCGGCCCAGGACCTGCGGGCCCGCCAGCGCGCCCGCGGCGGCGATCGCCCCGCCGGCCTTGATCAGCTCGCGGCGGGTGAGGATCGCCTTGCGCTGCTGCTCGTGTCGCTCCGCCTGCACCTCCTGCACGCTGCAGCCGGCTTGTTCGGCATCGGCGTAGTCACGATAGAGTCCTTGCAGGAAAGCCATCAGCGGGGTTCGTGCTCGTGGCATGGGTCCTGTTCCTCCTATGTGGTCCTGGCTTTAGGTTTTCCGGAAGCGGGGATCTCAGAAGTCAGACGCTTGCCTCCTCGGCGCCGGGGCTCTTGCCAAGCGCGACCGGCTCGACGCCCGCGCGCGCTCGCCGGCCGATCTTGGTCTGCGGCGCTGCGACGAGGTAGTAAGCGGCGCCGATGACGATGATCGCCACCATCACCAGCAGCGTCATCCAGTCGTAGTTGAAGAGCACGCCCTTGGGACTGTTGATCCCGGTCGGCAGGAGGATGTTGAGGAGCATCACGGACCCGTAGACGAGCCCGCCGATGGTCACCGGGTAGGCCCATCTGCCGAGCCGGAAGGCTCCCTCCGGAACCCAGCCGCGCAGCCGCGCGACCAGCGAGCCGACCACGATGAGCATGAACGAGAGATAGATCCCGGAGACGCCGAAGGAGACGAGCAGGGTGAGCGCGTTGACGTTGGCCGGGATGGTGACGAAGCCGAGCTGGATATTGTTGGCCGGAGTGAAGTGCGCCAGCAGGGCGAACAGGGTGGGGATGACCGCCGCCAGCAGAATGGCGTTGACGGGGGTCTTGAAGCGGGTCGAGACCTTGCGAATTGCGCTGCTCCCGGGGAGCGCTCCGTCCCGCGCGTAGGAGAAGGCGACCCGCGCCGCTGCGCCCTGTACGGCGGTGCCGCAACTGAAGAACGCGAGGCAGACCAGGACCAGGATGACGGCCTGGAGGCCCGGGCTTGAGATGTTGGCGCTGATGATGTACGGGACTCCACCGGCAAAGGAAGCCGCCTGCGCAAACTCCTTGGACCCGCTCGGAATGGCGAGGATGAGGGCCGCCACGAGCACAAAGCTGGCGGCACCACCGACAAGCAGCGAGCTGAGGATCGCTCGCGGCACCCGCTTGGAGGCATTCACCACCTCTTCCGCCACGTCGCCGGCCGATTCGAAGCCGTAGAAGATGTAGACGTGGGCGAGGACCGCGACGAGGGCGGCGCCCAGCCACCAGTTGCCGCCGAAGTCGACCTGAAGGGGGTTGGTCTGGGCGACCTCCGTGCCCTGGGTCGCAAACAGAAAGCTCAGCCCATGGTGGAAACCCACGACGGCGAGCAGGACGGCGATGCCGATAGTCCCCAGGATCTCAACGTAAACGCCGATCTTCGAAATGATGCCAAGGAGATGGACGCCGATGATGTTGAAGAAGGTCTGGATCGCGATCAACACCAGCGTGAAGAGCAGGACCATGTTGGGGTCCACGGGGTTGATGTTGGTGTGGAAGTACTGGTTGATGAGAGGTGCTGCGTAGAACACGATGCCGGTATCGACGGAGGCGACCGTAATGATGAGCGCCCAGCCGTAAATCCAGCCCACCCACCAGCCATAACCGGGACCGACCAGGTTCTTCCCCCACTGGAAGAGAGCACCCGCGATCGGGTAGTGGCTCCCCAACTCGGCGAAGACTAGGGCCACGAGCAACTGGCCGCCGACCACGACCGGCATCAGCCACAGGTAGCGCGGACCGGCGCTGCCGATTCCCAGCACGAACAGTGAATAGATGCCGACCATCGGCGACAGATAGGAGAAGGCGATGGCGAAGTTCTCGAACAGGCTGAGTGCTCGGCTCAGCTCCTGCTTGTAGCCGAACTGCGCCAACCGCGCGGCATCCGCATCGGCCGGCATCCGTTGCTGCGTCGTTCCCGAACTCATCACACCTCTCCCATTTCCGTTCCGTCAGCGATCCGGTGGCCCGGCAACCTCGCCCCAACCAGGGGTGTTTTGGAGGAGAGGAAACCCGATGCGCGAGTCCAGATGCGATATGCCCGCAACCCGGAGTGGGCCCACGAACGTGACGCTACAGTCGAGCGCCTTTGGGAGCTATGGCCACAAGGAGCAGAGTTTTGGCTCGCTCTTGCATGTCAGAAACAAAGAGGGCGCACGCAGGTCATGTCGGTGGCGCCCCGCATGTCACCGATCCGGATACGTTCGTCAGGGCCGGACTCCGTTCGGAGCCGCCAGCAGTTGGACCGCCAACTGCAGGCGAAAGCGGACCTCCGGGTCGCGGAGGTCGAGGCCGGTGAGAGCGGAGGCACGCTCGAGCCTGTAGCGGAGGGTGTTCGGATGCACGTGAAGAGCCGCGGCGGCGCGGTTTCGCAGGAATCCGTATCGGGCATAGCAGAGCAGGCTGTGCTCGAGCACCGCGCCACCGCGAGTGCTGCGGATCCGATCGAGCAGCTGATCGAGGAAGTCTTGCCTGGCCTCCCTGTCGCCGTCCAGAACCCGCGGGATCAGCATGTCGTCGTAGCGCCGGATTTCGCCGGGGACCGCGTACGGGACCACGGACTGCGCCTCGCGATAGCTGCGCGGTACTCCTCCCGCACCGGGATGGGCACGTCCAAGCACCATCGCCAGGCCGGGACCGGACACGTAATCCCAAACCTTGACCGGCTCGGCCGCCTCAGGCAGCAGGCAGATGACCTGGCTCAGCTGAGACGAGGTGACCGCCATGGCTTTCAGTTGGGACAGCCGATGTCGAAGCCGGTCAGCCAGACGGTCACGCCGGATCACACCCTCCCTGGACAGCGGCAGCGGCTCGTCGAGCACGATGAGGGCGACCCGGTGGCTCTCTTCGGGGTCGAATCCGAGGAGCCGTGCGCGCTCGAGGTTCGGGGCCGTGGGCTCGAAGCGGCCGTCCAGAAGCGCGTCGAGAAAGGTCGCTCCGAGCCGTCCCTCCAACGCGGCCAGATGGCGCTGGTTGGCGATGTGCAGCGCTGCCACCAGCGCGGCATGCTCCGCGGCCCGGAGGTCGAGCTCGCTCAGCTGGCGCTCGCCCTCCACCATCCAGACGGCGCCGACGAACTCGCTCTTGAGCCAGATGGGACACGCCACCCTGCTGCTGAAGCCCATCGAGGGCACGGCGGGAACCCGCATCGGGCCGGCACTGTTACGGAGGGCACTGAGGTGGCCGAGCTCGCGGAGCTGCGTCAGCACCTCTGGCGGCGTCTTGCCCTGATCGATGGTCGCGCGGCGGACCGGGTCGAGGTCCTCGCCTGAGTTCCAGAATCCAAGCAGGTTGGAGTCCGAATCCTCGAAGGTGACCGCGTGCTGGATCAGGTTACCCAGCGTGCGGGCCAGGTCTTGAAGGCTCTCCGCCTCGAGGGCGGCACGGGTCAGCTCGCGATGGATGACGTCCCCTTGCTCAATGACCTTGAACTGCTCGGCCACGATGGCCCCGTTCAGCTCCTCGGTGATCTTCGCAAAAGGAATCTCCCATGGGATCTCCAGGAGGGGAAGGCCCGCCCGCTCGGCCTCTCTAATGACGGCGGGAGGAAAATGCTCGAAGTACTTGGGGACCGCCAACCCCACCGCCACCACGCCCCGATCGACAAGGCTCCTGACCAGTGATCGCTGCTGGTCCGCCTCGCGAGGCCAGGCATAGCCGGTGGTCAGCAGCACCTGCCCGGTACCGAGCCACGGCGCGGGGTCGGGAATCTCGACCACATGAATCCAGCGGACGTCGCCGTCGAGCCTGTTCCCGGCGACGACCAAGCTGGCCTGCCCCAGGCATTTCAGCTTCAGGGCCTCGCAGAGTCTCATCCGGTTGTCACTCCCCCGGTCCGCTCACGATCGCCAGCTTCTCGCCTTACAGCGGACCCGGCCGTGGCGATGAGCGATCACCATGTTGTGCATTCCTGCGGTTACCCACCCTATTTGGAGCCCCACTCTAACCCGTCGCGGTTTGGTGCTCACTCCACTCCCCGGCTTGCTCGATGGCCGGCGGTGAGATGGGGGTATCGGGGAGTTTCACTTTGGCGCTGTATGGATCAACTGCGCCGCCAGTAAGAGGCCTGCTTGTGACTCATTGCGCGCCCGGAACCGTGGCAGGTCGAGTGCAACGCCTCGCCAGTGGGCTCGCCAACAAGCACGTCGGCGCAGGTCCTCCGCGCCGAGCATCCGCTGGAGTACGCGGGGGGACATACGCGGCGACCATGGCTCGCTAATCCTGACCGCCCCGAGTTGAAGCTTGCTGAGCTGGATCGGGGCGCCACCCTGGCCCTGTTCAGCTCGAAATGTCCGATTTTTTTGCATGGTCGGTCTCAGGCCAGTTCCATGTCTGCGTTGGCGCGAAGCGTTCCAGCCAGAACCGTGCGATCGCTGTGCTGGTGGTCACCCACGCATCACCTTGATCCCTAACGTGCGCCAAGAAGTGGTCGAGCGCCAACGCGCGGCCCGGCCTGCCTGTTATTCGAGCATGGAGACCGACCGACATCATGCGTGGTTTTCGCCGACTCTCAGCATGGAGCACGTCGAACTCGTCGATGCAGTACTGGGCAAAGTCGCGAGCAGTAAACAGCGTGCCTTGCCAGAACCGCCAATCGTTGGACGTCAATGTATAAGGAACGACCAGGAAGGGTCGCCCCAGTACCGGCTGGAAATACGGGAGGTCATCATTCGATGCGCCGCTGTCGAACAAGAAACCTTCCTCGGCAAGGATGCGCCTGGTGATCAGCGTCTGCGGGCCGCGTGTGAACCAGCCCGCTATTCGCTGGCCAGTGGTCCGTCTAATTGATTCGACGGCCTGCCGGATGTCGGCTCGCTCGCTATCCTCCGCCATGGTGAAATGTGATATCCAGCGATAGCCGTGTCCCACCATGTCGTAGCCTCGCCGCACCATGGCCTCAGTCGCCAGGGGATTTCGTTCTAGGGCTAACGCCGACGCAAACACGGTCGCTCGGGCTTCGTACTTGTCCAGGATATCCATGAGCCGCCAAACCCCAACCCGGCTCCCATATTCGTACTGGGACTCGATCATCACCTGACGCTCGCCGGGCCGGGTTGGGAACCTCCCGAGTTCGCCTAATGGTTCGACCTCCGCATCGCCATCCAGCGGATTGGGCTCCGCACCCTCCTCATAGTTAATGACTATGTTCACAGCCATCCTGGAACCGCCCGGCCACTCGAAATCGGGGGGCCTGTCGCCATATCCGACCCAGTCGCGTGGCATCTCGTCATGCTCAGTGGTCACGTTCTGGCCTTCGTACCCGGGTGCCGCAGCGGCGAAATCCATTTAATCGCCAACCGCGGCGGGAAGACAGTCATCCACTCATCTCGCGGCAACCCCAACGGGTGCAACCGGTGGAGGCACCTCGCCTTCGAACGATTCGTCGAGGATATCGGCCGTAGTTTTAACCAGAGCGAAGTTGTGATCCATGTCGCGAATTGATTCTTCATGCAACTCGGGTTTGAAGGCCGCGCATCCGTCCTCGACGAGATAGGTTAGATATCCCAGGTCTCCAGCCGTCCGCACAGTGCTCTCTACGCAGCCGTTCGTGGCCACTCCGGAGATGACGAGGCTACTGATGGCCATGTTGCGCAGCACTTGGTCCAGATTGGTCGAGCTGAAGGCGCCAGAGGTCGTTTTGTCGATTACGACATCGCCCGGCTCAGGCGCGATCTCAGCCAAGATCTGGGCTTCTTTCGAATCAGGTGGTGCTAGCAGGTTGAACTGCTTATATCTCCATGACGTATCGGACCCGTCCGATCGACGGCTGCCGATCCTGACATAGATGACCGGCTGCGGCAGTTCACGGAATCGCCCCGCGAGTCGACCGATGTTGGGGAGCACCAGCTTGGCCAGGCGATCGAAGTAGTAATTCAACGTTGCAAACGTGCCGGCCTCCTTGGCCTTCAATCCGTACCCGTAGTCCGGATGGGCGTCTATGTACTGCATGTCAATGATCAGGAGAGCCACATGCTGCCAATCGACCTTGAAGTCCGGAAGCCTGCCCCGCAGGTCACGCGCCACTTGAATGTCTGCCGAATACCGCATCAACGTATCCTCCTGCCTTAAGCGACTCGAGCGTCCCATGTCTCTAAGCGAGACACCACATGGTTAATCGCTTGATCGTCCGCGGAGTAATGGGTGACCAAACGCAGAGTCAGGTCATCGCCCATGCCCACAAGAATCCCGGTTTCAGCAAGGCTGTCCCGGAGTCGCATGGCCTTCTGCGCTGACCCAAAGCGAGCCAGCACGATGTTGGTTTGGGGCTCGGCCGTAGTGCAGCCGTCAATCCGCGCCAGTGCGGCCGCAAGCCGTTTGGCCGCAGCGTGATCGCGCCTGATCACGGCGCGGGGGGTCTGGAGCGCCACACGGCCGGCCGCAGCCATGTGGCCCGGCTTACGCCAGAATCCTCCCAGACGGATCCGCACATTGTGGGCTTGCTCGATAAACTCGCTGGAGCCAGCCAGAATCGCTCCCACAGGCGCACCTAACGCCTTGTTCAGCGACAGGGTCACCGAGTCAGCAGGGGACGACAGATGAGCCACTGGCACGTCCAGGTGTACGGCGGCATTCACGAGACGCGCGCCATCAACGTGAAGCGAGGCGCCATACAGCCGCACAATGACGGCATACTCCTCCACGTGCTGCACGTCAGTCACCGTGCCACCCCCGCGCGTGTGTGTGTTTTCAATCCAGAGAAGTTGCGGTAGCCTCCTGGTCTGAGCAAAGCAAGCTCGAATTTCCTGAGGTTGCAGCACGCCGTCAAGGCAATTTATTGCTCGCGGCATGGCGCCAGCCACGGCGGCCGGGCCCCCGCCTTCGGCGACGAGTACATGGCTGTTCGAGGCCACGATGAACTCTTCGCCGGGTCGCAAGTGGACGGCAAGCGCTACCTGATTCGCCATCGTGGCCGTGGGCAAGAAGATGGCCGCCTCATGGCCCAGCAACACCGCTGCCTCCCGCTCCAGCCGCGCCGACTCGGGATCATCCCCGAAGACGTATGAGCCGATCTCAGCGTCTGCCATCCTGGCGAGCATCAGCGCGGTTGGTCGAGTAGCGGTATCGCTGCGAAGATCGATGGTCATCAACGTTCTAGCGCCTCGGAGTAGGGGACATCTGAGCTCAGCACAACGCATCCCGTATCGGTTACCAGCACGGCATCTTCAACCTGCACACCACCCGATTCCGGACGATCGAAGACATGGATCCGCGGTTCAAGACACATGACCATGTTTGGCTTCACGGCCTCGTGTACTCCAGGACCCACTAAAGGCGCGCCATGGAGGCCAAAGCCGATTTGATGACCAGTCGCCCAGCGCGAACCGTATTTCGACCAGGCTGATGCGTTGTAGCTACGTCGCGCTGCGCCGTCTATCTCGGCACAGGTGGCACCGGGACGTACAGCTTCGATGGCAGCTCGAAGGGCCGCCTTGACGGTGCGGTACATGTCTTGCTGCTGCGCAGTCGCTTCTCCGGACGACAGCACCGTCCTAGCGGTATCGGCCGTATAGCCATTGACGACCGCGGTTGCATCCAAGATGACGAGTTCCCGCTCACCGATCACGCGTTCAGTGGCGACCCGCTCAAAGATGGCGGCGTTTGGCCCGGACGCGACCATCGTGATCGCCGGCGTCATCTCGTTGCCGGCCCGGCGCATCGCTGCCTCTATTTCTGCTGCAACGTCGATCTCGCGAGTCTTCGGAACCACTGTGGCAATGCCCGCTCGGATGCCAATGGCCAATACGTCATAGGCCCTCCGGATACAGTCCACCTCCAAAGGGTGCTTGTCCGCGCTGACCTGCTCCCACATCGCCTCTGCGGATCGCAGCTCGAGGTGAGGGGCCAGCTCACGAAGCCTCACGTCCAGCGCAGCGGGCAAGAGATCGTAGCCCACCCGCTTAGCCGCCAACCCGTAGTCAGTCAACATATCGACGATGACCGGAGCCCATTCGTCAACTCGACCACTGACACGGCGTGTGTCTTCAAGGAACGAGGTGAGCGGCAGGCGATAGTCGTCGGAGCCGGAGCTATAGGCAAGGGCATGCCGCCCGCGCCTGTCCATGAGTAAGCAGTACTCAATGTCGAGAAAACGCCGAAAGCCCTTGACATAGAAGTCGGTGGCGTAACGGATGGCCTCCGGTTTGAAAACCAGCACTCCATCCAGTCCAGCCGACTCCAATGCCCGCAGAAGCTTGTCACCCTTGACCCGACGCACGGCGTCACCCGGGTAGAAGATTGGGCGGGGTGCTCCGATCCGTGTGGTCACATCAGCACCTCCTCCGCGCATCAATGGACTACCACCAGTAATAGCGTCGCAGCAGCCACGCTGGCGACTGAAGTCGCAACATCTCGACGCAGGAACGGCAGCAATCGCAGGCGTGTGCGATGGTTAGCGCCATCCCAACCGCGCAGTTCCATGGCTAACGCAATGTTCAAACTCTTTCTGAACACGCCGATAAGCATCGGCGGCAATAGATTCCACGACAGCTGGAAAACAGAGACTGGATTCCAGAAGCTGTACGACTTGCCCCGGATCCGGCTCGCCGAAATCATGTCATTCATCTCTTCTTGAATCAGATTCAAGAATCGCAGGGCGAATCCCACCATATAGGCCGCCTTGTACGGCACCCCTATCGTCTCCAGCGCGGTCTCTATTTGCGGCGGGGTCGTCGTCATCGAGAAGCTCAGAAAAGCTAAGAGCATTGCCAAGAGCCGCAGCGCGAGTGTCGCTCCGAAGAGGAGCCCTGCTTGGCCAATCCTGATGAGCCCCAACTGATAGTGAATGCTCCCGGGAGCGTCACGAATCAGTCCTTGGAAAACGACTACCGCGCCGAAAAATGGCACGAAGAAGGCCACCAGCCTCCAGTACTCCGTTGGGGGCACCTTCGCTCCGAACCAAAGGACCAGCACGAGGAGCACGGCCACGATCAGCATCGTGGTGAGCTGCTGAAATCGCAGGACCACGATTAAGGTGCAGACGACCACGACGAATTTGCTGATCGGGTTGAGACTTTGCAGGAAGCCTGGCCGGAACGCGTACAGAAAGAGATACATCAGCCGGCCTGACCCCCGAGCTGCGTGGCCAATAGCGGCCGTTTGATCTGGTACTCCCTTGTCGCTTCCTCCACCGTCAAACAACAGCGGCCGAACAACTTGAGTGTCAAGCTGGCTATTGGTGGGATCGCCACGGCCGTGTGCCGGAGAGTATCTGGCTGAGCGAAGACTTCATAAGGTGTCCCGTCGGCCAGAAGTTGGCCATCTGCGAAGGCAATTACTCGGGTGGCGTAAGCCGCGACCAGCTCGACGTCATGCGTGATCAGGATTACGGTCGTGCCGTTTTCATTGATGTCCCGCAAGATGGCCATAATGCGGTGAACTCCGGCTGGATCCTGGCCGGTCGTGGGTTCGTCAATCAGCATGACGGGGGGCCTCATGGCAAGGATGGAGGCGATCGCCAGGCGCTGGCGCAGGCCGCGACTGAGCGTGAACGAGTTCGACTCCAAATCGGCAGAAAGACCTAACGACGTGGAGGCTGACGCCACGCGGCTCCTCACCTCCTCTAATTCCAACCGCTGATTTCGTGGTCCGAGCGCTATCTCATCCTTCACGAAGTCCATGACTATTTGCCGATCAGGGTTCTGATAGACATAGCCCACTCGCTTCGAAAGCTCTATGACTGAAAGCCGGCCCGCATCGCGTCCGAGGAGGGTTAGCTTCCCGCTGGTAGGCCGGAGCAGGCCGATCAACATCTTCATGAAGGTCGTCTTACCCGAACCGTTGCGCCCGATGATCGCGATGAATTCTCCGGCGGCCACAGTCAATGAGATGTTGGCGACCGCTCGTACCGGATTCGGCTCGGGATACGTATAGGTGACCCGGTCGGCGACGATGACGGGCTCGGTTCTCTGGCTAGGCCCGTCGCTCACTCAAACTGCCGACGCAATCGCCGCTTTAACCCAAGCGGCCGCCGCCTCAACATCCCAGAGAGATGGAATGGTCTCGATCCCTTCCAGCAAGGCCAGCTCCCTGAGGAAGCGGAAGACGGCCGGCTGCTCGTACCCGCAGCTCGCCAGCAAGTCAGGATCCGCTATGACTCGGCCGGGTTCCGCGTCAGCCTGCACGGCTGCGTCGTTGAGCAGGATGAGTCTGTCTGCAAAGGCAGCTAGCAGTTCAAGCTTGTGCTCCGCCACGATCATCGTTATTCCGCCGCGAAGAGATGCCAGCACCTCATAGAAGGTCTTTGTTGCTGCACTGTCGAGCTCGGCGGTGGGCTCGTCCAGAAGAAGGATTCGCGGCTTGGCGACGATTGCAGAGGCCAGCGCAACCAGCTGTTTTTGCCCGCCCGACAGAGTCGGGGTCATCCTATCGATCAGCTCGTCCAGCCGGAAGGTGCCCGAGACCTCGGCGACGCGTGCCTTGATCTCACCAGCAGGGATGATCAGATTCTGCGCAGTCCACGTGACTTCGTCTTGAACGAACAGGTTGAAGATTTGTGCCTCCGGATCTTGCGCGACGGTTCCCACGAAACTGCTGAGGTCGGAAAGGCGGCGCTCGGCAACCGCCTTCCCTTCCACCTCCACAGAACCACTGCTGACTCCGGTGGTGAAGAAATGAGGGATCGCACCGGAGATCGAGTGGAGAAGGGTCGACTTTCCACTGCCAGCTGGCCCTAGTAATCCAACGAATTCTCCCTTGCCCACTTTGAGTGTGATGTCGCGCAACGCGGGCGCGGCTGAACTCTCGTACCGATACGAGAATGACTTGAACTCGATGGCACAGTCGACAGGCCGGCTTGCCAACTTGCTATGGCCAAAGCCGAGTCGCCAGAGCCCGCTTCATGACAACGAACGACAGGATTGGCAGCCCTAGTGCGAATTCCAGGAACAGAATCAAACCCGTCTTGAAGACCAAGTTGGGCGTCATCCCAACCAACACAGGCCAGATAAACAGCGGATAGGGCAGGGTGATCAGAAGCGAACCGACAGCGTTGGCTAGATAGAGTTGGAGGATGGTGAGGCCCTTACCCTCCCGCTTCACCATGTAGGTGCCGACCGCAGTGCCGATTGCGTAGAGACTGTTCGTGAAGAAGAAGATGGGAGCCAGCGGCGTGGTCGCTGTGAGCGTACTGAAGAGGGGACTTATGACCAGGGTGATCCAACCACCCGGCAGGCCGAAGAGCGCCGGTCCGACCGCCAGGGCCTGCGTGGCCGCTCCAAACAGGAAGAACGTGCCCCCGAAGATCGCCGAGTCGAGCCGCTCCGCAATGTTGAGCATGACCGCGACGACGATGCCCCACAGCACGGACGCGACGATTGTTTTCAAATCGACGCGCCAAAGCTTGAAGTCGTACGTCACGGTGCTGTACCACGGCACGCGCTCCCTGATCTGTGCCGCGCCGCCCATGTCTCGAGAAGTTGTCGCCATCATTCGAACCTCCTGACCCGCTAACTACGGAATGAAAGTTGGAACCGAATGGCCTCTAACCCTGCACCTCCTTGCGTCTCGGTCGGCGTCGAGGCGCCGACGGTTGTCTTGGTCTCGGTTTGGACTGCAACGGGATCGACGGCCCAAGTGATTGGTTCCCGGACATATGGCTTGACTTGAAGTGATCACCCAAAGGGGGGCTTACATTCGTCGCCAGAGCCGAGAGAGCTTGCGCCGTCTCCAGGACGGCGGGGATCGAGCTGTTAAGGAGCTCTTGGGTCACCCGAACCGTCGGGCCGTGAACGGCGAGAGCACCCAGCAGCTGTCCCCGTGAGTTGAAGACGGGAGCTGCGACACCAACGGAACCCTGCACACGTTCGTTCCAGCTGGTCGCGTATCCCTTCTGTCGTATGAGCGCCAGCTCCTCCATATAGACACCGAGGTCGAACCGACGGCTGAATTCCTCCGGATGCCGGCTCGCATCTTCGAATACGGCTTCAGCGAGGCCAGGGATCCCGCCGAAGGCGACCAACACCTTGCCAGCCGCACCCGCGAATAGCGGATAGGAGCCGCCAGCGCGGAGCACGTGCCGGAGCTCATGCGAGCATTCAGCGATCACTATCGGGACCCGCCTAACGCCGACCCGCACCTGTAGAGAAGTGGTCTCGTCGAGGCGATCCCGAAGCGAATTGGCGACGGGCGTCCCCAGTGATACCAGGTCGTGCCGAGACAGAAAACCACTGGCAAGCATCAGCACCCGCGGCCCCAGCTGATAGAGCTGGCTAGCCTGGTCCTTCACCAACAGGCCGTACGATTCGAGCACAGCCATTGCGCGGTGAACACTGCTGCGAGGCCAACCGAGGTGGTTTGAAAGCTCGCGCACGGTCATGGGCTGCTTCGGACCGGCCACAGTAAGCAGGACGTCTAGAGCGAGGCCAACTGGCGACGGACGCCTTCGCCTATCGGGGGTCCCTGAACCGGCTGATGCTAGGGTCACAAGGCTGCCTGCCTTAAATTGGGACGATGTCCCACTGTAAGGCATAATGCCACATCCGCAGCCTGGGGTCAATGACACTGTCACGACCCCCCCGAGCTCTAGAAGTCCGGTCCGGGCTCGGAGGTGAGCGTGTTGCGTCGGGACAAGCTCGATGCCGGCGGCCGAGTCACCGTTCGCCCCTTGGGTCGGCTTCGCCACATCTACGTCAGCTACAAACGCAAGCGGCACCCAGTCACCCTCTGGTTGCCGGGCCCACCTGCGAGTCATCGCCGAGGACGGCTCATCCTGCGGGAACGGACACTCAATGCCCGCCGGAATTACCAGCCGACACCCGCAGCCGGTCGGTCTACGATGTCGCGAGACATAGGGCGGCACGAGCGCACTACGCGTGAGACAGCAGCGGGTCTACGATGTCTTGTGACAGGCTCCACCATGTCGTGAGACATGAGATGGCTCCCCTTGGTGGACGCTCTTCGAACTCGTTTGCTGGCGCCGTCGGACGACATTCGGGAGCAGCTCACCGATTTCGTCCCTCGGAACCCGTCGGCGCTCAGCCCACGTGAACGTGCAGCGAACGAACTGCGGAGCAGTGCAACTGCCATCGAAGTCCCCGATGATCTTCGATGTGCCCGCACCGTCAAGGTCCAGTCGGCTCTCCCGGTGGTTTCGGTGCCGACTCGACGCGGCGCTGGAAGGACGTTTCGCTGAAGAGATCAAGGTAGGGTTCATAGCTGAATACGCGGTTTCGGCGCCGCCCCGTGGTTTCGGGTAGCAGTCCGAGGGCCGACAGCCGATTGATCACCGACATGGCCGTGACCTCGCTGACGTCTAGACGTCCGGCGAGCCTGAGAGCGGAGCTAGATCCCTCCCGTGTCTCCAATGGCCATAAGCAGCCGCATCCGTCCGTCCTCCTACCGTTCGACGATAGCGTGGCTCAAAGGCACCTCACGGGTCAGAAGGTCATTGGCGTGACCCTCTTCTCGAGGACGACCAGATCCCAATACCTGGGGCCGTCGCGCTATCGCGAGTTGGCTCCGGAGCAGGGATTCGAACCCTGAACCTTGCGGTTAACAGCCGCCTGCTCTACCGTTGAGCTACTCCGGAAAAGGGTCCGTTGAATTCTAGGCGCTGAGTTCGCTTCACCGCCCAGAGCCACGGGTGCTGGGGCTTCCACCGTAACCCCACTACAACCTGCACTCGTCTCGACGACCCGGTGTCGGCGAGCGGTCGGTGTCGCGAATCGCCCGGCACCGTAGGCCGTGGAGCACCCGGCAGGCTCTGACCGTGGTGGAGGCCACGCCGAGCACGAACCGCTGCTCGAGGTTGAGTCTCAGCCACATATTAAAAGACGCGCGCGGGAGGCGGATTGGGTAGCGGTTGGGGTGGCCATAAGTTATCGGTCAGTCGACGTCGAGATCAGGATCCTCCGCCAGGTTCTCCGCCATGACCAAGCGCGCGGTGTGCTCGCCGAATTCGACCGCGTGGGAGGTGATCAGAACCTGAATGATGGTGCCGTCGCGCAGGACGTGCCGCCAAGGGCCGGTTCGATCGGAGCGTGGGACGTCGGCGATCAGCTCGAGGAACTTCGGCACATCTTCCCGTGGCCGGATGTCCTTGATCGTGAGACCCAGGAATTCGTCGCGTGAGTATCCATAGCGCTCCAGGGCGGCCTGGTTGACGTCGAGGATTCGAAGCGTCTTGACGTCATAGATCCACATCGGCTGGGGGCTGTTCGCAAAGAGGGATGGGTATCCATGCTTGGAGATTCGTGCGGCCTGCTCTCCCCAGATGCGCTGTGCCAGCTCGTGCTTGATGGCGTGCGTGAGCCTGTCGCGGTCAGCAGGCGACCGACCTGATCGACTCGTCATCGGCGGATGGCTCAGTGTGACCGAGATGGCGCCCTCATGCACGCCTGCGCCGCGCCGGTCGTGGACTCGATGGAGCCGGCCTTCAGGCACGGCCCGCCCGCGGGCGAAACCGCTCTCGCTAGGGCGGAGTCACCGGCCGCCGGCCTGACCCGCGAGCCATCGGCCGGCCCAGCGGATGCCTGCCTTGCCGGTCAGCGCTCGGCCGCTTTGGCCGCCTCGGCCAGGATGCGCTCCTCATCGAGCCTGTGCTTGATGTCTGGGTGCGCGTCGGTGAGACAGCAGGGGCAAGCGGCGTACCAGGCGCGGAATCCGTCATCGATGCCAAGCTCTCCTCGCTGACCGCTGTCAGCGGCGTGAGTGTGCTCTCCCGCTTTCGGTTTCATCTCATTCACCTCTTTCAACTATTCCGGCCTGTTCCGCGGCGCATTGCCGGGATCACGTCCCAACGAACCCTGAATGCGACTCTCGAGGCGCCACATCCGCTCCTCACGCCAGACAGAGTCGAGGATCGCCTCCAGCTGGGTATGGAGGTCAGGAGGCGTCTTGCCTGCGGCCGGCGCGGTTGAGACTGTCTCATTGTCCAGGCTGATGGAGTCGAGGCTGACGGCTCCGGAAAGACACGCCAGATCGCGCATCCAGCAATCCAGCAGAGCCGCCACTCGCCGCCACGGCGAGTGTTTCGTCGATCGCCTCGATTTGGATCCGTGGTCGCGAGGCTTCTGTACCAGACCCGCCATGGGAACCAGTTTGAGAACTTGGAGGACAGGTGTCGACGTACGAAGGAGGGCGGAGAATCTACCTCAATGGTACGTGGCGTTTAACGCAATGGACCGGGACACTGGTACCCGCATGGACGCACAGCGCCTGGTTTCTGCGCGGCCGGTCCGTCGAGTTCGTGTCCTGGTCGCTGACGACGACCCCACGTTCCGCGCTGCCCTCGAGTACCTGCTGAACAACACGCCGGGAGTGGAGCTGGTGGCGGCGGCGAGCGACGCCGAGGTTGCCATCCGCGATGCCTGCCGGCTGCTTCCGGACGTCGCCATCCTGGACGTGAAGATGCCTCAGGGTGGCGGCCCCCGCGCGGCGCGTGAGATCTTGCAGTGCTCGCCGCGAACGCGCCTGATCGCCCACTCCGTCTATCGTGACGTCGACAGTGTGCGCACCATGGCGGACGCGGGTTGCGCAACTTACCTCGTGAAGGGGCTCTCGGCTATGGGAGACCTGGTCAGTGCGATTCTCCGACCGGCTGCCGGCAAAGACTGAGCCAAGCAGGCGGCCCAACACGGTTTCCGACCGGTTGAAGGCCGGGCTCGATGGCGCAGCGCTGTTGCTCCTCGCGCGGCGGGCGCTTCGGCTCGACGCGATCGCGCAGTGCACCGTCGACGAAGGGTGGGTTGACGTTAAATTGGCCGCGAAATCCCGCGCCCCCGTGTCGAGCAGCCGCACACGAACTTGGCCCGCCCTGTCCCGGATGCTCGAGGAGCAGGAGGCGCACAGCCTGGTCGGAGAGGACCACAGCTCGACAGCCGCCGCGTTGCAGCCGCTTCCAGCCGGCTCGAGCTTGGCCGCAGCTCGTGTGGACGACCGCACGGTGATCATCGCTGGACGCCGCGGCCGGTTCACGGCCCAAGACCTCCGTGACCTGCAGCTCACGGCGACCGCAAGCGGACTCGTCCGTCGAAATCAAGACTTGCTTGCCGACCTTCGACGCGGTGCGCGTGTTTCGTCTGACACCGTTCGGGCGCTCAAACTGCGAAATCGCCAGCAGCATGCCATCGCCGAATTGGGACTCATGGCCTCGTCGGGCGGCAGTGAGGAGCAGCTCATCGAGATGGCGGTCGATCAGGTCGCTGACGTGTTGCGAGTCGAGTTCGTGAAGGTGATCGAAGCCATGCCCGGAGGCAGGACCGCCCGAGTGCGCGCCGGCATCGGCTGGCCGGAGGGCGTCGTCGGCTCCGACATCTCGATGGCCGACATTCCGCAGGCCGCGCTGGCCATGGAAACGAACCGCTCCGCAGTGGTGAGAAACATACAGACCGATCGCCGGTTCAAACCCTCACGGTTCCTGATCGAGCATGGAATCGTCAGCGGCATCAGCTCGGTCATCCGCGGGAAGACGGCCCCGTTTGGCGAGCTTGGGGTTCACTCCCCCCGCCTTCGACGCTTCAGCCGAGACGACGTGAATTTCGTGCGGGCGATGGCCAACACCTTGGCGGAGGCCATCACGGCGCGCCGCGCCGAGACAGAGCTGCGGAGCAGCCTGCAGGCTCTGCACCGGACTGCCGAAGAGCGCCATCGCCTGATGCGTCGCCTGGTCGACGCGGTCGAAGAGGAGCGCAAGCGCATCGCCGGCGACGTTCACGACGACTACCTTCAGGTGCTCGCCGCCGTGACCCTCCGCCTGGGGGTGCTCGCCCGCCAGATCCGGGACCCGGCCCGCAAAGAGATGATCGGGGGTCTCGCTCAGACGGTCGAGACGGCTTCGAACCGGCTGCGAGGGCTGATCTTCGAGCTCCGAGCGGACGCGCTGCAGGATGGCCTGGCCGCCGCGCTGCGCTCTTATCTCGCCGAGATCTGGGAGGGCGGGCCGGTCACGTGGTCCGTGAACGATGAGAAGTTGACCGACGATCCGCCGCCCGACCTCCGATTGGTCGCCTATCGCATCTGCCAGGAGGCGATCTCCAACGTTCGCAAGCACTCTGGCGCCAGCCGCATGGCGATCACCCTTGCCAACGTCGATGGCGGCCTCCTGGCCGGGATCGCAGACAACGGCGCAGGCTTCGATGCGAAGGCGCACCTGCGGCCCCAGCCCGGCCACCTCGGTTTGGTGGCGATGCGCGAACGAGCTGAGCTCGCAAGCGGCTGGCTCCGCGTGAAAAGTCGAATCGGCAAGGGATCGAACGTGGAATTCTGGATTCCGTTCGAAGCGGTTCCCGAACCCCCGATGCCGCGACCGGAAGCGCGGCGGGCACGGCAACGCAAGCGCAACCGCGCCGAGTCAGCGATCGATTAGACCGAGCTCGGTCGCCTTCACCACCGCCTCCAGCTTGGAATGCGCGTCGAGCTTGCCGATCAGGTTGCGCATGTGCCCGCGCAACGTCGCGTAACCGATGCCCATTCGCTCGGCCAGGGTTCGGTTGTCCAGTCCTTCGGCGGTCAATCGCAACAGTTCCCGCTCCCGCGGGGTGAGCTTGACCATCAGGTGCCCGAACTCGCCCTGGTCCGCGACCAGCTGGGCGAGGGTGGCGCTCGGAATCAGCATCTCGCCGCCTGCCGCTCGCCGAAGGGCGGACACCGTCTCGGCCGCCGATTGCGTCTTGAGCAGGTAGCCGCGGGCGCCCGCCCGAACCGCGGCGAACAGCATGGCGGGGCTGGAGACCACACTCAGGAAGACGACCACCACCCTCTGATGCTGCTTGCGCACCAGGCGTGCGACGTCGGCGCCGGTTCCATCGGGCAACCGGAAGTCGACCAGGAGCAGGTCGGGCTGGATTTTGGGCGCCAGTGCGGCCGCATCCGCCACCGATCCGACTCGTGCGATCACGTGCATGTCGCCTTCCGCGTCGATGAGCATCGTCAGGGCCTCGGCCACCAGCTGATGGTCTTCGACCAGAAAGATGTCGATGACCTTGCCGCCGGCGCCAGGACGGGCCTTGGCGGCATCGCCGCGGGGAGCTGTCGGGCTGATCGGGCCAACCAATGGCGGAACAGGACGGGCCACCGCCGCCAAGTCTAATGCGACCTGGTCGCGGCTATTCGAGCGGTGCCTGGAAGGTTCGAGCACCGGGCGGAAAGCTGGGCAGAGTTCTATCCGGGACGCATCGCATCCCGCAACCTCTCGAATTCCCGCACGGCCGCCGCCATCGGATAGTGGGCATTCAGGCCACTGGGGCCGGGCAACACCCAGACCAAGGTGCCGGCGACCAGATCCTGTTGAAGCCCGACGCGAGCTCCGGGCCGGTTGAAGGCCAGCCTGAACGCGCCCACGCCGAGGACGGCTAGCCGTGCCGGACGGTATCGGCGCACCTTGCGCCTCAGTTGCACGGCACCTTCGATCAGCTCCGTCCGGCTGAGGTCCTTGGCCGCCGCGGTGGCGCGGTCGACTAGGTTTGTCAACCCCAAACCATGGCTGAGCAGCTCGCCCTCTTCGAATGCCGTCAGCAGGCGAGGGGTGAATCCGGAGCGATGAATCGCCTTCCAGAACCTGCTGCTGGGATGCGCGAAGTGGTGGCCCACCGCTCCCGACCACAGCCCGGGGTTGATGCCGACGAACAGCAGGTCCAAGCCCGGCCCGATCACGTCCTCGACGCGACTGTTCCAAGCTCGCTCCAGCTGCTCTGAGGTGGGCCGCCAGGTACCTGGTGGAGGATGGTCAGGCGACACGGTCGCAGATCCGGTCCGAGCGGCCGCTTACGAGCCCCCCAGTCCGCACATCCTGAAAAAGCCGGCGCGCAGCTCGGGATCGGTATCGTATGCGCCCCGCCAGAAGCTCGTCCGGGTGCTGGACTCCCGCTCGCGAACGCCGCGCATCTGGGTGCACAGATGGACGGCCTCCAGGTAAACAGCGACCCCGTGGGCCTGAAGGATCTCGTCCAGCGCCTCGACGATCTGGTGGCCGATCCGTTCCTGGACCGTGAAGCGCCGGCCGAACAGCCGGACCAGCCGGGTCAGCTTGGAGATACCGATGATCCGCTCGTGGGCGATGTAGCCCACATAGGCATGTCCGAAGAAAGGCAGTGAATGGTGCTCGCACAAGGAGAAAAACGGAATCGGCCCCTCCACCACCTGGCTGATGCGGCAGTCGGGCTCGCCACGGCACTCGGTCGGGAAGGCGGTGACAAGCTTGGGGTCGCCTTCAAATCCCTCGGTGGCGTCGAACAGCGCCCGCAGGAAGCGCGTCGGCGTCCGCTCGGTTCCCGGCGTCTTGAGGTCGAGGCCCAGGGCGTGCAGAACCTCCGCCATGTAGCCCTCGAAGCGCTGCCACTGCTCTGGGGAAATCTCGCGGTGACGCAACCGCTCCCAGGCGGGCGCCTCATCCTCTTCGGCGGTGTCGTGCAGGCGCTCCAGCTGCCGGCCGGCGCCATCGGTTGGGCTCGTCATTCGTCCTCCGTTTCACCATACGCCCACTCCCAATCCGGTCCCGCCCTCATCGCCAGCAGCTGTTGCTGGACGTTGAACAGCTCATCCATCAAGCGCTGGGGAGTGCACTTGGGGTCGATGCGGATCCCACATTCGCCGGGCATCGCCTGGCGGAGCGACCTGATGCGCGACGCCAGCGCGCCAGGAGCCGGCGCCTTGCCCTCCAGGTTCAGGTATTCGAGGGAACAGAGCATCGAATCGACCAGGGTGATCGCGCGGCTGAGTCGCTGGCGTGGCGCCTTCTGAAGCGTACGGAGCTTCGAGGTCTCCGCGATTTGCGCCACCGCCTGGGCGATCGGGCCGTTGATCGTGGATTTCTCCGATCGGCAGTCCACCTGACCTGCACCTCTACTTCACTGAATTCCGGCTCGACGACTCCGAGAAGGATGCAGTCCTTCGGACAGCCTGTCGCCGTACGGGAGGTTGGCCCCGACCTGCCTCGAATGAGGTAGTTCTCTGTGCTTCTCGCTGGGCCGAATCCGCTTGGCGCGAAAGAGCGGCAGGGGCGGGCTGGAAGATGCTCCAGCCCGCGACGAGCCCGCCTTCGCCCATGCCAACGGTGTCGATCCAGCGGCGAGAGCATGCCTCGTTTGGGGGATGTGCTTCTGTTACGCGGGTACGGCGACACGGCGATCTCGTTGGGCCATGCTCGCCTTATGGAGCTTGAGAACATGGCAATCACGACCGAGGCCGCCGGCGATGGAGCGCGGGCGCTCCTGCATGCGCAATTCGCGGCCAGCCTGGCCGATTCGCTCGCCGATCTGCTCAGCACGGTCTGGCAGTGCGAGCGTAACGCCGACAGGCTGCGCCTGACCTATGCCACGATCGCCCCGGCATCCTACGCCCTGGAGTGCGAATGCGCCTCGTGCGTCGATCGCCGCGAGCGCCAAGCCTCGTAATGCCCCTGGTCCCCGAGTCCCGGTTTCGGAAGGGGCGTTGTCGAGTCCGGTAGCGGTAGCAATTGGGAGGTAACGTCATGGCGACGGAAACAAGCGTCAAGAGCGGTCCAATCGCCCAGCTCAGGAACCTGGGCCAGAGCCTGTGGCTGGACAACATCCAGCGCCAGCTGATCACATCGGGCGAGCTCGCCAAGCTCCGAGACGAGGGCGTGACCGGAGTCACCTCCAACCCCACCATCTTCGAGAAGGCCGTCACCGGCTCCAGCGACTACGACGAGGCGTTGGCACGCCTGGTCAGAGCCGGGCGGCAGCCACAGCAAATCCTGTGGGACCTGATGGTCGAGGACATCCAAGGCGCCGCCGACGTGTTCCGGCCGGTGTTCGACCGGACCGGCGGAGCGGACGGGTACGTGAGCATCGAGGTCCCCCCAGACGTTGCGTCAAGCACCCAGCGGACGATCGCGATGGCCGAGGAGCTGCGTGAGCGGTGCGGCCGGCCCAATGTGATGGTGAAGATCCCAGCCACGAGGGAAGGGATTCCGGCGATTGCGGACCAGATCGGCAAGGGCCACAACATCAACGTCACGCTCATCTTCGCCGTCGATCGCTACTCGGAGGTCGCCGAGGCCTTCCTGTCAGGGCTGGAGACGTTCAAGCATCGAGGAGGCGATCTCAGCACAGTGTCGAGCGTGGCGAGCTTCTTCGTGAGCCGGGTCGACACCAAGGTGGACGCCCTGCTGCAGGCGAGAATCCAGGCCGCCACCGACGTCGACCAGAGAAACGCGCTGGAGCGTCTGCGAGGCAGGGCAGGGATCGCCAACTCGAAGCGTGCATATCAGCGCTTCAAGGGATTTCATTCGGGAATGCGCTGGGATGCCCTCGCCAGAGCAGGCGCCCGCGTCCAGCGCTGTCTTTGGGCGAGCACCTCGACCAAGAACCCGATGTATCGCGACACGATGTACGTCGAGGAGCTGATCGGACCGGACACCATCAACACGTTGCCGAACAAGACCCTGGCAGCCTTCGCCGATCACGGCGTCGTCAGGCGAAGCCTGGATGAGGACGTGAAGGGATCGCGCCAATTGCTCAATCAGCTGGCCCGCCGGCGTATCGATCTCGACGCGGTGACCAGGGAGCTCGAGATCGAGGGTGTCAATCAGTTCGAGAAGTCGTATGAAAGCCTAACCGCCGTCCTCGATCAGTCCGCGCAATCGATCCGGCGAGCGAGGAACGGCAGCAGCTGAGCGGCCCTCTCGTCCGGTAGCACGGGGAGACACAGCTCTGCGCTTCGCCACCCACCGCCAGTCAGCGCCTGGGCGGTCCCTGCGCCGGGGTCCTCCGGCGGGGCCGGAACCGGCCTTGGGTCGTGGCGGCGCCGGCCGCTCCGGCCGCGAGCGCGACGGCGATCAACGCGATCAACCATCGCGGGGTGACCGGGGGAGCCGATCCGAGGTTGTATTCGTAGACGCCGTCGCTGGTCGCCGCGACGAGTCGATCCCCGATACGCGCGACGTCCCAGGTCCCCTGCGGTAGTCCCGAGCCGAGGCTCGACCAGGAGCGAGCGCCGTCCGAGCTGAAGGCGACGCCACCCGGCACGACGGCAAACAGGCCCCCGGATGGTGGCGCCACCACCTCCGCCACGTGCGCGGCGTGGCCAGCGCCGTGGCTGTGGCCCGGCAGGCCGGACCCGGCGCGCCGCCAGGAGGCGCCGTCGTAGACGCTGACGCCGAGGCTGAAGGAGGTCGCGACCAGATAGTTCGCGTTCGCGGTCAGCGACACCACGCCGAGCTCATCCAGCACCCGCGTCCAGGTCCCGCCGGCGGCGTCCCAGCGGTAGACGCCACTGAGATCGCTCGCGTAGGGCACGTCCCGATAGAAGGCGATGGCATACGCGCCGTTCGGCTCCCGCAGCCCGGACGACTCATTCGTCCAGCCGTGGCCGAGCACCCACGCAAACCAGATGCCCGAACCCGTGGCCACCCAACGCTCGTACGGATTGCGCGGATCGACGGCGACGGCCCGGACCTCGCCACCTGGAAAATGGTCTTGGGTGAGCGGCGCGGTCGCATCGGTGGTGGTGAACAGGCCGGTGCTGGACCCCGCATAGATCGCGACCGGGCCGGAAGGCAGGGTCAGCGCCGAGATCGCGCCCGCCGGGACCAAATGCTCCGAATGTCCGCCTGGGGCTGCGGTCTGGGCGCCGGGCGCACCGTGGCTGTCGGCGCCTGACGGCCCAAGAAGATCAAGGGGATGCCATCGCCGCCCGGCGGAGTCGCCGACGTAGACGCCATCCCCGGCCGCCACCAGGTGCGCCCCATCGGGAGTGGACCCGATGCGGTCCAGCAGGACACCCTGCAGCCCGGCAGGCTGCCAGGCCCCGCCGGCGAGAGCCTGGGTCGCCGGCGCCACGGCGCGGGGAAACGGCAGCCAGAACACCGCCGGCAGCGCCGCCAGGGCGATGCCGGCCCACAGGACCGAGCGGCTCCGGCCGGGACGTGTCCGCGAGAGGCGAGCGACGGCGCGGCGCCGATGGTGGAGAACGTGAAGCGTCGTCGGGACGAGCGACCAGACCGACGTCATCAGGTGCGCCTGGACGAGCGCTTCCCGCCAGCTCGCCCCCAGGGGCAGGATCGCGGCGAACCCGGTGAGGAAGACGGACGGGTAGAGGATGACGAGGCTCAGGCTCACCCACCGCTGCCACAGCGTGAGGCTCGGCGCCGCGGCCACCTTGCGCTTGAATCCGACGCTCCAGACCTTCAGGGCGAAGAAGGCCGCCGCGGCGACGCCGACGTAGATGTGGACGCCGTCTATGAGTGCCAGGCGGACCGGCGAGGGAAGGCCGGCCCGCGAGGTGACGTACAGAAGGCCGGTGCCCCAGGTGATCCCGACAAGGACCACCAGCCCGATGCCCAGCGCGGCCAGCGACAGCGACGCCGGCCGCGAGCGGGGCGCAGGCAGGGCGGAGACGGCCGCCAATTTGCCTAAGCGCGCACCTGGCTCATGCGCCGAAGGCCCGCAAGGGCGAGCCCCGCGCCCAGGCCGCCGCCGAAGATGAGCCCGTGCTGGATCCAGTGGACCACTGCGATCGTGTCCGCTGGGCCGTCAAGCATGAATTGGGCGATCAGCACGGTCAGCATGGCGACCGCAAATCCGATGACGGGCCAGCTGTTGCGACCCGGCATCAGCTCACCACCAGGGTGCCGACCATGCCCAGCGCCTCATGTCCAGCGTAGGCACAGAAGAACGTGTAGCTGCCGGCCGCCAGCGTGGCCGTGAACGTGTCGGATTGGCCGGGGTCCAGGTCCTTTGAGTGGGCGATGATCTTGCTGCTCGAGTCGAGCGCGCCCTGCGGCGTCCTGATGTCGAAGTTGTGCGGGGTCTTGCCGTCGTTGGTGACGTGGAAGGTGACCTGGCCCGCAGGCAGGCTGAGCTTGGCCGGGGCGATGGAGAAGTCGAGGAGACTGACGTGGACGGCGCCTGCCGGTGCGGATGGATTGGCGGCTGCGGCGGATGGACTGGTGGCTGCGGCGGATGGACTGGCGTCCCCGGTCGGGGTCGCCGCACCGCAGGCGCCGACCAGCAACGCGACCACCAGCAACTGCAATAGACGACGAAGCGCGATCAACATTTTCATTCAACCTCTGGGTGAAGGTGTTGGCGGCCCGGGCTCGAAGCCCGAGCCGCCGATTGGGGGGAAGGAGTCTTACGAGGTGAACTTGGCCGGGAACTTCTTCACGAATGCGTCAGCCAGCGGGTCCGAGATGCTCTGCATGTCGTGGGCCGCGGTGCGGTCGTCGGTCGAGGCCTTGGCGAAGTCCTTGGCCCCCTGGTCGTCGACGATGGCCGCGGTGGTGGCGACATGGGTGGTCAAGAGACCGCTGAGCGCGTCCTGCGGAATGCCGGTGGCGCCCGCGAGGAAGGCGGCGAACGGTGTGATGAACTTGGCCTTCAGGTTGTCAGCGGCCGCGCCCTTCTTGGCGGAGTCCTTGGTCGCGACGCCGATGGTGTAGTCGACGAAGAAGCCGTTGTGGGCGCTCCACATGGCGTTGAACTGGTTCTGGGCGTCCGTCCCGTACAGCGAGCCGACCGCGGCGCCGATGTCGGTGCCGTTCGTGTTCAGAGCCGTCGAGGCAGCCACGAACTCGGGGTCGGTGGCGCCGTAGCGGAGCGCAGCGCTGGTGGCCATGCTCGCCAGGTACATGTGCTCCTGGAAGAGCTCATTCAGGCTGACACGCAGCTGGACGGCGCTGTTGGTGGCGTTGCCCGGAAACTTGGCGGGCAGCTTGGTTGAGATCGCACCGGCGAGCGCATCGCCGATCTTGTACACCTGCGCGTAGGCGGCGCGAAGGTCGGCGTAGGCCTTGGTGTAGTTCTTCGCCCCCTGGTCGTCAACCACCGCCGCGGTATCGACGACGTGCGTGGTGAGGACGTCCGTCAGCGCGCTCTCGGGCAAGCCCGTCGGCCCGGCGAGGAAGGCGGCGAACGGTGCGATGAACTTGGTCTTGAGGTTGGCGACCGCCTGGCTCTTCTTGGCCGCGTCGTTGGAGGCGACACCGACCGTGTAATCGACAAAGAAGCCGTTGTGGGCGCTCCACAGGGCGTTGAACTGGTTCTGGGCGTCGGTCCCGTAGGCGGCTCCGATGAGAGCGCCGATGTCGGTTCCGTTCGTCCCGAGCAAATCCCCATAGGCCTTGAACTCGGGGTCACCGACCCCACCGCGGAGCGCCGCATCGGTCGCCTTGGCGGCAAGGAACATGTGCTCGCCCAGCAGGTTGTCGAGCCCAACCCGGAGATCGGCCGCCTTAGAGTCGGCCGAAACCGACGCGGGGCTCGAAGAGCTCGGCGTACTGGAGGCGCCGCCACTTCCGCAGGCCAGGGTCATGAAAACGGCCGCAACCCCTACGGCCAGGACCTTGAAGATTCTCAAGTCGCTTCTCCTTACAAACAGATGGGTGATGATGACTGCGATCCACTTTGGGCCGCCAACGGCACCGCTGTCGACGTACTGGCGGGTGTGGTTTGGCACCCTCAACTGAGGTACGTCGCCGGCGCCGGGATCACTCCATCCGCACGGGAGCTGTGTCAGGGTCGATCAGGCCGAGCTCCGTAGCCCGCACAACGGCCTGCAGCTTGGTGTGGACCTCGAGCTTGGCCAGGATGTTGCGAACATGGCTGCGCACGGTCCCGTACTCGATCTCGAGCGCTTCGGCCAGCTCGTGGTTGCTCAGGCCGCGCGATATCAAACGCATGATGTCTCGTTCCCTCGCCGTCAAAGTGTCGACGAGGTGGGTCTGTTCGCCCTTCTCTTTGATCAGCTGAACCAGCACCGCTGGTGAGATCAGCATCTCGCCCGCGGCCACTCGCCGGACCGCGGCGGCCAGAGTGGCGGCCGCCTGTGACTTCAGGACATAACCTCTGGCTCCAGCCTGAATGGCCGCCATCAACGCGGCCGGACTGTCGACGGCGCTCAAGAAGAGCACTGGGAGGCGAGGCCGGCTTCGCCGGATCGCCGCGGCGGCCTCCGCCCCGTTGCCATCAGGCAGCCTGAAGTCTGCGATCAGAACATCGATCTTGGTCTCCGGCGGCAGTGCCGCCGCCTCGTGAACCGTACCCACGATTCCGATGACGCTGATGTCCGGTTCCTGGCTGAAGAGGAACTCGAGGCCGGCGGCCAGGACCGGGTGGTCTTCAATGATGAGAAGACGCAGAGTGCGCGTCGCCGGGGCGGCGGCGGCAGCGGGGCGAGCGATTGTGTTCTCCATAGAGCTGGGCACCTCCGGTTGATCTTCCGCGGCAGGTTGTCCGCACCCTCCACATTGATCCCGGCATCCGGCGATGTCCACGTACTACCGGCGCGGACCTGCTCCCCCCCAACTGAGGTGGTCCGGTAGAGGGGCTCTGGCCTCAGGACCGCCATGCCTCATATGTGGGAGTCCCATTTGTGCCCGGGGTACGGCGACGGCGAGAAGGGCCGGCCAGACAATGGACGCAAATGCCTACGCAAAAACTTCGAGCACGACGGCGCCGATGAAGATCCTTGCTGTTTGCGGCATGGGACTGGGGAGCAGCATGGTGCTGAAGCTGACGCTCGGCAAAGTTCTCGCGGAGCTGAAACTCAAGGCGGACGTCGAGGTCACTGACATCAGTAGCGCCAAATCTCAATCGGCCGATCTGATCGTCACCTCGGCCGAGCTGGCACAACGCCTGAGCGACAGCCGCGTTCCCATCATCGCGATCAAGAACTACGTCGACAGAAAAGAGATGAAAGAGAAGCTCTTGGCCGTCCTTGATCACGACCAAGTCAAGGAGGGTTGAACCCGTGGTCGTACTTCAGTTCATAGTCGACGAGATCCTGAGCAAGCCGGCCCTGCTGGTGGGGCTGATCGCCCTGATCGGTCTGCTCGCGCTGCTCAAGAGTCCAAGCGACATCCTGACCGGCTCCCTCAAGACAATCCTGGGCTTCATCATCCTGATCGGAGGCGCGGGCATCCTGGTCGGCTCCCTGACTCCGCTGGGCAACATGATCCAGTCCGGCCTCCACCTGCATGGCGTGGTACCGACCAATGAAGCCATCGTCGCCCTGGCCCAGAAGGCGTTCGGCGCCGAGACGGCGGTGATCATGGCGGTTGGATTCCTCATCAATCTGGTCCTGGCGCGCGTCACCCCGGCCAAGTTCGTCTTCCTGACCGGTCACCACCTTTTCTACATGGCAACCCTGTTCGCGGTGGTGCTGGGTTCGGCGAACATCACCGGGCTCAACGAGGTGGTACTCGGCTCGGTCATGCTCGGCACGATGGCGTTGGTCATGCCCGCGTTCACCTACCCGTTCATGCGGAAGCTGAACGGCGACGCCGGCTTCGCCCTCGGCCACTTCAACTCTCTCGGCTACATCGTTTCGGCTCTCGTCGGCAAGGTGGTCGGCAAGGGCAGCCGCAGCACCGAGGAGATCCACGTCCCGGAGAGGGTGAGCTTCCTGCGGGACAGCCTCGTGATGACGACGATCGTGATGATCGCCTTCTATCTCGTCTTCGCTTTGATCGCCGGACCTGGCGCTGTGGCCAAGGACGCCGGCACCGGCAACTATGTGATGTACGCCTTCACACAGGCCCTCACCTTCGGTGCGGGTGTGGCGGTGATCCTCCTCGGAGTCCGCATGGTTCTGGCCGAAATCGTCCCGGCCTTCCAGGGCATCGCCGAAAGGTTCGTCCCCAGCGCGATGCCGGCCCTGGACTGTCCCACCACGTTTCCATACGCTCCCAACGCCGTCGTCATCGGGTTCATCAGCAGCCTGGTCGGCGGCCTGGTCGGGCTGCTGCTGGTCGGTCCCATCGGCCTGGCTCTGATCATCCCGGGGATGGTCCCGCATTTCTTCGACGGAGGCACCGCCGGAGTCTTCGGCAACTCGACCGGCGGACGGCGGGGCGCTGTGATCGGCTCTTTCGTCAACGGCCTGCTCATCACCTTCCTGCCCGCCCTGCTGCTCAGCTTCCTCGGCGGTCTTGGGCTGGCCAACACGACTTTCGGCGACTCCGACTTCGCCTGGGCCGGCATCGCGGTCGGCATCTTCGCCAAGACCGGGATCGTCGGCGCGTACGCCATGACGCTGGTCTTCTGCGCGGTTCTGGTTGCCGTCGCGAGCTGGATCTCCGTGCGCCAGCGCACTGGCAAGGAGACGATTGAAGTTGCAGCGTGACCAGTCGCCGGCTGACCCAGAGGTTGCGGCCGCGTCCACGGAATCGACCGTGGAGCGGCCGGCGGCGGACGGACTGATGGATCTGCTCACTGAACGAACGATCCGGCTGCGCGCCCACGCGTCGACACCGAACGAAGTCATCGACGACGCCGCCAGCCTGCTCATCGCTGAAGGTGGAATCGAGGACCGCTATGTGAAGGCGATGAAGGCAAGCCTGGCCGTCAACGGCCCGTACATGGTGATCGTGCCCGGCGTGGTGCTGCTCCACGCCAGGCCGGGGGATGGCGCCGTCAAGCTCTGCATGAGCTTGATCACCCTCGATCCGGGCATCGCCTTCGGCAACCCCGACAACGATCCCGTGACGGTCGCCATCGCCTTCGCGGCCGCGGACAATCACAGCCACCTGAACGCCCTGGCCAGGCTGACCACCTTGCTCAGCAACGAAGCGGCGATGGCCGCCCTGCGTGAGGCCCACACGGTGGAACAGGCGCTGGCGGCCATAGCGGACGGCAGCCGGCCGGAAGCCTAGTGCCCCCGAGAAGGAGCTTCAAGCATGCCACGAGCTAGGGTCACCATCCAGCGAGGCGCCGGTCTCCATGCGAGACCGGCCGCCGAGTTCGTGAAGCTCGCCAATCGCTTCACGGCTTCGACCAAGGTGCGCTTGAACGGCCGTCAGGCCGACGCCAAGAGCATTCTCGGCATCCTCGGTCTCGGCGCCAACGGCGGTGCCGAGGTGGAGCTTGAAGTCGAAGGCGAGGATGCCGAACCGGCGTTGGCCGCGCTGCGGGACTTTCTGGAGACCCCCACCGAATGAGGGTGAGCACGAAACTGCGCGGCATCGCGGCCTCACCCGGAGTGGTGATCGGTCGGGCCGTGGTGATCGGAGCCTCGTCCTTGCGCGCCGGCTCGCATGCGGAATCCGGCAAGGCGGCGATCGAGCGCTGGTCCTCCGCCCGCGAAGAGGTGAAGGCGAGCCTGGAACAGCTCGTGCGGGCCGCCGAGCGAAACTCCCTGGTCCAGGAACAGGCGCTGTTGGAAGCCCAGCAGATGATGGTCATGGACCCGGGCCTGGAAGAGTCGGTACGGGCGATGGTGCTCGGCGGAACGTCAGCTGAGCGTGCCACGCACGACGCGATCGAGCGGTACGCGGTGGCGATGGACCGCTTCGAGGACGCGTACCTGCGCCAGCGCTCGTCGGACGTTCGCGAGATCGGCCAGGCCCTCCTCCGCGTGCTGGCCGGGCAGTCGCCGTTTCCGATCGCCAACCTCGCGCCGGGATCGGTGCTCTGCGCGGCCGAGCTCGGCGCGGCCAGCCTCCTGATGCTGGACCGGGCGGCATTGGCCGGCATCGCATTGGGATCTGGTGGGCCGACGTCACACGTTGCGATCCTGGCTCGTTCCTGGGGTGTACCCGCGGTTCTGGGCATCACCGGTCTCCTCGACACGGTCTCGGAAGGTGATCTGCTCGCGCTTGACGGCGGGCGCGGCGAGCTCTGGGTCCAACCCTCAGCCGACGAGCAGGCCCGATTGGAGGCCAATGCGCAGAAGTACTCTCGGGACAAGGCGGAACTGACCGCGCTGCGCGACCGGCAGGCGGTCACGGTCGATGGCGTCCGCGTCGAGCTGCTGGCCAACATCGGAGGGCCTCAGGATGTCGTCGCCGCGCTCGAGGCCGGCGCGGAGGGCGTGGGCCTGTTTCGGACGGAGTTCCTGGTCACCGGGCGGCGAGCCGTGCCGTCGGAGCGGGAGCAGCGCGAGATCTACGGCCAGGTGCTCGAGGGCATGGAGGGACGCCCGGTCACGGTTCGCACCTTCGACATCGGCGGCGACAAGCAGGTCCCCGCACTCGACCTGAAACCGGAGCTGAATCCCTTCTTGGGGTACCGCGGGATCCGCATGGGCCTCGATCGGCCCGAGCTCCTCGCCACCCAGTTGCGAGCCCTGCTCACGGCTGCCGCGGGCGGGCCTCAGCTCAAGGTCATGCTGCCCATGATCTCGACGCTGGACGAGGTCCGGCAAGCCCGCGCGATCCTGGACCGGGCGCGCTCAGAACTCGGACCCGGGTCAGGTGATGGAGTCCTTCTGGGCGTCATGATCGAAATCCCGGCGGCCGCGCTGCTGGCGAGTCAGCTCGCCCGCGAGGTGCAGTTCTTCAGCATCGGGACCAATGATCTGATTCAGTACACGATGGCCGCCGACCGTACGAACGATCGAGTCGCACGGCTGTATCAGCCCTTCCACCCCGCGGTGCTGCGCCTCATCGGCCAGGTCGCCGCCGCTGCCACCGGGGCCGGAATCCCGTGCGGGGTGTGCGGTGAGATGGCCGGCGATCCCAGAGCGACGGCGCTGCTCCTGGGACTTGGCATCCGTGAGCTGAGCATGAGCCCTGGATCCATCGCGGCGGTCAAGCGCCAGGTCTTGCGCATCCAGCTCGCGGACGCCCAGCGATTGGCCCAGGATGCCCTGGAAAAGGCGACGACGCGCGAGGTCGAGGGCCTTGTGGATGCGTTCCTCGCCCGGCTTGCCTGACCGCCGCTGTCTCCTGCCGAGCCCGCGCCCCGACCCTCGCCCTCTCCCCTGAGGGGAGAGGGAATGGCTGTGGTCTCGTCTCTCGCCTACTCGACGAGGTAGAGCCGTCTACTGAGCGGAGCGAGCTTGCTTTGGCGCCGGCTCAGCCAGGCCATCGACCGCCAGGCGCCGGCCGACATAGGCGGCCAGGTCGACCAGACGGCTGGCGTAGCCCCATTCGTTGTCGTACCAGGCGAGGACCTTCGCCTGCTTGTCCCCGGCGACCATGGTCGATGACGCGTCGACGATCGCCGAATGAGGGTTGCCTTCGAAATCCACCGAGACAAGGGGAGCGTCGGCAACCGCCAGGATCTCCTTGAGCGGTCCGGCGGCGGCCGCGCGGAACGCGCTGTTGATCGCCTCGGCGGTGACCGCGGCCTTGGTCACCACGGTCAGATCGACGATCGACACCGACGGCACCGGCACGCGCAGCGCCATCCCCTGGAACCTGCCCGCCAACTCGGGTATCACCTTGGCCAGCGACCGGACCGCACCGGACGTCGTCGGAATGATCGAAAGCGTGGCCGCACGCGCTCGCCGCAGGTCTTTGTGGGGCGCGTCGAGCAGCCGCTGGCTGTTGGTGAAGGCATGGACCGTGGTCATGACCCCGCTCTCGACCCCGAACCGGTCGTGGAGCACCTTCACCACCGGAACCAGGCAGTTGGTGGTGCAAGACGCGTTGCTGATGACATGGTGGCGATCGGGCTCGTACCGGCTTTCATTGACGCCCAGGACGATCGTCATGTCTTCGTTGGTCGCCCCGGCCGAGATGATCACCTTGCGGGCGCCGCCCGGATCGATGTGCGCCCGCGCCTTGGTCGCATCGGTGAACTTCCCGGTGCAGTCGAGCACCACGTCCACCTTGAGGTCACCCCAGGGGATCTTCCCCGGCTCCTTCTCGCCAAAGACCCGGATCCGCCGTTCTCCGACGACCAGCGACTCGCCATCAACGTTGACGGCCTCCGGGTAGGTGCCGAGGATGGAGTCATACCTCAGGAGGTAGGCCAGGGTCGCGACGTCGGTGATGTCGTTCGCCGCCACGACCTCGAGATCCGGCTGGCGGACGGCGGCTCGAAACGCGTTTCGGCCTATGCGGCCCAGACCGTTGATGCCGACGCGAATGCTCATGACAAGGACCTCCCCATTAGACAAAGCCGTGGAATCGAGGCTTGGTCTCATCTTCTGGCATGGATTCCCGTCAAGTCGTGGTCCAAATGAGGCAGCGCACCCTGCCGCAGCGTCTGGCGGGGCGTCCGCGAAAGTTCTGCTAGCGGACCCGGCCCTCACGCTGGCGGACCACTCTTGCGAACGCGGCAAACACCGCATCGGAATGCCTCTGCTGGTGGGTGAGATAGTGGTCGGCCTCACTCAGCAGGGCGTCACGCGACGTCCCCCACATCGCCTGGAGGCGCGGCCCGGCCGCGTCGAGCCAGGCATGCAACAGGTCATCGTCCACCTCGATGTGGAACTGGACACCCCAGGCGCAGGCGCCGACGCGAAACGCTTGATGCGGCAGGTCGTGCGAAGTCATCAGCAGTTCGGCCGCGGCGGGGAGCGTGAACGTATCCTCGTGCCACCGCAACACCCGATCCACGTTGCAGTAGGTGCGGAAGAGCGGGTCAGACGCGGCGGCGGGCAATTTCATCACGGAGCGGAAGCCCAACGTCCGGTGCGGTGCTCGGAATACGTCGGCCCCGGCAGCGGCGGCCAGCAGTTGAGCGCCCAGGCAGATGCCCAGCACAGGCAGCGAGTGGTGCAGCGCATCTCGAATCGTCGCCAGCTCGGTATTCAGGAAGGGAAACCGGTCGATATCCGGCACGCCCATGGAGCCGCCCAGGACCACGAGAGCCGAGGCCTCTTCGAGCGGCGGAACCTCTTGCCCCGACCACACATCTATATATGTGGCGTCGAGCTCCGACCATGAAAACGACGCATCACCCGCCCCCAGGGTGTCCGGCTGCTCGTGACGCAGGCAGAAGACCGGCTTCACGGTGCGCTCGAGATCGACGGTTCAGTCAAGCCTCGGCGGCTCCTCTGAGCGGGCGGTGTCGACACGTGCCGCGAAAGCTCGCACCATTTCGTCAAACAGCCGCCTCCCTTTTTCCTGGGTCGCCCGGCTCGGGGCGCCGGTGAGGCCGTTACGGCGGGCATGGGTCACGAGGCGGACGCGAATTCGGGCCGGCGCTGTGCCCACGGACGAACCCGCTCGAGAGCCGCAGCCACCCTGAAAACCGAGACATCGTCATAGGTCCGGCCGACGATCTGCAGGCCGGTGGGAAGCCGGCTCGACGACGTACCCGAGGGCACGCTGATGACCGGGCAGCGGCTGCAGATGTTGAAGGGCACGGTCATCATCGTCTCCAGGATTTCTGGAATCTCGCGGCCGTTGACGCTGGGCCCGTGGCCGATATAGTCATCGCCGGCGACAAAGGCCTGCGCTGAAAGCGTCGGGCAGATGAGGGCTTGGTAGCGGTCCAGCACGCCGGCCAGCCCCGAGTGGATCCGGGCTTCCTTCTCCAAGCCCTCGACGAGCTCTTCCTTCTTGACCCCCGCGGCCCGCTCGGCGAAGCCGATCGCGTAATCGGTCATCAGGTCGCGGTGCGCGGCCACCTCCCTGTCCACGTAGGGTCCGAAGATGACCCCGTAGTGGATCCGCGCGGCGTCGATGATGTCCGCCATCGTCCAGCCCAGGTTGACCTCTTCAACCACAGCTCCCGCCTCTCGCAGCGCCTCGGCGGCGGCCAAGGTGTTGGCGGCAACGTCAGCGTCGACCGTGTACGAGTCGAGATCGACCGAGAGGGCGATGCGCCAGCCTTCGATGCCTTGCAGAGTCGGCGGTACTCGCACTTTCGGCCGGAGCGAAACCGGGTCCGAACCATGAGGGCCGGCGATGGTGTTTTCCAGCAGGGCGCAATCCGCGACCGTGCGAGCGAGTGGACCTTCGTGGGAGTAGTGATCCAGGTTGAACGGCGGCAACGCCGGCACCCGACCATACGGGGGTTTGAATCCGACGACCCCACAGAACGCCGCCGGCATTCTGACGGAGCCTCCGATATCCGTCCCGTTGGCCAGCGTCGTCGCCCCCGTCGCCAGGGCTACGGCAGCACCACCCGACGAGCCCCCCGGACTGTAGTTGAGATTCCATGGGTTTCTGGTCACGCCCCAGAGGCGTGAGTGCGTGAACGGCACGCAGGTGAATTCCGGCGAAGTGGTGCGCGCGTGAATGATGCCCCCGGCGCGCAGAATCCGTTCCACCAAAGCGGCGCTTTGCTGTTCGAGCGGAGCCGAGGCGTAGATGAGGGACCCATTTGTGGTCCGCTGTCCCTTGACCGGCGTCACTTCCTTGATGGCGACGGTGATCCCTTCCAGGGCGCGCGGTCGAGGGCCGCGACCGCCATATCGCGCTTCGGCGGCTCGCGCTGCCACGAGAGCGCGCTCGTAGAAGGTTTCGCTGAACGCATTGACTCGAGGTTCAACCTCTTCGGCTCGCGAGATGATGGCCGCCGTCACTTCCACGGGTGACAGCTCCCGGCTGCGGAACAGCCGAAGCGAGTCAGCGGCCGACAGGTAATGCAGTTCGTCCATGAACGTCAACCTCGCTCAGCCGCTACCAGAAGATCATCGGGGTCGTGGTGAGATGTTCGACCCCGCCCGGTTGCAGGATGACGACGTGCTCGGTGGTGGCCGTGCCCACCCCCGGCTTTTGAATGAAGAACTCCACGGTGCAGACCTGGCCGGCGTGAAACGGCTCCTCGACGCGCCACCCCACCCGCCTGGCTTCTGAAATATTGCCGAACGCCGGGATCATCGGCGGCAGCCAGTAGGTGCTGAGGCTGTGTCCATACAGCTCCCAGGTGCTGGCGGAGCGCACGTCGTCGGCGTAACCGAAATCCTGGATCAGACGGTCACCGACCGCCCCCAGCTCCTTGCCCGTGATGCCCGGCCGGAGGGCGCCGACGACCCCGTTCACGATGGCCACGCAATCCTCGATCAGCTTCTTCTGCTCGGCGTTGGGCTTGCCGCCGCAGACAGCGGTCCGGCCAGGGTCGATCCAATAACCGCCGAAGATGGGGCCGTAGACGAACCCGCGCACGATGTCCCCCGGCTCGGGGGCATCCATCGAATAGCCGTAGAGCGGATTGTTCAAAAATGCGTGCTCGCTCTTGGCGCCGTGGTGGCACATCACGCGCTGAAACCCGCCCCCGGCGCTGATGATGATCGACGCCGCCTTGGCTGCCGCGTCACACTCGCGCTCACCCTTGATCAGGGACTCCATCAATGTGGTGAGAGCTCTGGAAGAGATTTCACCGACCGTTCGGAAGACGTCCAGCTCGCGCGGGCTCTTATGGGACTGGAGCTCGTAGAGGAGCGCGTTCTCGGGCACCCACTCGATGGCGGGGGTGGCCGCGATCAGGTAGCGGTAGAGCTCCACAGGCAGGACAGCCTCGCCCTGGTTGGCGACGGGACCCTCGATGCCGAGCTCCTTCAGCCGGTTGGCCAGTCCGATTGCCAGGTTCGAGTCATGGCCGAAGACTTGCCCGCATGCGATCTCATCCCGGTCGAGCACCGAGACCGGCTCCGCGGTGTGGAGCTCCGGCTCCGCACCGACGCGCACGATCAGTGCCGCCAGGCCTCTGCCGACCACCGCGGCGCCGCCGTAGTTGGGCTCCAAACCGGAGGCAAGAGAGGCGTAGTTGGTCAGGTAATAGACGTCGCCGGCACCGTCGTAGCTGCCGCCGGTGCGCTGCCAGAAGACCGCCGTCGAGTAGCCGCGCTTCTTGAGCTGGGCTTGAAGAAGGGCCCAGCGGTTTTCATATTCATCACGTGGAAAGATCAAGCCGAAACCTCCTAACGCGCATTCCGAAACTCAACTGAGAACGGAACCGCCGGCGACGCGATCCGCGTGCTGGCTCACGGCGATTCCGAACGCGGCGGTCTTTGCCGGTTACCGCCCTCTGTCGTCGATTTCGACGATCATCTCGATCTCCACGGAGATGCGCATCGGGAGCGCTCCCAGACCCACCGCCGAGCGCGCGTGTGCGCCTCGCTTGCCGAAGATCTCGACCAGGAGGTCGGAGGCCCCGTTGATCACCTCCGGCTGTCGACTGAAGTTCGGATCGCTGTTGACCATTCCGAGCAGCTTCACGATCCGCGTCACCCGGTCGAGCGATCCGATCTCGGCCTTGAGCGAGGCCAGGGAGTTGATGATCGTCAGCCGGGCCGATTCGTACCCCTGCTCGACGGAGACCTCACTCTCGACCTTGCCGATGTATTGATAGCTTCCGTCGCGGTAGGGGCCATGACCGGAAACGAACACGAGGTTGCCGCTCGTGACCGCGCCCACGTATGTCGCGATGGGGGGCGCCGGCGCCGGAAGTTGCAATCCGAGCTGAATCAATCTCTCTTCTGCACTGTCAGCCATGGCTCTTGCTCCCTTGTGATGTCATGAATCCGGGTGGGCTTGGAAGTGGATCAGGCCATTGATCCGCCGGCGCCGGCGGGAGGCGGAGCCGCCGGCGTCGAGCACCGGGCATCGGCGCGGTCATCAAATTCTGGGGGCGGTGTCCGCGAGAAACCGAAGCGTGAGCTCATTGAATTCGGGGGCCAGTTCGAAGAACGCATTGTGGCTGGATCGTGAGCCCTGGAAGACATGCAGGCGGCTGCCGGCGATTTCTTGATGGACAGCTCGGCCGTAGCGAGTCGGGACCTGCCAATCCATCTCTCCTGACGTGATCAGCGTGGGCACCTTGATGTTGTGCAACCGGTCGAGGGAGTCATGCATGAGGTCGGCATGGAGGTGCCCCCGCAGCGTGACATGGGTCGGCGCGTAGGGATCGCGAAGGAATTGCGCCTCTTCCGCCGCCATTGCCCGTGGGTCCCGGTTGAGAAAGTCGGCGCTGTAGATCCAGACGTTGTCGGTGTGGAAGTACGCGTCGAGCGTGGGCCGTTCCAAAAGGTACTGGAGGCTCTCGAAGACACGACGCAGCCAGTCGTCGGTGCGCCCCCAGGTGCAGTGCAGCTGGAGGGAGGCCACCTTGTCCGGGTGGTTGATGGCCAGCTCCTGAGCAATGGCTGAGCCCAACGACATGCCCGACACATGGCAGACGCCGACACCCAGGCAATCCAGCAGGGCAGCCACGTCATCCGCCATCCCTCGGGCGCTGTAGCTCCCTGGGTCTTCCGGCCGATCGGTTCGCCCGGTACCCCGTTGATCAAAGGTGATGACTCGGAAATTGGCGGCATACGCCTGCGCGGTCGCGTCCCACGGAGTGTGGTCGGCGCCGGTGCCCATGATCAGCACGATGGGCTCCCCCTCACCAACGGTTTGGTAGAACATCGAAATGCCGGTGGACAGAGATACGTTTGGCACCCGGACATTATTGGTGGCAGGGGTCAACTGGTCAAGCCACTTGACTGGCTGGGCGAGCTCTACGCCCGCCGGCGCGAGCAGCGAAACGTGGCTTGGATTGACAGGTGGCCAGGCCACTTGTAGCATCTCGGCCAAGGACCTTTCCCACGCGCCCAAAGCCATCCGGAACGGGCCGGCAAGATGCGAATCACAATTGGCGACGCACGGGCGCGGTGATCTCCATTGGCCTTTGAAAAGATCCAGCGGCGCACGGTTCCCGACGAAGCCATCCGGCAGATCAAAGCTCTGGTGGCGTCCGGAGAGCTCGAGCCGGGTCACAAATTGCCGTCGGAGCGAACCCTGTCCGAGATGCTCGGTCTGTCCCGGCCATCGCTGCGCGAAGCCATCAGAGCCCTGGGTGCGTTGGGAATTCTTGAAATCAGGCAGGGCAGCGGCACCTACGTAACCAGCCTCAGCGCCGAATTGCTGGCCCATCCACTCAGCTTCGTCCTGGCCAGCAACATCCCAGCGCTCCAGGGTCTATTCGAGGTGCGGCTGATGCTCGAGGTCGGCGCGGCGAGGTCCGCCGCGGCACGGATAACCGATGCCGATCTGAAGCGCATCAAGACCCTGACCAGCCAGCTGCCAGGTCAGATCGGCGACCTGGAGCGATTCATTGAAGGCGACATCGCCTTCCATCAGATGATCCACGAAGCCTCGGGCAACGCGGTACTGGTGGCGCTCATGGAGAGCCTCGTGATCCTGGGCAAGGGGAGCCGGATGCTGACGGCCAAGCGTCGGGAGATCCGGGAGCGGACCCTGGCCGAGCACCGTCAGATCTACAGGGCGCTCAAGGCACATGACCCCGATGCCGCCGCGGCGGCGATGGCCGCCCACCTGCGGCACGTGCGGGACGAGTTGGGGAGTGATCAGCCGGCGCAACCGCCGCCGGCGGGTCAGCGACGCCCGGCCGGGGCGCTCAGCAAGGGCCGGGGCCGAAAACCTGTCCGTTCCGGCGATCGGTGATTCGACTCGAGGTCCCCACCCAAGACGGGCTCAGCGTCCGGAGTCGAGGTCCGCGGAACCCTCCAGCGCGACGGCGCCTCGAACCGGGTTGCGGATCGTGCCCACGCGCTCGATCTCGACTTCCACGGTGTCCCCCGGCTTGAGATAGACGGGCGGCCGCCGGGTGAAACCGACCCCTGCCGGCGTCCCCGTCGCGATGACATCACCGGGCTCGAGGGTCATCAGCGAGCTGATGAAGGCGATGGTGGCGGCCACCGAGAACATCATCAGGGCGGTGCTCGCCTGCTGCATGACGTCGCCGTTGACACGCGTCGTCAGGAGGAGATTCTGGGGATCGGAGATGTCCTCCGCCAGCGCCATGCCTGGACCCATCGGAGCGAAGGTGTCGAGCGCCTTGCCGGCGGTCCACTGGCTCGTGACGAACTGGACATCCCGCGCGCTGACGTCATTGAAGCACGCGTAGCCCGCGACACAGCTCATCGCGTCCTGCTCACTGACGTCCTTGCAGCGCCTGCCGATCACGACGGCCAGCTCGCCTTCGAAATCAATTTCCCGGGAGCTGGCAGGCAGCCTGATCGGATCAGCCGGGCCGACCAGGCTGTTGCGGAATTTGGGGAACAGGATCGGAGCCTTGGGGACCTCCATCGACACCTCACCGACGTGGGCGAAGTAGTTGAGCCCAAGGCACAGGATCTTGTCCGGATCCGGTACCGGCGGACCGACGGCAAGTTCCTCCAGGCGCAGAGTGCCGGCCGCGCCCGAAGCGAGGAGCTTTCTGGCCGCCGCGGCCGCCGCCTTGAGCGCATCGGGCCCCGCCTCCAGAAGGCTCCTGGCCTCGCTGCCGCAAGCCGAGAGCTGCACACCGCAAGCGGCCACTGGAACCAGCGCTGCGTTCTCGCTGAAGCCGGCTCGCCAGCGACCGTCGTGGGCATAGCTGATCAGGTTCACATTGTGATTTTATTGGAACCACAATCTCGACCAGGACTTTGGCGGCCGCCGTCAGCGCTCGTCTATCATGACCCTCTGCTTGGGCGAAGCCGGTGAACCTCGGCCTTTCAATCCACCACCACGCGATCCGGCACCCTGATCGCCCCGCGGTCGTAGCAGACGGGTTCCGACGCACCTATCGCGAGCTCGACGCACGCTCGAACCGGATCGCGCACATGCTGCTCGGGCGGTACGGCGTCAATCGCGGAATGCGCGTCGCCTACCTGATGCCCAACCGTCCGGAGATCCCCGAGCTGCTCGCGGGAATATTGAAGCTCGGCGCCATCGCCGTGCCCATCAACTTCCGCCTCGAGCTCTCCGACCTGGCCGCTCTCTGCGACAGCGCCTTGCCGCACGTAATGGTCACGGATTCGGCCACCGCCGCAAGCGCCCAATCGGTGGCGGAGGCCCGGGGCATTCCCCTGGTCGTGATCGACGCGGAGGAGACCGGAAACGACCTCGAACGATCGAGCGCCGAATTCTCGGCCGGCTTTGCCTCGATCCCCAGCTCGGACGATGCCTGCATCCTGTACACGAGTGGGACGACGGGGCTGCCCAAGGGCGCCGCCTTCACCCATCTCGCGGTCATGCATCACGCCGCCAACTTCGCGCTGGAGTGCGAGGTGAACGGTGCCAGCCGGTACCTGGTCAGCCTGCCGCACCATGTCAGCGTGACGGTGGGATTTGCACCCTGCTTCTACGTCGGCGCGACGATCGTCATGACCGAGGTCAGATCATTCGACGGCGAGCGCTTTCTGCGCACCGTGAACGACCACGCGGTCACCCATACCGAGATCGTGCCCACCCAGCTCTACAGGGTGCTCAAATCCGGTCGCGGTGGCAAGGCCTCGATCCCTTCGATCCACACCATCGCATACGGGTCCGCCCCGGCAGCCCCCGACCGGGTCGCCGAGATGATCGAGCGATTCGGCCCCGTGCTGACGCAGCTCTACGGGATGACGGAGATTGGAGGCATCGGAACCACCCTCCGCAAGCACGAGCACGTCGAGGCGCTGCGGGGCGACAGGTCCCGGCTGTCGTCGGCCGGCCAGCCGTCCTACGGCATGCACGTACGCGTGGTCTCGGATGCGGGAGAGGATGCCGACGCGGGAGCGCGCGGCGAAGTCTGGTTCAGCAGTTCCTACATGATGCGCGGCTACTGGCAGGACCCGGAACAGACGGCGGCCACCATCGTCGACGGTTACCTGCGCTCCGGCGACATTGGTGAGATGCGCGATGGCTTCCTCTATCTGGTCGATCGCAAGAAGGATCTCATCGTGCGTGGCGGCCAGAACCTGAGCAGCAAGGAGATCGAGGAGGTGCTGTTCCAGCACCCCGGTGTCTTTGAGGCGGCGGTGATCGCAGCCCCGGACCCGGAGTGGGGCGAGCAGGCCGTCGCCGTCATCGTCGCGCGAGGCGAGCCCGTGAGCGCCGATGAGCTGCGGGCGTTCTGCTCCGACCGCGGTTTGAGTCGCTTCAAAACACCGACGCGCTTCGAGTTCATCGATTCGCTGCCGAAGAACGGCAGCGGCAAGGTGGCCAAGGCCGAGCTGCGCGAGCGCTATCGCGGCGAGGCGGGACCGGCTCCGCTGGTCGGTCGCTGACCGCCGGCGGCGTCTACCACCCGCCGATCCAGCCCGACAGAATCCCGTGAGGCTCGCTTTCAGCCGGCTGACCGGGAACCTTGCGCAGGAAATCGAAGTCGCATCCCTGATCGCTCTGCAGGACGTGCTCGAGATAGAGCCGTCCGTATCCACGGCTGTACTTGGGCTTCGGCGGGGTCCACGCGCGCCGGCGGCGCTCGAGTTCTGAGCTCGGGACGTCCAGATCGATCCGGCCCGCTTCGACGTCGATGAGGATCGGGTCTCCGTCTCGCACGAACGCGAGCGGGCCGCCGGCGGCGGACTCCGGCGCGACATGGAGCACGACGGTGCCGAACGCGGTGCCGCTCATGCGCGCGTCCGAGATCCGGACCAAATCGGAGATGCCCTGTTGCAACAGCTTCCTCGGGATGGGAATCTGACCCCACTCGGGCATCCCGGGGCCGCCCCGCGGCCCCGCGTTCTTGAGCACCAGGACTGAAGTCGCATCCACGGGCAGCTCGGGGGCATCGATGCGCGCCGCCAGGTCGTGGATGTCCTCGAAGACGACGGCCGTCCCCCGATGGCGGAGCAGATGCGGCGATGCGGCGCTGACCTTGATGACCGCCCCAGCCGGCGCCAGGCTTCCCCTCAGCACGGTGATCGCGCCCTTGGGATGCAGCGGCGCCTCGAGTGCCGCGATCACGTCCCGGTCGGTGGTCGGGTCGGCGGAGATCTGCTCGCCGATCGGCCTGCCGGTGATGGTGACGGCATCCAGGTGCAGCAGCGCCGCCAGCTCCCGCATCAGTGCGGGAACTCCGCCGGCCCGGTAGAACTGCTCCATGAGGTGACTGCCGCTGGGCCGCAGATTGACCAGCACCGGAGTTCGCCGGCTGATCTCCGCAAACCGCTCCAGCGGCAGATCGACCCCCACCCGGCCGGCCAGCGCCAGCAGATGCACCACGGCGTTGGTCGAGCCGCCCAGGGCCATGAGCACGGTGATCGCGTTGTCGAATGCCTTGGCATTCAGGATTTGCGAGGGTCGCGGGCCGTCGTGGGCCAGCCCGACCGCGCGCCGGCCGGCTGCTTCCGCGCTCACGTAGCGGCGTGCGTCGACGGCGGGGATCGCGCTCGACCCGGGCAGCGACAGGCCCAGCGCCTCGACGATCGCGCTCATCGTGGAGGCGGTGCCCATCTCGTTGCAGTGCCCGGTGGATGGGATCAGGGCGGCCTCCAGGTCGTCATAATCGCGTTCACTGATCCGGCCGGCGCGATAGTCGTCCGTGTAATGCCAGAGATCGGTGCCCACGCCCAGGCTCCGGCCCCTGAATGAGCCCGCCTCCGACGGCCCACCCGTGACCATCAGCGCCGGCAGGTCAACACTGGCGGCTCCCATCAGCTGCGCCGGGATGGTCTTGTCGCAGCCGGCCACCAGGACGATCGCATCGAAGGGGTTGGAGCGGATCGATTCCTCGACGTCCATGGCCATCAGGTTGCGAAAGAGCATCGTCGTCGGCTTCATCAGGTTCTCGCCGAGCGAGATGGTGGGGAACTCCAGCGGCAGCCCCCCGGCGGCCAGGACCCCACGCTTGACGGCCTGGGCGAGCGCCCGGAAGTGCAGGTTGCAGTTGACCACCTCGCTCCAGGAGTTGCAGATGCCCACCACCGGCCGGCCGGCAAGGCCCTCGGTGGAGATCCCCTCGGAACGCAACGAGGCTCGGTGCAGGAGGCCGCTGACGTCATGGGATCCGAACCAGCGCTGGCTTCGCAGCCCCCCGGCCTTGCCGCTCATCACTCCGTCCGACCCAAGTCGCGATGAGGTCTTGGAATCGCTCTGAGCCCGTCGCTCGGCCAGGCCAGCCGGATGGCCTGCTCCTCAGACAGTCCGGTGCGCGCCTTCGCGACCAATTCCCAGAAGGCGAAGTCGGCGTAGTGGACGGCCACCGCCTCCAGGCTGCGCTGGATCATCTCCCCTTCTTTCGCGTGCGCGGCGCAGATGTGCGCGACCGCCTCCGGCAGTCCCACCCGCAACGCGAGGTGGACGCCGTATGCCGGATGGCGGATGGGCGGGTAGCCGGCCGCCTGGGGGCGGTTACGCCACAGGGCGGCGCGCTCCGGGTCGTATTCGAACGCCTTGCCGACGTCGTGGACGAGAGCCCCGGCGACCAGCACGTCGCGGTCGAAGTGGATCGCGGGCAGTGTGGCCTCCATGACATCCGCGATCTGCCATGCCAGCCTGGCCACGGCACGCTGGTGGGTCAGCTGGTTCACCGAAGGATCGATCTCCGGCTCTCCCGGCACCTCCTCGATGCGAGTGAACGAGCTTTCGGCCAGCGCGAGCGCCCAGACCTCGAGCACCTTCCGGCGGAGGGCGGCATCCTGGATGAGCTCCACCTCGGGCATGGCCCTGGCGATGCGATCCACATCGGAGTCCGCCGGCCCGCCAGACTCGCTCACTCTCCGTCCCCTACTAGGCACCCCTTTGCGGTCGAGCGCCCGGCGCCGTTCGCTTTTCCCTCTGGCGCAAGAATTCGCCGATCGCCCTCGAAGGCGCGCCGCTCGCGAAAACCACGCTGGTCGCGCCGATGCTGTAGTCGATGGCGGTCATGAGATCGGTGGTCATCCACTTGGTCATGATGTCCTTCTGCATGCGCAGGGCGACGGGATCGTGGCGCGAGATCTCGAGCGCCAGCCGCTGAGCCGTCTCGCGCAACTCGGCCTGCGGGACGACCCGGGTGCACAGCCCGATGGAGAGCGCCTCTGAGACGCTGACGTGGCGGGCGGTGTAGATGATGTCCCGGGCTCGGCCGTGGCCGACCAGAAGCGGCAGCAACGCCGCCTCGATGGGCACCGGCGCACCCATGTTGAGTTCGGTCAGACCGAAGGCGGCGTTATCGGCCGCCACCCGGATGTCAGCGGTCATGGCCAGCACGCAGCCGCCCCCAAGGGCATAGCCGTTGACCGCCGCGATGCACGGCTTTTGCATGAGCAGCACGGAGCGGTAGGCGTGGCTCTCGAGCTCGGTGAAGTTCTGGCATGCAAGGGCGTCCATGCCCGCCATCTCGTCCACGAACACCCCGGCGCTGAACGCCCGGTCGCCAGACCCCGTCAGGACAACCGCTCGGACCAGATCGTCGCGCTCCAACCGCTGGATCGCGTCGGTGATCTCGGTGAGGGTGCTGATCTTCAGCGTGTTGAGCTTGTCGGGCCGCTCGATGGTCAACCAGGCGACGGGCCCGTCCATCGAAACCGAGATGTCCTCATACGTTCCTGACTTCAACCTACTTGCTCCTCCTGCGGGGCCAGCCACTCCCCCCGCGAAAGCGGGAAATAACACGCGACCCGGTGGTCGGGATCAAGCTCGTCCAGCGGCGGTGGCTCGCCGGCGCAGACCTCGCGCGCCCGCGGGCAGCGGGTGCGGAACCGGCAGCCGCTGGGCGGCGACATCGGAGAGGGCGGATCCCCCGCGAGCAGAACGCGGGCCACGGTCCGGCGGCCCGGCAGGGACGGGACCGCGGAGAGCAACGCCGCGGTGTACGGGTGGCGAGGGTTGAGGCAGACCTCCTCCGCGGGGCCGTACTCGACGATCTTGCCCAGGAACATGATCGCGATGTTGGTGCTGATGTGCCGGACCACGCGCAGGTCGTGACTGATGAAGACGTAGGTGAGCGACAGCTTCTCCTGAAGGTCCAGGAGCAGGTTGATGATCTGAGCCTGGATCGACACGTCCAGAGCGGAAAGCGGCTCGTCGGCGACGATCAGCTCCGGTTTCAGAATGATGGCCCGCGCGATGCTTATCCGCTGGCGCTGGCCGCCGGAGAACTCATGCGGGAAGCGTTCTCCCATCCGTGGATTGAGTCCCACGAGGTCGAGAGCTTCTTTGACCCGGTCGCGGACGTCACCGCCACCGAAACCATGAGCGATCAGCGGCTCGGCGACGATCTCCCGCACCGTGGCCCGCGGATTGAGCGAGGCGTATGGATCCTGAAAGATGGGCTGCATGTTCTTGCGGATGTGGCGTAGCTGCTGTCCGCGCAGGTGCGTGATGTCCTGGCCCTTGAAGCGGATCGTGCCCTCATCCACGTCATACAGCCGCAGGATGCAGCGGGCAAGCGTTGACTTGCCGCATCCCGTCTCACCGACCAATCCCAGTGTCTGCCCCCGAGACGCGGTGAGCGAGACATCGTCGACCGCGTGGACGCGGCGGCCGGGCTTGAAGGGCACCCCGCTCGGGACTTTGAAGTTCAGCCGCAGGCGATCCACCGCCAAAAGCGGCTCGGGCGGAGCAGTCGGTGACATCGATACCACGGTGTGGTCCACTCCCCTATCAGGCATCCTGCTCCACCTCCATCGGCGGCAGCTTACGGTCCTGGGCGACCCAGCAGGCGGATCGCGTACCTGCGACTTCCAAAAGCGGCGGCTCCTCGACCATGCATCGGTCCACGCGATAGCTGCAACGAGGGTTGAATTTGCATCCGGCCGGCAGATCCTCCATGTTGGGAGGCTCGCCTCCGATCGCCTGCAGGCGGGTCCCGGGTTCGGCGTCGGGCCTCGGCACCGCCGCCAGAAGCGCGCGCGTGTATGGGTGCTGAGGCTCCCTGAGGAGCTGCTCGGTGCGCCCGATCTCGACGATGCGCCCGGCGTACACCACGGCGATGCGCTCACACGTCTCGGCGACCACCCCCAGGTCGTGGCTGATGAGGATGATGGCGGTGCCGCGCTCGCGGTGCAGCCGCTTGAGGAGGCTCAGGACCTGTGCCTGAACCGTGACGTCGAGCGCGGTCGTCGGCTCGTCGGCGATGATCAGGTTCGGCCCCGCCGTCAGTGACATGGCGACCATCGCCCGCTGCCGCATCCCGCCGGAGAATTCGTGCGGGTAGCGCGACATCCGGTCGTGGGGCTCAGGGATTCCGACTCCTTTGAGCAGCCCTTCGGCGAGCTCTCGAGACTTGGCCCTGTTCGCCAGGTGGTGCAGGCGAGCCGGCTCGGCGACCTGCGCGCCCACGCGCACGATCGGATTCAAAGAGGTCATCGGGTCCTGGAAGATCATGGCCACGTGCCGGCCTCGAATCGCCGCGAGGTGGCGGCGCGGCATGCCGATCAGCTCACGGCCCTCGAACCTGATCGAGCCCGAGCGGATCCGGACTCCGGAGGGTAGGAGTCCCATGACGCTGAGGGCGGTCAGGCTCTTGCCGGAACCGGACTCGCCCACGATCCCCACCATCTCGGCACGGCCGACGGAGAGGGTGATCCCGCGCACCACCAGGTGAGAGCGCCGGCGCGGGCCGACTTCGACCTGCAGGTCCGAGATCTCCAGCAGCTCTCCGGTCTGTGCCGGCGACTCGCCTTGCGCTTGGGGCCGCGCCTTCATCTTCACCGCCTTCCCCGGAGCCAGGGATCCATGGCGTCGCGGATCGAGTCGCCCGCCAGGTTGAATGCGAAGACCAGGCTGAGGATGGCGAGGGCCGGCGCGGCGGCCACCCACCACTGGTCCATGACCTGGGCGCCGGAGGCCACCATCGAGCCCCATTCGGGATCGGGGGGCTTGGCGCCGAGTCCGAGGAAGCTCAGCATGGCGAAGTTGAGGATCGCGCGGCCGACGTCGATGGCCGCCATCACCAGCAGCGTGGGCAGCGCGTTGGGTAGAACCACCCGCAGCAGGATGCTCGACGGCCGGCGGCCGGCCGCCCGCGATGCGACCACGTACTCCTTGGACTTCAACTCCAGCACCAGGCCCCGGCAGACGCGGGCGTACTGCGGCCACCAGATCGCCGCCAAGGCCATCACGCCGTGGATCAGGCCGGCGCCGAGGGCGGCGGCAACGGCCATCGCCAGGATGATCACCGGGAAAGCCAGCACCATGTCGGTGATCCGCATCAACAGCTCGTCGAGAGCACCACCGGCGAAGCCCGCGATGGCTCCGAGCGCGGTTCCCACCCCGAATCCGACCACGACGACGATCGCCGCCGCGGGCAGGGAGATCCGGCCGCCGTAGATGACCCGGCTGAACATGTCGCGGCCCAGCTGGTCCGTACCGAACAGGTGGGCCAGGCTCGGAGGCTCGATGCGATGGACGATGTCCTGGGCGAGGGGGTCGGCATGGGTGAAGAGCGGCGCCAGCGCGGCGAGGACGAGCCAGGCTGCGACGACCAACACGCTGATCACGACCAGCGGACTGTGTCCCGAGAGCGCGGATTTCAGCTTGGCCCAGCGGGCGGAGCGAACGGTCAGCGGGATGGAGGTGACTGCCATCTCAGCTCATTGCCGCCCGCACACGCGGATCGATGACGCCGTAGACGACGTCGATGATCAGGTTGACCACCAGGTAGGTGAAGGCGACGACGAGAGCCACCCCCATGATGGCGGGGAAGTCCGAGAGGGTCGCCGCCTGGTACGCATAGCGTCCGATACCGGGCCAGCTGAAGATGGTCTCCGTCATGACGGCTCCAGAAAGCAGGTCACCGTAGGCAAGCCCGACCACCGTCACCACCGGAATGACCGCGTTGCCAAAGGCATGACGCCAGATCACGTACCTCTCCGACGCGCCCTTGCTGCGCGCGGTGCGCAGGAAGTCCTGGTGCAGGATCGCGAGCATGCTCGTCCGCGTGATCCGAGTCAGGAGACCGATGCTCCAGCTGGCGAGCACCAGCGACGGCAGGGCCAGGTGCCGCAAGGCGTCGAAGAAGGTGTCGAACTGCCCGGCCCAGAGGCTGTCGACGGTGTAGAGGCCGGTGACGGCCGGCGGGGGCGTGTCGGTCGCGTCCAAGCGCCCGAGGCCGGGGGCGATGCCGAGCCGCAGATAGAAGACGTCCAGCGCGACCAGGGCCAGCCAGAAGATCGGCATGGACACGCCAAGCAAGGTGAAGGCGCGAATGAGAGCGTCCACCACGCTGCCTCTACGCGTCGCCGCCAAGATGCCCAGCGGAACCGACACCAGCGCGCTGAGCAGCACGGCCAGGGTCGCCAGCTCGACGGTGGCGGGCAGGTACTCCTTGATGTCCTGCGCCACCGGCCGGTGGCTGTTGATGGAGATCCCGAAATCGCCGTGGAGCAGATTGGTGACGTAGGTCACGTATTGGAAGGGCAGCGGCCGGTCCAGGCCCCACCTCTCGCGGTAGGCCTGCACGATCGCCGGATGCTCGGAGGCCTGCTCGCCGATCACGGCCAGCACCGGATCCGTCGGCAGCGAGTGGCTGACGATGAAGATGATCACGGTGACCCCGAAGAGGATCGGGATCATCAGCCCGAGGCGCCGGAGGACGTAGGTGATCAAGTCCGGTCCCGGCCCCCTGTCAAGGCTGTAGGGCCACCTTGACGAAGCGCTCGGGCATGTCCGCCAGCTCGCGCATCGCGCGCTCACCCTCAGCCAACGGCTCGATCGTAATCCAAGGCAGGAAGGTCTTATGCAGCTGGTTCATCAGCCCGATGGCCGCCACAAAATCGTCTCTGACATAGGCGAACGAGGCCAGGATCCGCAACTCCTTGCGGATGGCCTCGTTCATGGGCAGCTCCGATGCCTGGGCGTGCAGCCCCAGCGCGATCACGGTGCCTCCGGGCACCGCCATGCCGATCGCCGCCTGACGCGTGGCCGCGGCGCCCACGGCATCGATCACCAGGTCGAACTCAGGCGTCGGGTCGGCGTCGGGTTCCCGAGCGGTGAAGGCGAGGCCACGACCGAGGTCCTCCGCCAGAGGCAGCGCGAGCCGGCGTCTCTCTGCGACGGGGTCGATCACGGTCAACCCGGCGGGACCGCCAAGCAGAGCGACCGACAGGCAGGCAAGGCCGATCGGGCCACAGCCGATGATGGCGACGCGGCGGCCCAAAAGCTTGGGGAGAAGACGCACGACGTGGACGGCGTTGGCCAGCGGCTCGGCCATGACCGCGACCTGGTCCGGGACTTCGGGGGAGACTTCGAGCAGGTTGCGCGCGGGCGCGACCACGAAGTCGGCGAAGCATCCGGGCACCTCCGCTCCCAGCAGTCGTCTGGACGCGCACACGTTGCTTCGACCCGACAGGCAGGCGCTGCAGGAGCCGCAGGTGGTGATCGGATCGACGACGAATCGGCGCCCGGCGACATCGGGGGAGACCCCCGCGCCGCAGGCGTCGACCACGCCGACCAGCTCGTGGCCGAAGATCGTGCCCGGGCGCCGGTAGGTCGAGTGCCCGAGAAAGCTGTGCATCTCAGAGCCGCAGACACCGGCCATCAGCGTTCGAAGCCGGACCTCGCCCGGGCCGGGTTCCGGCGCCGGGACGCTGGCCAGCTCCATGCTGCGAGTGCCCTTGAAGACCAGTGCCTTCATCGGACGGACGCCTGGGCCGCGAGCTCGATGCTGCCCACGATCTCGCGGTGGCGCAGATCCGAGAGCGCCTGCAGGGGCCGGCGCACCTCGGGCGACGCGATGACGCCTTTCTTCCATAGGGCATATTTGATGGTCGCCGGGTATTCGTCGACCCCCACCATCACCTCGCCGATGAACGAAGCGAAGGCGGTCTTGGCCCGGAAAGCCGCCCCTTCGTCCCCCGTCGTCAGCGCATCGAACCACCGCCGGCTCTCGGCGGGGAAGACCTGAGGAGTGGCACAGATGACGCCGATGCAACCCCGGCGGATGTGGTGGTCCATGACCTCGTCCGAGCCCGCGATCAACTTAACACCGCTCAGCTGACCGAGCTCGATCGGCTTGTCGATGTCCACGTCCGTGAGCTTGATGTACTCGATCGTCGGCACCGACTCGACCAGGCTGGCCAGCAGCGAGGCCGAAAGCGTGGTCTTCGTGGAGTAGGGGTTGTCATAGAGCACTATCGGCCGGCCGGTGAGGCTGGCGATCCACTTGAAGTAGGCGTGGATGGATTGGCCCGTATGCCGGAAGTAGTACGGCAGCGGGACCAGGTAGGCGGCGACCGGGAGATCTTCACAGAAGCGCACCAGGTCTTCGGTCACGGGTGCGGCCGTGTCACTCAGGCCCACGACGAGGGGCTTGCGGCCGGCTAGCGCGTCGAGATAGGAGGTGACCAGCTGCTTGCGTTCGTCCAGGCTCAGGCTCGCCGCCTCCCCGGTGCTGCTGCAGATGCACAGCCCATCCAGGTGCGGCGCCACGAAGTCGACCAATGATCGGATGGATTTCACGTCGATCGCCCCGTCGCGCATCGGGGTGACCATCGGCGGGATCAAGCCGCGAAGATCGCTCATCAATTCTCTCCCAGCCACTCGAGCAGGGCCAGGATCGTGAACCCCTGACCCCATGAATAGACACCCAGCGGGATCCGCTTGTAGTGGGCGATGTCGCCGGGGTGCGTTTCGCCTGACACCTGGTTGACGTTGCCACCAGCGTCGATGTACTTCACGCAGGCCTCGAATCCGCGGTCCGCCACCGCCTCCAGGCCCGCGTCCAGATAGCCCCTCCTCACCCCCCGCTTGATCGCCAGCGCCAGCATCACGCTGGCGGAGACCTCGAGGTATGTGCTCGGCTGGTCGAGGACCGTGTGCCACAGCCCGGATTCGTCCTGCAGCTCCTGGACGCGAGCAATGTGGCGGCGCAGGATGTTGAGCAGGATCTCGGGGACTCCCGGCACCGAAGCCAGGTCGGTCAGCATCTCCACCCCGGCGAGGGCAGCCCAGCCGTTGGCCCGCGCCCAGAACCACTGGGAGTTGCGCCGGTTGATGTCGTAGTACGCGTGGTGGAACAGCGAGCCGGCGGCATCCCACGAGGAATGGATGAACGCGAACGACTGCTCCACGGCCCACCCGGTGAACCGAGTCTCGCCCGTGATGCGCGCCATGCTGGTCAAAAAGGGCGTGATCTCATACCAGTAGTCGACCCAGACCGGGATGTCCACCGAGTCCTGGTAGACGCCATGCACGCTCCGGGGCTGGGACTCGAGGAGCTTGACGACCCGGCCGGCCAGGTCCAACGCCAGGGGCTCCTTGGTCGCCTCGTACACGGAGGTGGCGACGAGCCCCGGGATGACCTCACGCAGCTGGGTCGGCCGGACATCCGCGTGTGAGTCGAGCCAGGCCCTGGCCGAATCCAGGAGGCTGCGGTCCTTGAGGCGGATGCCGGCCTCGGCGACGCCGTGCCAGGCGACCGCCTCGCCCCAGTCCCACTTCGGATAGCCGATCTCGACGGTGCGGCGGGCGACGCGCAGGGCCAACTGCGCCAGCTCCCCCTTCTCTCGGACCCTTGCCTGCATCTTTATCTCTATCTCCCTGTGAACTTGGCTAACCGCTTCTCCCGAAAGGCCGCCGCGCCCTCGACGAAGTCGTCTGTCATCGCGATCAGGGCCACGCCCAGCGACTCGAGCTTGGCGTGGGCGAGCGGAATTTCGCTCGTCAAAGCCGCGACCTCCTTGCCGATCGCCAGGGCAAGGGGTCCGCGGCGCGCCAGGACATCCGCCATCTCACCCGCCGCGTCCGCCAGCCGGTCCGCCGGCACGACCTGGTTGACCAGGCCCCATTCCGCCGCCCGCTCGGCGGTGATCGGCTCACCCAGGAGGAACAGCTCCTTGGCCCGGCTCAGGCCGACGTGGCGCACCAGGCGAGAGATTCCCTGCCATCCCGGATAGGCGCCCAGCGTCACCTCGGGCTGGCCGAGGCGCGCACCCTCAACCGCGATGCGGAGGTCGCAGGCCATTGCCAGCTCCAGGCCGCCCCCCAGCGCGACGCCGTTGATGGCGGCGATCACCGGCTTGGGACAGAGCTCGATGCGCCGGAAGACCTCTTGGCCCAGGTTGCAGAACTCGCGGACCGCCTGATAGTTCTTGGGCTCCATCCATTCCTTCACGTCCGCGCCGGCCGAAAACGCCTTGGAGCCCTCGCCGGTCAGCACCACGCACCTGACGTCTGGATCGCTTCCGACTTCGTCGAGGGCGCCGTCCAACGCTCGCAGCAGTGCTCGGCTGAGCGCGTTCAGACGCTCCGGTCGATTCAGCGTGAGCCAGAGCGAGGCGCCGCGCCTTGCAACTTGAAGGCCGGCCGCCGCGTAATCGTTCATCTGGATCCTCCCCACTTCACGCGGTTGATCAATGCAGCCTCCGAACACCGTCACGAGGATCACCTCGCATCCCGGTCACGAGCACTCGGTGAAGAGCTCCGCCGGCATCGCTCGCACGTGCTCCGCCACCTTGAGCGGGAAACCCACCAGGGCCGCCACCTGGGCCACGGTCACACCCGAGGCCATCTCGACGAGGGTCAGACCCTCCGACCGGAGCTCAAAGACGGCGCGCTCCGTCACCACGGTCATGCGCTGCCCGCGCTGCCGCGCGTCGCGACCGTTGAAGGTCGGCTGCGGAACCGTCGAGATCAGCTTTCGATATTTGCCCTCCTGCAGCACGCGCAGGCGGCCGTCCGTCACCTCCACGCGCAGTCCGCCCGAGGTGAGGGTGCCGCAGAAGATGACGTGGGGGGCGCGTGAGGTGATGTCGATGAAGCCGCCGCAACCGGTCAGCACGTTGCCGATCCAATGGTTGTTCACGTTGCCTTCTCCGTCGACTTCGCCCAGCCCCAGACAGGTGGCGCTGAAGTTGCCTCCGTCGATGAAGTCGAACCAGCTGGGCATCTCGAGGAAGGCTTCCGGATTCTGCGCCACCCCGAACATCAGGCCGCTGAGCGGCACTCCCCCGATCGCCCCCTGCTCGACGAGGAATCGGATCGCCGCCTCGGGACGCTCAGCGGCGATCACCCGGGGGACCAGCGCGCCCATCCCGAACCCGACGTTGACGAGCGCCCCATCGGGCAGCTCCTGGGCGGCTCGGCGGGCCACGATCCTGGCCGCCAGGGGGGCGTCGTCGAGTGACGGCGGCGGGGCGAGCACTCTGGCCTCACCCGAGACGGCGGGATCGCGATCGACCCCCTCGATCTGCTCCTGCATCGGATCGACCACCAGCAGGTCCACCAGCATGCCGGGGATGCGGACGTCCTTCGCCCGCAGGCTGCCCCGCCGGACCAGGCGCTTGACCTGGGCCACGACGACGCCTCCGCTTCCCTTCGCCGCCATCGCCTGGGAGAGGCTGCCGAGGAGCGAGGCCTCCTCCTCGACGGTGATGTTGCCGTCCTCGTCCGCCACAGTGCCGCGGATGAATGCCACGTTGAACCTGGGTGCCGGATAGAAGAGATAGGTCTCCCCCTCCACGGTCACTCGCTTGACGATGTCCTCCTTTGTCCTGGAGTTGAGCTTGGCGCCGGAGTAGAGCGGGTCGACGAACGTCCCGAGACCGACGCGGGTCAAAAGCCCCGGACGGCCGGCCGCCGCCTCCCGGAAAAGGTGGAACATGACTCCCATCGGCAGGTTGTAGGCCTCGGCCTCGCCCGACTGGATCAGCCTCACCGTGTCGGCCGTCTCCTTGGTGCCGGTGAAGATGAAGGCGCCGCCGACCAGGCGCTTGAGCATTCCGTCGCGGGCCAGCATGTCCATGCCCTCGCCGCGGGCGCCGCCGGATTCAACTGGGAAAAACAGCGTCAGATCCCGCGGCTCGCCGGTCGCGTCAAAGCGTCGCGCCAAAGCTTCGAAGAGCAGCGATGGCACGCCGACGCCGGCCGAGCCGCAAAAGGTGAGGGTGTCGCCGTTGGCGACAACGGCGACAGCCTCGTCAGGGGTAACCAGCCTCACAGGGGACCCAGCTCAGGCAAGCTCGACCGTGCTGGGCTCGAAGAACCAGATTGGGTTGGCGTCGAACCTGGAAACGATGTCCTTGCGGACGCCGAACTGGTAGAAGGCCTCGAAGAGCCACGAGTACGGCCCGTGCTGGTTGAGCATTCGTTGAGCCTGCTGCACCATCTGCAGCTGTTTCGTCTGGTCCAGCGTCGTCAGCGCCGTCGTCGCCAGGTCGGAGATCTGCTTGGCTTCGGCCGAGGCGCTCGAGTCCCACTGGAACCGCTTCCTGGCGACAGAGCCACCGGCGGCGAAGTAGGGCAGGGAGTCCGTCCAGCTGGCGAAGTCCAAGGACCACCAGTGAAGGTACGCCTCGAGCTTACCCGCGCGGTTGGCGGTCTGGGCCTCGGAGAACAGCTTCGGGTCCAGGTTGGCGGTGATCCCGACCCGAGCGAGGTCGGACTTGATCTTGGTCGCCACGTCCGGTGAGTGCACGGTGCCGAAGACCTCGTCCGTGCCGAAGGTCAGGGTGAAGCTGAATCCGTTCGGGTTGCCGGCCTGTGCGAGCGCGGCCTTGGCCTTGTCGAGATCCTGCGCCTGGTGCTCGCCGCGAGGCAGGCCGCCGGCCAGCTCGGGAGGCGTGCACGAGCCGATGTAGTCGCCACCACCCTGATAGATGCTGCGGAGACCGTCGTAGTCGATGGCGAACTTGATCGCGTCCCAGTTCGCGGTATTGCGCAGCGCCGGGTTGAGCTGGGCGCTCCAGCCGAGGAAGACGGGAGCCACGGCCCCGATCTTGACGATCGAGATGTCGGGGTGCCCCTGAGCCAGGCTGGCGGCGATGTCGGGGGTCAGGTTGAGCGCCACGTGAGCATCCCCACGCAGGAGCACGTCCCTCTGAGTTCCGGGGTCGGCGACAAAGTTGAAGATGATCTGGTCGACCTTGGGCGCGGGCCCCCAGTAGTTCGGGTTCCGCTTCAGGACCAGCTTGGTGCCCCGGGTCCAGCTGTCCAGCACGAACGGACCCGAGCCCGCCGAATGCTGGTCCAGCCACGGGCCCGCGGTGTCGGTCTTCGCCGCGTCGGCGGCGTTGGTGCCGCCGTGCGCCTTCATCGCCGAGGTCTGGGCCAGGTTGAGGGAAGGCGTGGTCAGGATCGAGAGCAGGCCGACGTTGATACCGTCAAGCGAAAGCTTGACCTGGTTGGGGCCGGTCTTTTCGACCGACTTCACCCCGTCCAGCAGGTACGAACCAGGGCCCTTCAGGTTCAGGAACCGCTGGAAGGACCAGACGAGGTCGTCGGCGGTCGCCGCCGTCCCGTCCGAGAACTTCACGGCGGGGTCGAGATTGAAGACGTACGAAAGCCCGTCCTGGCTGACGTCCCACGTCTTGGCGTAATCGGCGACGAGGTCGCTGATGTTGGCCGCCCGGTAGGTGACCAGCTGGTCGTAGAGCGCCCGGCCGAAGATCGGCCATTCCGGCTCGTAGGCGCTGTCCGGGTCGAGGGTGCGCAGGGAGCCCTGGCTCATGGCCACGAGCAGGGTCTTGGTCTTGGCGGTGGACTGGCCGCCGGTGGCGCAGGCGCTCAGGACCCCGGCCATGAGCGACGGGACGACAGCGGCGGCGATGCTGCGACCCATGAACTGGCGACGCGTGGTGTCGGCGTTCAGCAACGACCGGAGGAAGTCGGCCCCCTGCTCGGAGTCGGGGACCATGCGCTTGGGCTCCCGGGTGCTCTGGCTCACGCTATCTCACCTCTCTGAAAGCCCGGAGAACGCAGTCCGCCGGGCAATTTTGGCCGGATTGCCGATTTACAAATGCTATCAGCAATCTATCTGATATCTGGTACCTTAGTAGCCTCATGAGTGCATGTCAAGCCGCCGGTGGCCCAAAATGCCGTAGCACCGCAAGATTCATGGGAAGGGAACGGTAGGAAATGCAACACGGGCGGCCGCGTCGATCGAAGCTGAGCGATCACGTCGTCCTCCACCTGGCCCGAGAGATCGTCAGCGGCCGGCTGGCGCCCGGCGAGGCCGCTGCGCCGGCGGCGGAGATGGCTGTCGGCTTCGAGATCAGCCAACCGGTGGTGCGGGAATCCATCCACGCCCTGGTCAACCTGGGAATGCTTCGCGTCCACCAGGGCAAGCGCACACAGGTGCTACCGCCGCGCGAATGGAACGTGATGGCCCCGATCGTGCAGCAGGCGTATCTGCTCGAAGGCCGCGCCGACAAGCTCACCGCGCACTTCTACGAGGTCCGGCTGGCGCTGGAGAGCAGGGCGGCCAGCTGGGCGGCGGAAAGAGCTGGGGGGGAGGAGCTGGCGCGGCTTCAACGTCTCGCCCAACAGCTGTATGCCATCTCCACGGGAACCCGAGATGTCGAGGCCTTCTTAGCGGTCGATCACGACTTCCATACGGCTGTCGCCAGCGCGTCCGGGAACGAGGTCCTGCTTGGCGTGCTGCGCAACCTGCAGGTTTTTCTGTCCCGGGCGTGGTCCGCGTCCCGCGTTGCCGCGCAGCACCTGGCCCTCCTGGCCGAGCAGCACGGCGCGATCGCGCGAGCCATCGCCGCCGGCGACTCCAAGGCGGCATCGCACGCGATGGAGGACCACATCCAGTGGGCGATGCAGTTGGAGGCTTCCGGACACGATCGACGCGATTCCCACGCCGGCCGGGTCGAGCTCCAGCCTCGCTCCGCGCCCTGACCGCAAGGCCGTCGCCTTGCGCCCTGTTCAGTAGCCGAGCCGCGCGCTCGCCTGGCCTAGCAGAGTCCGGCCGTCGGCAAACCGCCTGACGTTGTCGCGAACCAGCTCGGCCAGAGGCCCCCGGCCTCGCTCGTCCGGGTTGGCCGAGTGCGGAGTGATGAGGACGTTGTCCATCCCCCACAGCGGATGATCCTTGGGCAGCGGCTCGGGATCGGTCACATCCAGCGCGGCGCCGCCGATCAGGCCCCGCTCGAGGGCGGCCACCAGCTCCCCGGTGCGCACCAGGGCGCCCCTTGCCACATTGACCAGGAGCGCGTGCTTCGGCATGGCCTCCAGCTCTCGCGCACCGATCATGCCGGCCGTCTGGGCGGTCAGCGCACACGCCAGCACCACGCAGTCCGCGGCGGACAGCGCTTCGAGGAGCCTGTCCTGCCCCCAGGTGCCGTTCGCGCCGTCGACTGCTGTTGGATGGCGCCTGACCACGGTCACAGAGACGCGGAACGGCGCCAGCAGAGGCAGCAGGGCGCCGGTGATGCCTCCCGCGCCGACGATGGTGATTCGAGAGTCGTACAGGCTCCCGCCCACAACCTCGATCCAGGCTCGGCGACGCGCCAGGGACGGAATGTCTCGCAAAGAGGCCAGGATCATGGCGAGGGCATGCTCGGCGACCGCCTCCCCGTAGATGGCCTTGGCGCAGGTCCAGAGCCGGCCGTCACCGATCAGTTCGAGGTATCTCTCGATCCCCGCGGACGGGAGCTGGACCCACCGTACGGAGGGAGCCGCCTCGAGCAGGCGGCGCAGCTGACCGGCATCGCGGCCGTACCAGACAAGACCGGTCGCATCGGCCGGTGACGTCAGCACACCACCGCCGGCGACCACTGCCTCGGCGAGCCAGTGAGGAGCGCCCTCAGGCTCGATTGCGATTGATGGAGCGCGCGCCAACGCCGCGAGCATACCGCCTCGAAAACGCAGGCCGCGAGGGCGACCCATGGGATGAAGTCCCTCCGCTCCAGCCCTATCCTTTGGCGCTGAGCCGGCGCTGCACGATCTGCATGCACAGCAGTGCCAGCAGCGCGCCGACAACGATCACGGTGCCGATCGCATTGACCGTGGGGGAGACTTCCGTGCGCAGCTGACTCCACACATAGAGCGGAAGAGTCTCCGTCGAACCGGCGACGAGAAACGTGATCACGAACTCATCCAGGGACAGGGTGATCGCGAACAGAAGGGCCGCCACGATGCCCGGCACCATCAGGGGCAGGACCACCCGCACGAACCGGCCCGTCCACGTCGCCCCGAGATCGCTGGCCGCCTCTTCCAATCGGCGGTCGAATCCATACTGCTGCGCCGCGATCACCAGGAACGCGTAGGGCACGACGTACGTGATATGGCCGGCGATGATCGTCGCGAGCGAGAGCTGCAGATGAATGGCGGTGAACAGCTCCAGCAGGCCGAACCCGACCAACAGCGGCGGTACCACCAGCGCCGCGATCATCAGCTGACGAAGCATCGCTCCACCGATGAAGCGGCTTCGGGTGACGACATAGGCGGCCGGTGCCGCGATGACCACCGCACCGAGGCTGGCGGCCGCCGCCACCTCGAGGCTGGTGCCGATGGAGTGGAGCATGCTGCTGTCGTTCAACAGGCCTCTGTACCAGTCGAGGGTGAAGCCGGTCGGCGGGAAGACTCCGGCTCGTGACGCATCGAAGGAGAACACCACCAGCATGGCGATGGGCATGAACAGGAAGGCGTAAACGCACACCGCGTAGGCGCTCATCAGAATGCTTCGCCGGGGCTTGCGGGCTCCCCCGGCGGCCAACATCGAGCCGGTGCCACCCGCATAGACCTTGCCGAGGTCCGCCGACCGTCCGAACACCGCCATCACCCCGAGCGCCGAAACCAGCACCAGGAAGGCCAGTGCCGAACCGAGGGGGAAGTCCAGAGCCTCGAACAAGGTGACCGCAAGGTTGCCGACCATCGTCCCCCGGCCGCCGCCGAGGAGCTCGGGTGTGATGAACAGGCCGAGGGTCGGCACGAAGACGAAGATGACCGCCACCTGGACTCCCGACGAGGTCAACGGCACCGTGATCCGGCGAAACACCGTCGACGCCGACGCGCCGAGGTCGCGAGCCGCCTCGTGAAGATCCTCACCGACCCGGTCCAATGAGCTGTGGATGGCCAGGATGGCAAACGGCAACGACAGGTACGCGGCCGCAACCACGACCGCACCCGTCGTGTAGAGCATGTGGAGGGGGTGTCGAATCAGGCCGATCTGAAGCAATAGTGAGTTGATGACCCCATGCTCCCCGAGCACGCCGATCCACGCGTAGTTCCGAATCAAGGAGCTGGTCAGGAAAGGAACCAGGATCAGGATGATCAAGAACGTCCGCCAGGTGGAGGTGAAGCGCGCCAGGAAGTACGCCATCGGATACGCCGCGACGACGACGCATATGGTCGTCAGGGCAGCGATCCAGACCGTCTTCACGAGCACTCCGGTGTATGCCGAATCCCGTAGGACTTCGATGTAGTTCGACAGGTTCCAGGTCGGGATCATCTGGAAGTCCCGGAATTGCCAGAAGCTGAAGACGAGCATCATCACGGCCGGGACGAGGATGAAGCCGATCGTCCACAAGCTCAGGGGAATTGCCGGGGCCGCCCTCCTGAGAGCGCCCAGCACCCGAGTCGCCGAGCCCGCGGGGACGGGCACCGGCCGTCCGTTCCGGGCGGCGGTCCGAGCCCTAAGCATCTGCCGGAAGGACGTAGGCGTCATCAGGGCTCCAGGTGGCGACCACGGTCTGCCCCACCTCGAGTTGCAGACGGCGCCACAGGTCGGATGCTCCACCGAAGGCGCGCAGCTTGACTCCGAAGCTCAGCTCCACCACCGCCTCGACATACGCTCCGACGAACAGCACCTCCGTCACCCGGCCCGTCAGGCGGGGCCGCGACCCGTTCTCGGTGGCGGTTCCCGTCTCGAGGCGCACGTCCTCGGGCCGTATGAGCATCACCGCCGGTGTGTCAGCGCCGATGTCGACCCACCTCGCACACTCTGTCGCCTGGCCGTCGGGCAGCCTGACCCTGGCCCGATCGGGCAACGCCTGGAGCAGCTCCACCGGGATGACGGTGTTGTTGCCGATGAAGTTGGCAACCCAGACTGACGACGGACGCCGGTAGACATCCCGCGGCGAACCCAGCTGAACGATGCGCCCTCCGGACATGGCCGCGATCCGGTCCGACATCACGAGCGCCTCTTCCTGGTCGTGCGTCACGTGGATGAAGGCGATGCCGGACTCGCGGTGGATGCGCTTCATCTCCATCTGCATCTCCTTGCGCAGCTTCAGATCCAGGGCGCCGAACGGTTCATCAAGCAGGAGCACGGCCGGCCGATCGACCAGGGCCCGCGCCAGCGCCACGCGCTGCTGCTGACCTCCACTCAATTGGTAGGGCCGCCGATGCCCCAACCCGCCCAGCCCGACCGAACGCAAGGCCGCTTCCACCCGTTCTCGCACCTGCTGGGCCGGCGCACGCTTGGTCTGCAGCGAGAACGCCACGTTCTCGAAGACATCGAGGTGTGGGAACAGCGCATAGCTCTGAAAGACCGTGTGCACATCCCGCCGGTTGGGGGGCACGCGGTCCATCGGCCGCCCGCCGATGTGGAGCGAGCCCTGGTCCTGGGCCTCGAACCCGGCAATGATCCGAAGGGTTGTGGTCTTGCCACACCCGCTCGGCCCCAGGAGCGTCAGGAACTCGCCTTCTCGCACCTCCAGCGTGATTTCACGCAGCACCTGCACGTCCTCAAACCATTTGGAGACCCCATCCAGCTTGAGCACCACCGGGCCGCCTGGCGCCCCCTCGGTGCTCATGTCGCCGAGGGGGGTTGTGGCAACTCGATCGGGGTTCGGCTCCGCCCGGCCGTTGCCTGGCTCGATCGACGGCAATGCGCCACGCGGCTCATGCGGGGGCATCACACCGCACGCCGCCGAGGGACCTCTCGAGCGGAACCCAGAACGTGATCGACAAGGCTATGCCGCCTTGAATTCGTTCCAGACGTTGAGCCACTTCTGGTCGTCGGACGGCGGCGCCAGCTCCACCATCTTCTCGACGACGTCCCAGTTCTCCATGCCCATCGCGGTGACCCAATCGTCGTGGCCGTTGTCCTTGAGCCACTTGACGGCCTTTTCGTTGGCCGACGGGTACTTGACCGCCAGCGCCTGGGCCACCTGCGACTCGGTGCTGCCGTAGTAGTCGATCCACTTCAAGGCCGAGGCCCGGTGGGCCGCTCCCGCGACCAGCATGTTGCCATCAACCCACCCGACTGTGCCCTCCGTCGGGACGATCAGGGAAAAATCTCCGCCGCCCGCGGCCTTGATTCGAAGCACCACGCCGACCGAGGTGGCGAGCCCGAGATCGCCTTCACCAGCGGCCATCAGTTTGGAGAAGTCGCCGCTCGAAGCCGTGAACGCCTTGATGTTGGGCTTCAGGTCCAGCAGCCTCTTTTTGACCTCGCCCAGCTGGGCGTCGGTGAGGTCGAACGGCTTCGGATAACCCAGCCAGACGGCGATGGCGGCGATGGTCTCCTCCGGGCGGTCCATCTGAATCACACGCCCGCGGAACTTTTTGTCCCACAGATCCCAGGCCGACGTGAACGTGGGCACCACGCCCTTGCGCGCGACGATCGGCTCGACCGACCAGGCATTGGGGAACTGCATCATTCGCCCATCCGACGTCAGCCAAGGCTTGAACTTCTGGAACTGTGGTGCCAGTGACTGCGTGCTCGCGAGCTGCGCCATGTCGATCGGCTCGATCAGGTGGTTCTGGTTGCAGATCTGCGGCCAGAAGCCGTCCACCTGACCGACGTCATAGGTCCCGCCGCCGCCCTGCTTGAGCTTCAGGAAGGCCGTGCTGTCGTCCTCGACGTCAATGGCGTTGACCGAGGGGCCGTACTTGCTTTGGAAGCCGTTCATGATCGTCGGAATGTGATACGAGCCGAAACTCAGCCAGTTGACAGGTCCGGTGAGAGCCTCTGAGGTCGCCGGGCTGGAGCTCCCTCCGCACGCGGCCAGCGCCTCGCTCGCACCTCCGAGGGCGAGGAGGCCGCCTCCAACCATCAGGCCCTTGCGAATGAATTCGCGGCGACTCGTGTCCATGCGTTAACTCCTTTTGAATCTTCCGCGCTGGTTCTGATGCCTGACGCCGGACTCTGCCGACCTGGGCGAGTCCTTCGCCTGCCCGTCCCTGATTCCGGCGGGCAGCGCTCCCGTTCGATGGCGGATTTAATCACTCCACGGGCCCGGTGTCAAATATCGCAACGCCTTTGTTACAGTGGTCGATACATCGCCTCCGCCCCTGGAGGCCGCCCGGGTTGATGGAGAGCGGGTAATGGTTCAGCGCGGCGCCCTTTGGAAGCTCGACTGCGACGTGCTCGTCGTGGGTGCCGGAGGCGCCGCCGGGAGGGCTGCCTTGGCCGCTTCGGACGCCGGCTGCCGAGTGGCCGTCGTCACCAAGCGACGCGCCGGCAAGGCCGGAGCCACCGCTGTCGGAGGCCGGATCACGGCCGTCGGCGCCTTCAACTGTGCTCGGCCGGAGCGCGGTGATCACCCCGACCTCTACTACCAGGACATGGCCGCCGCCGCCGCGGGCACCTGCAGCCCGCCCCTGGCGAGGATCATCGCCGATGAAGCCCCCGCCGCCTTCGATCGCCTCAGGGCGATGGGCGTTCCCTTCGTGACCGAGGGTGACGGCCTCCTCCAGGTGACGGGATGCTTCTCCACCCGGCCGCGCTCTTACCTGATCCCCGGTCACGGATTGCCCATCGTGACGGCCCAGACAGAGGAGCTCAGGCGGCGCGGCGTCCCCCTGCTCGACGACTGCAGCCTGGTGGAACTGCTGGTCGACTCCGAGCGGGTGATCGGCGCCGTTGTCTGGCATCCCGAGCGCGGCTTCGGGGTCGCCCGCTGCGGCGCGGTGATCCTGGGCACCGGCGGCGCCGGCAACGTGTTCCCGCTCACGTTCAGCCCGCCTGACGTGACCGGCGACGGCTATGGGGCCGCCCTGCGGGCGGGCGCGGTGCTGGCCAACATGGAGTTCGTTCAATTCGGCTACTCCCTCCTCCATCCGGCCAAGAATGAGTTCGAGTCCTGGGTTTGGGCCCTGCAGCCCAGGGTGCTGAATGGGGAGGGACGCGAGTTCCTGCCCGCACGCATCGGAGGCTTGCCGGTCGCGGACGTTTTCGCCGAACGCTCGACGCACTATCCGTTCAGCGCCAGCAGGCCGGGTTCCCGGATGCTCGACGTCCTCATCCAGAGGGAGATCAGCCGTGGCTCACCCACTCCCCATGGAGGCGTCTGGCTCGACTTCAGCGCCGTGGGCGCGCTGCCCGACGGCCTGTCCCGGTTGTGGCGTATCACCGCCGACTGGTTCCAGTCCCGAGGCGTCGATCTGGAGCACCAGCCGATCGAGGTCGGCCTCGTGGCCCATGCGTTCAATGGCGGGCTGGCGATCGACGAAAACGCCGAAAGCTCCGTCGGAGGCCTGTTTGCGGCCGGGGAGTGCGCGACCGGACCGCACGGAGCTGACCGGTTGGGAGGCAACATGCTCCTCGCGAGCCAGGTGTTCGGCGAGCGCGCCGGGCGTTACGCGGCCGGGGCTCGTGACGTCGCGTCCTGGCCGCGGGTGGAAGACGGGGCGGAGGCCCATCTCGGGCGGCTGCTGGCCGGACGGGCGGCCACCGACCAGCGCCGGCTGCGCCGCCAGCTGCAGCTGCGGATGGCCGCCGCCGGCGCCCTGGGGAGGGAGCGGGAAGGCATGTCTGAAGCCTTGACGTGGGTTCGGGAGGCCCAAGAGGTGATGTCCGGCCTACGCTGGGAGGATCGCACCGGGCCGCTCCTGCTGGATATGAGGAACCTCCTGCTCTCGGCCGAGTCCCTGCTGATGGCAGCGCTGCTGCGCGAGGAGTCGCGGGGGTCCCACTTCAGGACCGACCTTCCCGACCGAGACGACCGCCGCTGGGCAAAGCCGGTCTTCTCGCGGCTGGCCGGGGGGACGGTGCAACCCCTCTCCGCAACCTGGCCGGCGGTGCGCTCCCGGTGAGGATTCTCGATCGCTGCGAACACCATGTGCGGTTCACCAAACCAGGGGCAGAAACGACGCCCGGCGGATTCAAGGAGGAGGCTGACAATTGAAAGCTCAAGCACCCGTCGACGATGCGCTGCTGGCGCGATTCGACAAGCTCTACACGGCGGTGGTTTCGGACGTTCTCGACCAGCTCGGACTGCGGCACCAGGTGATGGCGGCCTCGATACGCCCGCTCTACCCGGAGGCTCGGCTGGCCGCCTACGCCGTGACCGTGAAGGTCGCTCCGGTCCCCGGTGTGCCCGCCAGGCGAGAGGATTACTACAAGGGTGAGCTCCTCGCCATCGACAGCCTCCAACCCGGCCAGGCCATGGTCGTGTCGTCGGCCGACAGCTGCTTTTGGGGCGAGCTGCTGTCCACGGCGGCGCGGGCACGGGGCGCCCGTGGCGTGGTTCTGGACAGTTTCACCAGGGACGCGAAGCGTGTCATCGACATGGCATTCCCGACTTTCTGCCGGGGCATCCACGCGCAGGACTCGCTGGGCAGGGCCGACGTGGCGGAGATCAACGTCCCGATCGTGGCGGGCGGTGTCAGCGTGAACTTTGGCGATCTGCTGCTGGGCGACTATGACGGGGTGGTCGTGGTGCCCGCATCGGCGGCCGCGGAGGTGATCGCCCTGGCCGAGAAGAAGGCGCTCGACGAGAACCGCGTGAGGCCCCACCTCGAACAGGGCATGTCGGCAGCCGAGATGTTCAAGCGCTACGGGGTGCTCTGACGGAGATGGGTGAGGGTCGATTCGACGGACGCGTGGCGATCGTGACCGGCGCCGCCTCCGGCATCGGCGATGAGGTGTGCCGGGTGCTGGCCGCGGGCGGCGCCACCGTGTACGGGGCCGACCTCCGGACCGGCGGCCGGGCAACCGAGGTGGCCGACGTGCGGGACGGCGACGCCATGCGCGCGCTGGCCGATCGAGTCATGGCCCAACACGGACGTATCGACGTGCTCTGCAACGTGGCCGGCATCGGCGCGGTGGGCGACATCACCGCCAATTCGATCGCCGAATGGCGCGCGGTGTTCGAGGTCAACGTGCTCGGCATCGTCAACACGTGCCAGGCGGTGGTGCCGCACATGCGCGCACGCCGATCCGGAGTCATCGTCAACGTTTCGTCGGTGGCGGCGCTGGTCGGCCTCGTCGACCGCGCGCTGTACTCGGCGTCGAAAGGGGCGGTCAGCGCCCTCACGCGAGCGATGGCGGCCGACCACGTTCGAGAAGGCATCCGCGTCAACGCGGTCTGCCCGGGTACCGCCGACACGCCCTGGGTCCAGCGCCTGCTCGACGCCTCCCCGGACCCGGCGGCAACTCGCCGCCGTCTCGTCGCCCGCCAGCCGCTGGGCCGCCTGGCGACCGCGGCCGATGTCGCGGCAGCGATCGCCTACCTGGCTTCAGACGACGCGGCCTTCGTCATCGGCACCGAGCTGGTGGTGGATGGGGGAATCGCCGGCCTTTCGATCCCGCCCCCCGACCCATCCTGACCCGGGGGGACGCTACCCCCAACCAGGCTGGCGCTCATGGTCGCGTGCGTCTGACCGTGTCGCTGTTCGCCAGCAGCGAGGATATCCGCTCGCAGCGGCGCTTCACCGATTCGCCGAGGGCGGCTCGGGTGCTGGGCGGCATCCTCGCCGCGAGGCCTGACACCGAGATGGCGCCGATCGGCTCGCCACCGGTGCCGATGATCGGAGCCGCCACGCAGTAGGCGCCGACCGACATCTCCTCGTCGTCGATGGCATAGCCCCGCGCCCGAACCTGCTCGAGCTCCCGCTGCAGCTTCTCCTCGGTCGTTATGGTGCGTGTCGTGAAGGCGGCGTACGGGGGCCTGCCGGCCAAAGTCGAGCGGCGGGCAGGCTCGAGCCAGGCGAGAATGGCCTTGCCGAGCGCGGTGCTGTGAGGCGGCACCTCTTCGCCGACAGCAGCCGATATCCGGAGGCTGTGCTCCCCGTCCAGGACCATCTCGTACACGATTCGATTGCGCCGGACCGCGGCCAGGTTCGCTGACTCCCCCGATTCCGCCCGGAGCTCGGAGAGGGAGGGCAGCGCCAGGCGCGTGAGCGCCGATTGCTCGGCCCAGGAGGCCAGCTCTCGGATCTGGGGCCCGAGGCGGTAGGTGTGCTGCGCACGCAGGTGCTCCACGTAGCCACGCGACTGGAGCTTGGACAGCATCCGGAAGGCGGTGGCTCGAGAGGAGCTGAGGCCGGCCGCCGCTTCCGCAAGGCTCAGTTCGTCGCGCTTCGCCAGGAGTTCAAGGAGATCCAGAGCCCGCTCGACGGGACCGGATGGTTTCTCTAAGGGCAATAGGGCTCGCTCAGGGTCGCGTTTGAGCGTAGGCACGGCTCGCCGTCCTGTCAAGCGCAACGCCTCGCCGCGCACGAGCTGTCTGGGGCCGCATTAATGTGGACGCGCGCGCGCGTCCAGGGCGGACACGAGTCTGAGCTTCCGAGCGCGAGCACTGCGGTGGGGCCTGTGACTCACTGGGTCACGACCACGGGCTGGGACCGCAGGACGAGCCGGGCGCGCATTCCGACCGTGAAGTCCCCGACATCCGCTGTGGGGAGCAGCACGACCACGCTGAGCCCGCCATCGAGGGCGACCGTGATACGGCTCAGAGCGCCGTGAAACGCGATGGTGATCACGGTGCCGACCGTCGGGTCCCGGTTCGTGTCGCCCTCCAGGTGCCGGGCGAGGCCGATCGCCTCGGGCCGGACGATGGCGATGGCGTCGCCGTCAGGCGTCGACGGGTTCACCAAAGGCAGCCGCACGCCAAGGATCTCGACCGTGTCCCCGGCGACCCGTGCCGGCAGCCGGTTGGACAGGCCGACAAACTCCGCCACGAATGGCGTCTGTGGCCGGGCGTAGACGTCGGCAGGCGAGCCGAGCTGCTCGAGCCGGCCGGCCTGCATGACGCCGATCCGGTCGGAGATCGCGAGCGCCTCTTCCTGGTCGTGCGTGACGAACAGCGTGGTGGTGCCAACCTCGAGCTGGATCCTGCGGATCTCGTCGCGCAGCTGGGCGCGGATCTTGGCGTCGAGCGCGGCCAGCGGTTCGTCGAGCAACAGCACCGCGGGGCGGATCGCGAGCGCGCGGGCGAGCGCGACCCGCTGCTGCTGGCCGCCGGACATCTGGCGGGGGTAGCGGTCGGCCTGCGCTGAGAGCCCGACCAGATCCAGCATGTCCCTGGCGCGGGCCTTGCGCTCGGCGCTGGCGACGCCTCGCATGCGCAGCCCGAACGCGACGTTGTCCCGTGCCGTCATGTGGGGGAAGAGCGAGTAGGCCTGGAACACCATGCCCATGCCGCGCTTGTTCGATGGCATCTGGGTCACGTCCTTGCCGCCGACGATCACACGGCCGCCGTCGACGTCATCCAGCCCGGCCACCAGGCGCAGCGCCGTGGTCTTGCCGCAGCCCGACGGCCCAAGCAGAGCGACGAGCTCGCCCGGCCGCAGCGTGAGGGAGAGCCCGTCGACGGCCGCGACCGAGCCGAATCGCCGCTGGAGGTCTTCCAGCCGCACCTCGATTCCCGCGGGAGCCGTCGACTGCACGCCGGTGTGCGGTTGGATCACGTCACCCCTCCTCGACGGGCTGCGCGTCACGACGCCCGGCGCCCACAAACGACAGGGCCACGAGCAGGGCGAATGTCAGCAGCAGCGATCCCAGGGCGACGGCGATCGAGACCCTCGCGTCGATACGGCCGAGCACGTATATGGCCACCTGCAGGTTCTGGAAGTTGAGCAGCGCGGCCACGGTGAATTCGCCGAGCACCAGCGCGACCGACAGCAGTGCGGCATTCAACAGCGCGGCCGACATGTTCGGCGCCACCACGCGGAACATCACCGTCGGCCAACCGGCGCCGAGGGTGCGCGCCGCCTCCGAGAGGGTCCGCACGTCGATGGCGGAGAGCCCCGCGTCGAGGGCCCGGTAAGCATATGGCATGGCGAGGATGACGTACGCGAAGGCCAGGGTCAGCGAGGAGTTGCCGAAGAAATACGTGACCCAGAGGTAGATGGGGGCAAAGCCGACGACGAGCACGATCGCGGGGATCGCAAGGGGCAGCAGGCACAGGAATTCGATCATCCGCTGCAGCCGGGGCAGGCGGAGCCGGACCCAGATCATCGTCGGTACGAGGAGCAGGAGCATCGCGACCGACGTGATCGCCGCCAGCTCCAGCGAGATGGTGATCGCGGCGGTCAGCCCGGGGTACGTCACCAGCGTCCGCCAGGCGGCGAACGAACGCGGAGCGTTCACGCCGATCCCTCGGGTCGTGAATTCGGCCATCGCATACAGCGGCAGGAGGAAGAAGAACCCGACGACGACGAAGATCACGCCCCGCAGGAGGTTGAGCCTGGTCCGGCGGCGCGCATTGACCCCGCGTGGGACCAGGGCCGCTACCGCAGCCATCGCGAGGTCCGGCGCTGGAGCAGCGCGTATAGGGTCATGACCACCGCGACCATGACGATCATCGCGAGGGCGAGCGCGTTGGCGAAGTTCTCCCGGCCGAGCCCGACCTCGCTCGAGAGCGCGCCGCTGATCTGCAGCGGGATGATGATGCCGCCCTGGCTGATCAGGGCCGCCGCGGTGGCGAACGCCGAGAACGCGTTGGCGAACAGCAACAGCGTCGCGCCGAGGAACGCCGGCGTCAGCAGAGGGCCGGCGACGAGCCGCCAGTAGTCCCACGTCGTGCCGCCGAGGTTCTCAGCCGCTTCGCGCCACTGCGGCTGAACTCCGTCGAGCGCGGGCAGGAACACGAGCACCATCAACGGGATCTGGAAGTACGCGTAGACGAGGGTCAAGCCGCTGAGCTCGTAGAGCCAGACGCCGTGCGCGTAGATGTCGATGCCGTGGTTGCCCAGCCAGACGGTGACCAGCCCCGCGCCGCCGATCGTGGCGATGAACGCGAAGGCCAGGGCGACGCCGCCGAACAGGGCGAGCACCCCGCAGGCGGACGTGATGATCCGGCGCAGCACACCGTCCCGGTTCCCGGTGGTGACCGCGTACGCCAGCAGGGCGCCGAACACGGCGCCGATCACGGAGCTCGCCGCCGAGACGACGAAGCTGTGCACGAAGGAAGCGACGACGTACGGCTCGCCGAGGGCTCTCAGATAGTCGAAGGTGATGCCGCCCTGCCCGTCGAACGCGCCGAACACGACGATCGCGGTGGGCAGCAGCAAGAAGGTCGCGACGTACCCCAGGAACGGAACCACGGGCAGCCAGGCTCGCGGCAGCCGACGGCCATCCCGTGAGGGATGACCGCCGGCCCCGACCACGGTGTCGCCGGAGATCACTAACTGATGGCGTTCGCCCAGTTCGCGACGAGGTACGCCTTGGCCGCCGTCGCCTGGTTGAGGTTGATGAAGTTACCGGGGCCGCTCACGGGCGGCAGCTTGGCGGCCGCCGGCGCGTCGATGACGCCCTGCTTGGTCATCGCGTCCATCCGGACCGGACGCGCGCCGCCTTCGAGAAACAGGTTCTGGCCCTCGTTCGAATACAGGTACTCCATCCACAGGCGCGCCGCGGCCGGGTGCGGCGCCCCTTTGTTGACCGCCTGGTTGTAGAAACCGGCGACGATCGCGCCGGAGGGGATGAGGAGCGTCCACGCCGGCACGTCCGTCGCGAACGAGACCGCCAGGTAGTCCCAGTTGATCACGACCGGAGTCGTCCCGTTGGCGACCGTGGCCTTCGTCGCCGCCACCGGCACGAAGTTGCCGGCCTTCTTCAGCTTGGCGAAGAACTCCACGCCCTTGCTGATGTCGTCGAGCGAGCCGCCGTTCGCCAGCGAAGTCATCATGACCGCGCTGAGAGCCGAGTTGGAGGCCGTCGGGTCGGCGAAGAGTGCGATCTTGCCCTTGAACTCCGGCTTGAGCAGGTCCTGGACCGAGGTGATGGCAGACACCTTGCTGGAGTCGTACCCGATGGCCATGTAGCCGCCGTAGTCCTGGACCCACAGGCCGCTGGGCTCCTTCTGGGCGTCGGGGATGTCTTTCCAGGTCGCGACCTGGTACGGGGCGAAAAGGCTCGTGTCCGCGAGCTCGCGCACACCGATGTCGAGGGCATCCGGCGCGCGGTCGGTGCCGGCCAGCCGCTTGACGGCGTTGATCTCGTCCTGGCTGCTGCCCTCCGGGTTGTCGTCGTTGATCTTGATCCCATACTTGGCCTGGAAGCCGGCCATGATGGCGGCGTAGTTGGCCCAGTCCGGGGCCGTGGAGACGAGGTTGAGCTGCCCCTCCTTCTTGGCCGCGGCGACGAGCGCGTCCATGCCGCCCAAGGCGGCGGCACTCGTCGCGGTGGCGGCGGTGCTCGGGGCGCCCGATGTGCTGGGCGGCGCACAGCCCGCGATCGCGAGAACGGCCCCGACCGCCACACCTACGCGTGCGTAACGACCCGAATGCCTCATGTCCATGCCTCCCTGTTTGCTGGGCCTGGGTCGGGGTTCTGGCAGCCTTGAGGCCGAGACACGGCCCGATCACGGCCAGGGCCATGTATCCAGACCCAACTCAGCTAATGAGCTGATAGGCTAAGGTGCGGATCGCAGGACGTCAAGCGGTAGACGGCACCTCGAGGGTCACCGCCCGGAACCACCCGCCCACCGCCGTGAGAAGTCACCGACGAGCAGGCGTCCCATAGGAGGCAGTTGCAACAGATGAGTCAGGATGTCGCGAGCGCCGGATCATGGAAAGGCGTGTTCCCTGCTTTGTGCACGACGTTCAACTCGGATGGCGCGCTGGACATCGAGGCGCAAAGAGCCGTCGTCAGATTCGCGCTTGCGAGCGGAGCTCACGGCCTGGTCTGTTTCGGCCTGGCGGGAGAGGTCAACAAGCTGACGCCGGGCGAGCGAGAGGCGGTCGGAACGGCCATCATCGAGGAGGCGGCCGGCCGCGTCCCCGTCCTGGTCGGCGTGGGCGCCGAAGCGACCCACACCGCGCGGCGGCTGGCGCGCTTCTTCACCGATCACGGCGCCGACGGATTGGTCATCGCCGCGCCCGCCACCACGCGGCTCGCGGACCGGGAGCTGTACGTTCATTTCAGCGCGGTGGCGGGCGAGACCGATCTCCCTGTCGTCATTCAGGACGCCCCCGAGTACCTGGGCGTCAAGATCTCGCCTGAATTTGTGGCGCGCCTGGCCGCCGAGCATCCCCACGTCCGCTACGTGAAGGTGGAGTGCGGGCCCGAGGATACGGTGCCATGGGTCGACTCCATGGGGCCGGACATCGGCGTGTTCACCGGCGACGCGGGTCTATTTCTCACCGAGACGCTGCGGGCCGGGGCGGTTGGCAGCGTGCCCGGCGTCGAGGTCACAGACCTTCTGGTCGAGATCTATGAAACCGAGATGCGAGCCGATCGGGTGGCGGCCGATCAGCTGCTCATGAAGCTGCTGCCGTATCTTCGGTTCAGCCTGCAGGGAATAGATCACTACAACGCCTGCGCCAAAGAGGTTTTGCACCGACGTGGCATCATTCCGCGCAACGGCTTGCGGGGTCCGGGTCCCGTGCTTTCAGACGTGGCCTCGGCGCTGCTCGACGGGTATCTCGCCAACCTCGACCTGAGGCCGTCAAGGCTCAGTTCCTAAACACAACGGGGTCCAGATCGGACAAGATGGCATCCGATGGCAGTGCTGGTTAGCCTGCAGCGGTTCCGCCTCAGCGATCAGATCGTCGACCTTCTGGCAGGCGAGATCATCTCCGGTCGCTTGCAGGCGGATGAGTCGCTGCCCAGCGAACCTCAGCTGGTCGAGAGGTTTCGCGCCAGCAAGGTCGTCATTCGAGAGTCGATTCAAAAGCTGGCCGGGCTGGGCCTCATCCGCGTCAGCTGGGGCAAGCGCACGGTTGTCCTGGACGAGCGCGAGTGGAACATCCTTGCCGCCCCGGTGCAGCGGGCGTACGTCGAGGCGGGCCGCGCGGTGGAGCTTCTCACCCACCTGTATGAGGCTCGTCTCATCGTCGAGCCCGCGGCCGCGGAGCACGCGGCGGCTCGCGCCACAGCTGATGAGAGGGATGACCTGTTGACCATCGTGAAGGAGATGCGCGCCATCTCGACCGGCTCCCATGACACGCAGCGCTTTCTCAAGGTCGACCGGGACTTTCACGATGCCGTGGCCAGAATGGGGCGCAACGCCGCGTTGCGGGCCGTCTTGCGCGACTTGCACGCCACCATGTCGCAGCGCTGGCTGAACTCGAAGATAACTCCAGCCGAGCTGGAGGTTCTCGTCGGCCAGCACCAGAAGGTCGCCGAGGCGATTCGACTGGGCGATCGCAACGGGGCACGCGCCGCGATGGCCGAGCACATCGCCTGGGCAGCGGACCTGGAGACCTCTCGGGCCGCGCGGGAGGCTTCGCACGACCCGCTGAGCTGATGTCAGCGGCCGGCGATGGCGCTAGTTCAGCCGGCGGCCTCCACGCGGTCGAGAAAGCCGGCCGCCACCTGCCGGTACCGCTCAGGCTCTTCCGCGTGGGCGAAATGGGCGCTGGCCTCGAACACCACCAGCTCAGCCCCCGGGATCTGCCTCACGATCGCAGCCGCCATCTCAGGCGTGCACTCGTCGTGCCTGCCGCACGTGAACAGCGTCGGCACCCTGATCTCGCCCAACCGCTCGGCGACGCTCCACGAACGCAGCGTCCCGGTGACGTGAAACTCGCTGGGGCCGTTCATGGTCAGGTAGACCTCGGGATTGGACATCAGCTGCGCCACCGATTGCCGCACCGGGTCGGGCCATGGCTTCCGACGGCAAACGTGGCGCTCGTAAAAGGCGAGCATGGCCTGTTGGTATTCCGGGCTGTCCGTGGAGCCTTCGCTCTCATGGCGTAGCAGCGTCTCTTGCACCTCGGCCGGCAGCATGCGGCGGAGGCGGTCGGCCTCTGACACCCACGATGCCATGCTGGCCGGGGCGCTGGCGAGAATCAGGCTCTCCAGGCCGGCCGGCCGGCGAAGGGCGTACTCCATGGCCAGCATCCCACCCCACGAAAGGCCGAACAGATGGATCCGCTCCAGCCCGAGTGCGGCCCGCACCGTGTCGAGCTCCTCGAGGAAAAGCTCGATCGTCCACAACGAGGGGTCGTGCGGTTGATCAGAACGCCCGCAGCCCAGCTGGTCGTAGAAAACCACGTCTCGTCCGCCGCCTGCCAGCTCACCCAGCGGCTCGATGCAGTCGTGCGCGGCGCCAGGGCCGCCGTGGAGCGTCAGCAGCGGCCACCGTCCAGGCGTGCTCTCGCCCACGACCTGGTACCAGATGGCGTGGCCCCGGAATCCCAGGTGACCCTCGCGGACCTTCAGGCCCGGCATCGGGTCAGACGTCATCGACCGCCTCGGAAGCCGTGTAGCTCACGCTGTCGTATGCCTCCTTGGGGCTCTGGGTGAGCACGTAGCAGAACTCTTCGCCGGCGCACGAGACCTCGTGCGGGCTGCCCGGCTCGACCACCACGACAGAGCCCGGTTCGACGGTGTGGTCCTCGTGCTTGCCATCCGCGTCCCAGACCCTGACCCTGCCCCGGCCCCGCACGCCGACGAAGACGTCGTCGATGGCCGAGTGCCGGTGGGCCGGGATCCGCTGCCCGGACCGCAGCAGGTACAGCTCCGCCTGCGATCGAGGCGTCTCGTACACGGGGAGGAACAGGATCGGCTGACCCTCCACGTCCACCGCCGTGCCGCCACCGGCCAGGAGCCGGTCCACCAGAGCGTTCAGGTCCCGCGATGCGGCCATGCCAATCTCCTCCAAGTCACCAGGTGAACGTGCCACGCGCGGTCGCCAACACCCTGCCGTCGGGCGCCGTCACCGACGCATCAGCCCAGCCGAACCGGCGGCCGGCCCGAAGCAGAGTGCCGGTCACGACCAGCTCCGGGGCGGCGGCCGGTCTCAAGAAATCGGTCCGCAGGTCGACCGTGGCGCAGTCGACCCCCACGGCGGCGATGACGGCAAAGCAGGCGGCGGTGTCCAGGGCAGTGGCCAGCGCACCACCGTGGACCACCCCCGCCTCGCCCGATCGCACCGACGCCGGCGGCCGGAACAGGAACCTGACGCGTCCAGGCTCCCAATCGGCGAGCTCAAGGCCGATGTCGCGATGAATCGCGCAGGAGGCAAGCAACCGCTCCGCGTCCTCGCGCGCCAGAGCCGGCGTGGTGGCGTCCACCGGACCCGTCATCGCTTGGCTTCCAGGCCGTGCGGCAGCAGCTCCGCGGCCCGTCCCTTGAGCGCGCCGCGATCCAGCTTGTTGGTCGACGACAGGGGCAGCGAAGCGACAAAAAAGACCCGCCGGGGATGCGCGTAGGCGGGCCCGTTGGCGAGGCAGTGCTGCTTGATCTCATCCTCTGTGGCCCGCGCGCCCGCCTTCAACACGACGAACGCGACCGGCGCAGATCCCTTGACCGGGTGGAGGGCGGGAACCACGGCCACGTCGGCCACCGCAGGGTGCGACAGAACGACCGTCTCGACCTCTTTCGGATAGACGTTCTCGCCGCCCACGCTGATCATGTCGTCGGTACGCCCGCAGAAATAGCAGTAGCCCTGCTCGTCGCGCCGCATGAGATCGCCGGTGCGCATCCAGCCGCCAGGCCAGAAGCGCTCCGCGGTGAGTCCCGGCTCGTGAAGGTAGCCGAGCGCATTGGCCGGGGAGCGCGACCACAGCTCCCCCACCTCGCCGGGGCCGCACTCGCGGTCGGGTTGGTCGGGGACCGTGATCTTGATCTCGACATCCGGGACCGGCAGCCCGGTGCTGCCCAGCTTCTTTATCCCCCAGCGTGGGGAGAGGACGTTCGCCCCCGCCTCGGTGAGTCCATACGTCTCCACCACGTCGCACCGGAACCGAGCCTTGATGCGGCTCATCAGCTCGTCCGGCACGGGCGCCGACCCGCACTGCAGCAGGTTGATCGACGACAGATCGAAGCGGTCGGCGTCGGGGTCCGCCAGCAGCAGGGAGTACATCGAGGGCGTGCCGGACGTGTAGGTGACGCCGTGCCGCTGGATCGCTTCGAGGACGCTGCGGCGCTCGAACTGCGGGAGGATCACGACGCCTCCACCCACAAACAGCATCGGCAGCAGGATCGCCCACAGCGCGTTGGCGTGATACAGGGGCCCCATGACGAGCCCGGTGTCGCCGTGGTCCAGCAGCATGCAGCGGGCGCTCGATCGCGCCTGCCACCAGGTGTTGCTGTGGCTGAGCATGCATCCCTTCGGCCGGCCCGTGGACCCGGACGTGTACATGAGCAGCGCCAGGCCGTCGGGATCGCTGGGGCGCACCTCGCCGAGCGGACTGGCGGAGGCGAGCGCCGCGTCGTAGTCGATCGCCTTCAGGCCGTCGCCGATGGCGAGCATGGCCTTGAGCCCTGGCGAGCCCCCGGCCATGGCCGTGATCCGGTCGCCCAGGCTCGCGTCGGCGACGATCAGCTTGGCGTCGCTGTGGCCTGAGATGTACGCCAGGGTCTCGCGGCTCAGTTTGATGTTGACCAGCAACGCCACCGCGCCCGCCATCAGCGTTCCGAGCAGGGACTCGACAAAGCGCCAGTCGTTGCCGGTCGCGAGGGCGACCGTGTCGCCGGGCGAGACGCCCAACGCCGGCAGGAGCCCGGCGAAGCGCCGGGCGCGCTCCTCCAGCTGCGCGAATGAGAGTTCCCGGTCGCCGGCGACGATCGCCCGGCGGTCGGGGTCGATGCGCAGGGCTTCCGTGCACACCTCGCCGAAGTTGCCACCGCGAAGCCAGGGACGGGGCCGCTCGCTCACAGCGTCAGCTCCAGCCCGCGCTCGGACGTGGTCAGCGCCTCGCACCCGCTCTCGGTGATGAGGAAGTCGTCCTCCAGCTTCATGTTGCCGGCGCCCGGGAAGTACACGCCAGGCTCGATGCAGATGGTCACGCCAGGCTCGAGCGGGGCCTCCTCGGTGTCGAGGCTCGGCCATTCATAGGAGGTCGCAAGACCGATGCCGTGGCCGGCGCGATGGGCCACCTTGTAGCCCGCGGCCTCGATGATGCCGGAGGCCGCCCGGTGGAGATCGCGGCAGGGTACGCCCGGCCGTGCCAGCGCAACCGCCGCCTCGTACGCCGCCAGCACGACGTCCCAGGCTTTTCGCTGCGGCAGGCTCGGCCTGCCCAGCACGAACGTGCGGCTCGCATCCGCCTGGTAGCCATCGACCTCCGCGCCGAGGTCGATCATCACCGTGTCGCCGGGCTCGAAGCGCCGCGTGGAGGGCATGCGAATGGGGACCGGGTGCTCGGTGCCGCTCACCACGGTGGTCGCGAAGGCGCAAGCGCCGCCCGACTCGAGCGCAAGCGTCGACAGCCTGGCGGCGAGCACGCTCTCGGATACGCCGGCGTGGACACCGGCCCGGCCGGCGTCGAGCATCGAGTCGGTGAGCCTCGCCGCGGCGCGCAGACGGTCCACCTCGAGCGGGCTCTTGCGCCGCCTGAGCTTGGCCAGGCCCGCACCCACGTCGACGAGGTCGACTCCAGGCAGTCCCTCCATCAGCGCCCTCCAGGCCGGGGCCGGCATGCGCTCCACGCCCGCCACCCCCAGGCGCTTCGGCCTTGCCTGCCGCAGCGCTTCGACCACCAGCGGGATGGGGTTGATGGCGGCGTCCCAGCGTTCGATCCCTGAGCGGCCGATCGCTTCGACGATCTGCCATGGGAAGGTGAGGAAGCAGGCAAGCTCACCCGCGAGGAGCAGCCAGGAATCACCGAGGACCGGGGTGAAGTTGGTCAGGTAGCGGAAGTGCTGCGCGTGGCCGTCGCAGCCGAAGACCAGGCCGGCATCACAGCCCGCGCCGTCCAGGACCTGGCGGAACCCGCGCCTTCTCGAGTCGAGCTCGACGCCCCACTGCACTTCCGGGGCCGGCTCGGTCACGAATCCCCTCCCGTTTTCTGCCGTCCCAGGTAGAGCTCGATGACCGTCTCGTTCTTGAGCAGGTCCGACCCTGGGCCCTCGAAACGGTTGCGACCGAGTTCGAGCACGTAACCGCGATCCGACATGGCCAGGGCCCGGCGGGCGTTCTGCTCCACGACCAGGATCGTGACGCCCGACTTGCGGATGTCGAGGAGCTTCTGGAACACGAGCTCGACGTACTCCGGCGCCAGGCCGGCGGACGGCTCGTCCAGCAGCAGCACCTCCGGCTGCGGCACCAGCGCGCGGGCCATGGCCACCATCTGCCTCTGGCCGCCGGACAGCAGGCCCGCCAGTCGCCGGCGGGCCGGTCGCAAGGGCGGGAACAGCTCGTAGAGCGCATCCGTGCGGCGCTGCTGTTCGATTCGCCCCAGGCCTCTGGCCGGGATGTCCAGGTTCTCTGCCACCGTCAGCGACGGGAACACGTTCTCCAGCTGAGGCACGTAGCCCATCCCGCGCCTGGCCACCTGGTGCGGCTGCAGGGCGTCGATGCGATCGCCCCTGAGGGAGACCGAACCCTGGCGTGGCCGCAACAGGCCGAACATGACCTTGAGCAGCGTCGACTTGCCCGCTCCGTTGGGGCCGACCACGGTGACGATCTCGCCGGCCTCGAGCTTCAGATCGAGCCCCGTGAGGATGTTCACCTCGGGCACGTAGCCGGCGACCAGGCCGCTGACCTGCAGCAGCGCGCCGCCGTCACTCAAGCGACATCCTCCCCGTGCGCGCCCAGATAGGCGTCGATCACGCGCCGGTCGCGCCGCACCTCCGACGGCAGGCCGGTGGCGATGACGCGGCCGAAAGCCATGACGACGACGCGGTCGGCATTGCTCATGACGGCCTCCATGTCGTGCTCGATGAACAAAAAGGTGATGCCCTGCTCGGTGCGCAGCTCGTGCACGTGGGCGAGTATCTCCTGGCCGAGGACCGGGTTGACCCCCGCCAGGGGCTCGTCCAGCAGCACCATGCGCGGCTTGGCCATCAACAGTCGCGCGAACTCGAGCAGCTTCCGCTGACCGCCTGACAGCGTGCCGGCGTAGGCGTTGGCGAGCGCGTCGAGGCGGAACCGTTCCAGCAGCTCCAGCGCTCGCTCGCGAATCGCGCGCTCCCGCGGCCGCCAGCTGAACGGGTGGGTGATCAGGCCCAGGATGCGCTCGCCGGGCTGGTCGGAAGCGGCCAGCATCATGTTGTCCAGGACCGTCATCGCGGCCAGGGCCTTGGTGATCTGGAACGTGCGCACCATGCCCTTCTTGGCCACCGCGTGTGGTGGCCGCCCGAAGATCGATTCGCCCTCGAACTCGATGGCGCCGCGGTCGGGCTTGATGAATCCGGTCGCCAGGTTGAAGAGGGTGGTCTTGCCGGCGCCGTTAGGCCCGATCAACGCCGTGATCGAGCCCCGGCTCACCTCGAAGGTGGCTCCATCCACGGCTCTCAAGCCGCCGAAGCCCTTGACGAGATCGCGCACGGCGAAGATGGGGTCAGCCACGAAGCACCATCTCCTCGCGCTTGCCGAGGATGCCCTGGGGTCTCAGCACCATGACCAGGATCAGCACCAGCCCGATGATCAGCAGCCGCAGGGCGGCCACCTTGTCCGCGGCCAGGGGGAGGTCGAGGAAACGCGCCCCTTCCAGCACGAACCAGAGCAGGATCGATCCCAGTGCCACCCCCGCGTAACGGCCCATGCCGCCGAGCACGAGGATGGCGAAGCCGATGAACGTGAAGTCGGCGGAATAGGTCCCCGGGTAGATCAGCGTGATGTTGAGGGCGAGCAGGTAGCCCGCGATCGCTCCGATTCCCGCGGCCAGCGCCATCGATTGGACCTTGTACGCGTAGGCGTTCTTGCCCAGGGCCTCGGCCGCGTCCTCATCCTCGCGGATCGCCCGCAGCACCCTGCCCCACGGAGTGTGCTGCAGGGCGAGGAGGATCAGCAGGAGCGCGACAAAGGTCAGCCAGGTCACGAAGAACAGCGGGAGCTGGTCCTGGTCGCCCAATCCGATCCCGGACAGGAGGCCGAGCACCCGCGCCTGGACCGTGCTCCACGCCGTGTCGAACCCGAGCAGGCCGTTGTTGCCACCGGTGAGGCCGATCGCGTTCTGGGCGACGCTCTGCACGATCTCGGCGGCGGCGATGGTGGCGATGGCGAGGTAATCACCCCGCAGCCGCACCGAGGGCATCGCCACGACGACCCCGGCCAGCATCGCCAGCAGGGTCGCCACCGGCAGCGCCAGCCACGGCGACCAGCCGTACGTGATGATCAGGATGGCCATCGCGTACGCCCCGATGGCCATGAAGCCCGCCTGCCCCAGGTTGATGATGCCCGTGAATCCGACGTTCAGCTGCAGGCCCAGGGTGAAGATGCTGTAGATCCCGGCGACGATGCCGACGCCAATCCAGAAGTCGGCGTGGCCGAACGGCGCGAGGCTGACCAGGTGGATCACTTGAGGGCAGGCCGGCCGAGCAGGCCGTTGGGCCTGACCAGGAGGGTCAGGATCAGGATGGCGAAGCCGACGGCGAGCTTCCAGCGTGCGTCGATGAAGAGCGTCGACCACTCCTGGGTCAGACCCAGCAGAAGGCCCCCGGCGAGCGCGCCGTAAGCGTTGCCGATCCCTCCGAGAACGGTGGCGGCGAAAAGGCTGAGCAGGAGCTGGAAGCCGAAGTTGGGAGTCAGGACGCCGACCGCCGCCGCCACCAGCACACCCGCCAGCCCGGCCAGGCCGCCGGCCACCAGCCAGGTGGCGACGATCACCCTGCCGGTGTCGACCCCCGCCACCTCGGCCAGGTTCAGGTTGTCTGCGAGCGCCCGCATCTCCCTGCCGAGCCGGCTGACGTTCAGCAGGACGGCCACCAGCACCAGCACGACGAGACCGATCAGCACCACCGCGAGCTCGGTCGTCCCGAGCCGGACGCCACCCAGGAAGCTCACCGCGCTGGTCACGTCCACGTTCAGGCCGCGCGGCTGGCTGCCGGCGACGAACTGGATGCCGTTTCTGATCACGAACGCGAGCCCGATCGCGATCAGCAGGAGCTGCAGGCCACCCGCGCGGCGGGCCCGCATGGGCCGCCACAGCCAGAGCTCCAACGCCGCCGCCATGAGCGCGGTGGCCGCGATCGCGATCGCGGTCGCGGCCACGATCGGCAAGCCCAAGAACGCGTTGGCGAGCAGCGCCATGTAGGCGCCGAAGGTCAGGTAGTCGCCGTGCGCAAAGTTCACCAGCCGTAGAACTCCGTACACCAGCGCCAGGCCGACTGCGCCGAGGGCGAAGTAGGTCCCGGCGACCAGGCCGTTCACGGTCGCCTGGGCGGCGGGCTGATAGCCCTTGGCCGCCACCAGGACCAGGAAGGCGGCCGCGGCGACGGCCACGATCAGGAGGCCCCGCGAGCCGGTCGACAGGCCGAGCCCGGGCCTCTTGGAGGTCGTCGCCTGGGGTGCGGCTGGGGGGCTCGACATCAGAGGGGCACGCAGCAGGCGGGCGCCCCGGGCGCCCGCCTGCTCATCCTCGAACCTATGGCTTGGCGTCGATCTTGCGGTCCAGCGTGAGCTGGCCGTTCTTCCAGGTCGAAAGGTCGAACGTTCCGGTGCTGGTGTCGCCCTTGGCGTCGAAATCGATGGCCCCTGAGACGCCCATGTAGTGGATCTGCGTTCCCGCACGGAGCGCCTTCATGGCGCCCGCAAGCTGAGTGAACGTGAACGGCTGGCCGTCGGGCCCGGAGATCTTGCGCATCTGGGCGTTGATGGCGGCTGGGTCGTTGGATCCGGCCGCAATCGCGGCGAGCCCGCAGAGGATGGCCGCATCAAAGTTGTTGTCGTCGAGGGCGAAGCGCCCGGGACCTGGTGCGCTCGTGTACAGCTTGTCGAAGTCCGCTGCCTGCGGAGTGCCGACGGGAGAGCCGGCATTGGTCGCATGCGCGCCGTTCAGCGCGGCGGCGGGGATGGCCGAAGGAATCGGCGAGACGGCCAGCGCATCGGACACGAACAGCTTGCTGGGGTCGAACTCGCCGGTGCGCAGCAGGGCCGCGGCGACCTTGCCGAACGTGTCCGGGAAGTCGGCGAAGACGTATGCGTCAGGGTGGTTGGCGAGGATCTTGGCGGCCTCGGAGTCGTACGTGGGCTGGTTGGGGTCGTAGCCGACAGGCCCCTGGATCTTTCCGCCCAGCTTCGTCCAGGCATCCTTGAACGTGTTGGCCAGGCCCTCGCCGTAGGGCGAGTTCTGGTAGCCGATCGATACCGTCTTGCCCTGCGCCGAGCCCAGCTGCGACTGCACCGCCGTGACCAGCGCCAGCGCCTGGAGGTTGTCAGGCGGCGCGGTGCGGAAGATGGTTCCGCCGTCATCGGTGAGCCGCATCTTGGCCGACGTCGCCGAGGGCAGCAGGGTGATCTTCCTCGCCTTGGTGACACCCTTCAGGATGGCCAGGGATTCGGGCGTCGTCGCCGGTCCGGTGAGGCAGGTCGCGCCCTCGTCGATGACCTTGCGAGCGGCGGAAAGAGCCGCCTGCGGATCGGTCTGGGTGTCAGCCGAGACCACTTTGAAGGTGGCGCCGAGCCCGGCGTCCTTGGCAGCCTGGTTCAACTGGTCGACGGCCAGCTTCACCGCCTTGTCGGCGGGGCCGCCCAACGCGCCGAGGTCGCCGGTGAACGGCTCGACGTCGCCGATGGTCGTGGTGAAGTTGAGCGAGCCGCCGGCAGAGCTGCCGCCACCGCCGCACGCGGCGGCAATGAGCATCGCCGGCAGCCCGGCGACCGCCAGGGCTCTCAACCCTCTTGCACTGCTAAACCTCATCTAGTCCCTCCCTGAATGTAGTCGTCGATCCTGATGCCCCACCCGGTACGTGATTGCCGGCGGCTCGGGCGAGCCGCACCACAGCCTTGTGATGTCGTTACGCCGTGGTCCGCGGCGCCACCTGGTCGAACAGCGCGTCCGGGACCACGACCACCTTGCCGAACGCGCGCCGCGCCTCCAGCTCGTCGACCGCATCCCGCGCGCGGGACAGCGGGAGGACGGCGTGAATGACCGGCCGGAGCCGCCCGGAAGCGACCATCGAGCACAGCTCGATCAGGTCCTGCCGGGTCCACCCGTCCGAGCCGCGGATGTCGATCTCGCGAACCCACAAGTAGCGGAGATCGGTCACCGCCTCGTGGCCGCTGGTGCCGCCGCAGCACAAAAGCCGGCCGCCCTTGCGCACCGATCGTAGAGACTGTCCCCAGGTGTCCTTGCCCGAGTAGTCGACCACCACGTCGGCGCCGGCTTTCTTGGTCAGCGCCCAAACCTGCTGTCCAAACCGCCCGTCGGGCGCGACGACCACTTCGTCCGCCCCGAGCTCACGCAGCTTGGAGCCCTTGGCCTCGCTGCTCGTGCACGCGATCACCCGGGCGCCGGCCAGCTTGCCGAGCTGGACGCAGCCGACCCCGACGCCGCCCGAGGCGCCAACGACCACGAGGGTCTCGCCGGCGGTCAGCCCGCCTCGGGAAAAAAGCATGCGGCGGGCGGTGCCGTACGCCACCGCTAAAGAGGCGAATTCCACCATCCTCGTGTCGTCGGCGAGGGGCATGAGGTTGGTGATGGGCACGGTGACGTACTCGGCCAGGCCGCCACGCCTGTTCTCGCCGAGCATTCCGCGTCCCTCCAGGATGGGGTCGACGAGCACCGGCGTTCCGATCGCGATTCCGCCGGCTGTGGACCCCAGCGCCTCCACCCAGCCCGCGATGTCCCCACCGCCGATGTGGGGCAGGGGCACCGGCAGTCCGGGCATGCCGCGCCGGGCGAAGATGTCGAGGTGGTTGACGGCGCAGGCGGCGACGCGAACGAGCGCTTCGCCGGGCGCCGGCTCGGGGCGCTCGATGCGGCCGACCTGGATCCGCTCCGGCCCCCCGTGCTCGCGAATGACCGCCGCCTGCATGAGGGGAGCCGAGTGCATGGGACGCTAAGCTTACTACTGATATGTTCAGCTCGGCAATCGCCCGCCCATGACCCTCAGGTAAGGTTGAGAGCCTGAAGCAAGCCGCTGATCGGACCGCAGCCGGCGGACACCCACTGAATCCCACGCTGGCCGAGTCGGTGTTCGAGCAGCTGAAGCGCGAGATCGTCGAAAACCATCTCGAATCGGACACCCTGCTCACCGAGCTGGCGGTGGCCGCTGGTTACTCCGTCAGCCGGGCCCCCGCGCGTGAAGCTTTGAAGCGCCTGGCGGCCGTGGGGTTCGTTCGGCCCCGCCGGCGGGTCGGCTACCTGGTGACCAACGTGAGCCTCGCCGACCTCGACGAGATCTTCGCCATGCGCCTCGTCCTCGAACCCCTGGCCACCGAGTTGGCCGTCGGCCGCCTCACCGAGGCCGACGCCGCGATTCTGAAACGGCTCGCGGAGGGCGTGCAGCGGGTCGAAGTCGCGGCCGACGAACGCGGCCGGATGATCACCAAGCTCAACGCGGACTTCCACCGCGAGATCGCCAGGATCGGCGGCAACAAACGCCTCGAGCAGGCGATCACCCGGCTGGTGGACGAGCTCGAGCGGGTGATGCACATGCTGGCGTACAGCCCCACCGTTGGGTCGCTGCTCGAAGAACACTCGGATCTGTTGGTGATGATGCAGGCGGGCGATCCGAAGCCGGCGGGTGAGCTGATGCGTGCGCAGCTGGAGCGCGACTACAACGCCATGCGCAGCCTGGTCATGCGGACACCGACGGCGCTGACGCTGGTGCGTCCCGCGCCCGAGAGCTGATCCACCGCCAGATCCGGGCGGCGGCCCTGGGGGTCACGTCAGACGGAGCGTCTTTCCAGCAGTTCGGTGATGGAACCTTCGAACTTGGCCAGGCGCCTGTGGACCTCGATCACCTCGTCTGAGCTGATGGGGTCCAGCGGGTCGATGTCCCTCTGGTGCTCAGTCCACTCCGAGCCGCACTCACACCTGTGGAACAGGTAGCGATCGGTGTGGGAGCGGTAGGTGTAGACGGAAGCGTCCTTGAGGCGCCGCCCGCAGGCACACTTGCCCTTGTCTGGTTCCAGCTTCGACTTTTGCAATGACGTGTTCCTCGACCTGTATAACGAACCAGGAAGCTGTTTCGTGGCATGGTACACCCGCAGCCACCGGATTGGAACCATCAACTGTCTGTCAAGCCCGGGCGGTGGCGCCCGGATTGTAGGCTCGATCCCCTCACCCCACCTCCTCGATTGAGGGGTGGTCCCGGCCTACGCGCCCCGCAGGGAGTTCAGTTCGGCCAAGAGGCCGTTGACGTCCCGGAGGCGTTCCTGTCGCGAGGCATGCTCCAGGGTCTGGTACTGCGACAGGACGTCGACGAACCCCTCACCGACGTCGTAGCCGTGCTGCCGCAGCAGCTCCCCGCCCCGTTCCCCCAGCCGCGACACGACGTCGCGGATCTTGCTGTCGAGGCCGAAGGTTGGCAGTGCGCCCTGCGCCCGCCCGGTCTCAGGCACTCGGCGCCTCGATCTTGCGCACGATCACCCGGTGCCCGTGCCAGGTGCCTGGAACCCCCGCCGGCTCGTCTCCTGTATAGCTGAGCTCCAAACGCCAGATCCCACCGACCTGGATTGGCGCCACCGACAGCTTGCTCTTGGGGTTGCCGCGCTGCAGCGACTGGATAAGCGCCACCCCGTACAGGACGAGCGCGCCGGGCAGGCTGATCGTGTTGATACGGCCGCCCTCGCTCGAGCCGTCGACTCCGGACGTGCGGGAACCCAGGGCGTGGATCACTTGGTTAGGTTAACGGCCGGCGGGACTTGAGCGCGGCGAGGATCGCATCCACCGTGGCCTGATAGCCGAGTCGACCCGTGTCGAGGACCATGTCGTAGTGCGAGGCCAGGTTGCGGTCATGGCCGTAGACCTGCTTGATGTAGGCGGTCCAGTTCTCATCCGCCTGCTTCATGCGGCGCCTGGCCTCCTCCTCACCGAGGCTGAGGCGCGCCATGACCGCCTTGACGCGAACCGCCTCGGCGGCGCGCAGGAAGACATGCAGGGCGCCTTCGAAATCGCCAAGGATGTAACCGGCGCCTCGCCCGACGATGACGACGTTGCCGCCTCGGGCCGCCTCCCTGATCACCTGCTGGGTGATCTGCAGCACGGCTTTGCGCGAGTCGAAGGTCGGATCGGCGTTGGGCGGGTTCCAGGCCGTGGCCTCGGGCGGGATGAGCGGCTCAGAGCTGGCGGAGCCGAGCGCGACGAGGAGGCGCTCCAGCAGCGAGCCGGGCTGCTCGTCCTCGGCCTCGACCTCCTCCTTCGGCAGCTGGAGGCGGTGCGCCACCTCGTCTATGATCCGCGACTCGAGGAGGTCGGCCTTCAGCTCGCGGGCGAGCATCGCGCCCACGGTCCTGCCTCCCGCCCCGAACTGGCGCCCGACGGTGATGACCGGCATTGCTGGCATCAATTAAAGCCCCTCTCGTTCTCCGGCAGGGAGGTGAGGCCCTCCACCCCGGCCCTCTCCTCGAGGCGGAGCTGGGCGGCTATTCCAGGTAGTCCCGCAGTTTTTTCGAGCGCGAGGGGTGGCGCAGCTTGCGCAGGGCCTTGGCCTCGATCTGGCGGATGCGCTCGCGGGTCACGCCAAACCGCTTGCCGACCTCCTCCAGCGTCCGCTGGTGGCCGTCGATGAGCCCGAACCGCAGCTGCAGCACGCGCCGCTCCCGGGGCGTCAGCGTGTCGAGCACGTCCTCCACCTCGCTGTGGAGCATGGTCAGCGACGCCGCATCCGACGGCGACACCGCCTCGCGGTCCTCGACAAAGTCCCCGAGGTGGGAATCCTCCTCCTCACCGATCGGCGTCTCGAGCGACACCGGGTCCTGCGAGACCTTGACGATCTCGCGCACCTTCTCCGGCGTGATCCCCATCTCCTCGCCGATCTCCTCATCGCTCGGCTCGCGGCCCAGCTCCTGGAGCAGGCGCCGCGAGACGCGGACGAGCTTGTTGATCGTCTCGACCATGTGCACCGGGATGCGGATCGTCCGCGCCTGGTCGGCGATCGCACGCGTGATCGCCTGCCGGATCCACCAGGTCGCATACGTCGAGAACTTGTAGCCCTTGTGGTAGTCGAACTTCTCGACCGCGCGGATGAGGCCCATGTTCCCTTCCTGGATGAGGTCGAGGAAGGACATGCCGCGGCCGATGTACTTCTTGGCGATCGACACGACCAGCCGAAGGTTGGCCTCGGTCAGCCGCTGCTTGGCTTCATAGGCGCGCTCATACCGCTCGGTCAGGCGATAGCGCGCGATGCGATACGACTCCATCGCTTCGTGGCGGACCCGCGGCCGAGCCGCCCCGTTGGTGGCCTGGCGGCGGCGCTCCGCGGCGGCCGCGTCGAGCAGGTTTTGGATCTTGGACAGGTCGTCGAGTCCCAGCAGCTCCTGCGCGATGTGAGCCTGCTGGCCCTTGCGCTTGAGCGTGGCCAATCGCTCGATCACGTCCGGCAGCATCTCCTCGACGGACCGCTGGCGAGCGTCGATCTCCTCGACGACGTTGAGTGCCTTCAGCGCGTCATGAAGAGGCTTGGCCTCGATGGCCTGCGCGAGCTCGACCTCGTCGTTGGCGGTGAGCAGGCTGACACGCCCGATCTCCTTGAGGTACATGCGCACCGGGTCGTCCAGCGAGACCGAATCCATCATCTCGATATCGAGGAGCATCTCGTCGTCGATCTGCTCGACCTCTTCGAAATCCTTCTCGCCGTCGGTGACCTCGATTCCGATCTCCTTGAACGCCGCGAAGATGCGGAAGATCTGGTCCGGCTCGGCGTCGATCTCCGGGAAGCCCTGGAGGATGTCGTCGGGCGTGAGGTAGCCCTGCTCCTTGCCCTTGACGATGAGCTGCTCGGCCACGGCCATCAGCTCGTCTTCGAACTTGTGCTCCGGCTTCTCGAGGGCCTTGCCGGCCCTGGCCCCAGTCTTGGTCGCGACCTTGGCTACGCGCGCGATATCTACCCTCTCCTTTCCATATCTGCGATGGCGTGAGCGAGCTCCCCGGCCTCCGCTTCGAGTCGCGCCACCCGCTCCGAGTCTCGACCCCGTTCGGCCTCTGAAAGCTCGCGGATTATCCCACTGTGCCGGCCCTTCATGTGATCGAGCCGGATCCGCTCCGCCAAATCCACCGCCACTTCGTCGTCCACGCTGGGCGGCGGCGCCGCCCACGCCCTCCTGATCAGGTCCTGTTCCCCTGCGGGATAGCCCGCCAACTCCGCCTCGAGCCCGGACGCTCCGGCGCGCTCGTAGGTCTCCAACATCCGGACGTATACAACGCGGTCCTCTTCGTCCAACTCTTCAGGCGTGATCTTTGTTCGCACGCGCTCGAAAGCGACCGGCCGGACCGCAAGCAGCTGCAGCAGATACCTGCCTACGGTGACTTTCTTCCCCGCCAGCCGTCCGGCCAAACCGTTCCTGTCCTCCCTTTTGCCGGTATCCGCCCCCCTCGCCGGCCCTCCACCGGATCGGGGCAGGGGAAATAGGAGGTGGGGCTGGACTCCGATCCAGCCCGCCGCCCGCTCCCGGTAGGTCTCGCGGACGGCCGGGTCCGGGATCTTCTCCAGCACCTCACGGGCCCGCGCCGCGGCCAGCTCGAGCTGGTTCGGGTTGCCCGGGTTGAGGCCCGTGAGCGCGTCTTTGATCCAGAACTCCCAGCCCGACGGCGCGCTCGCGGCCAGCTCGTCCCAGAGCCGGGGCGCATCGGCGCCGGCGGCGCGCAGGAACTCGTCAGGGTCCTTGGCGCCGCTGACCGTGGCGACGCGGGTGCGGATCTGGTGAGCGGCCGCCAGCTCGATCGCCTTGAAGGCGGCCTGGCGCCCGGCCCGGTCGGAGTCGAAAACCAGCAGCAGGTCGTCGGTGAAGCGCTTGAGGAGGCGGACCTGGTCCTCGGTCAGCGCCGTGCCCGAGCTGGCAACGGCGTTCTGGACGCCGAACTGGTGGGCGGTGATGACGTCGAACTGGCCCTCCATCAAGACGGCGTGGCCGCGTTTGGTGATCTCGTCGCGCGCCAGGTCGAGGCCGAAGATCACCCTTCCTTTTATGTAGGCGGGCGTCTCGCGCGAGTTGATGTACTTGCGCTGCTCGCCGGCGCGCACCGTCCGGGCGGTGAAGGCCAGCGGCTGGCCGCGCTCGTCGCGGATCGGGATGACCAGGCGCTCGGCGAAGAAATCCGTGCCGTCGTGGCGCATGAGGCCCGCCTCCTGCGCGTCCGCGAGCGAACGCCGCTTGACGCGGAGGTACTCGGCAAAGCCGCGCCCCGCGGGCGCGTAGCCGAGCTGGAAGCGGCGGGCAGCGTCTTCCGCCACCTGGCGCGACTCGAGCAGGCGCCGGCCCGGCTCGCCCGCGGGGTTCGACCACAGCACGTACTCGTAGTACTGGGCCGCGAGCTTGAGCATCGCCAGCAGCCGGCGCCGGGAGTCGGAGCGCTCCTTCTGCTCCGGGCTGAGCTTCTTCAGCTCCACCCCGGCCCGCTCGGCGAGGAGCTGCAGGGCGCCGCGCTTGTCGGTCTTCTCGATGAGCTCGACAAAGGTGAAGACGTCGCCGTGGCGCTCGCAGCCGAAGCAGTACCAGGACTGCATCTGAGGGTTGACCTTGAAGCTGGGGCTGTCCTCCTGGTGGAAGGGGCACAGGCCCCAGAGGTCCTTGTTGCGCTTGGTGAGGCGGACGTGCTCCTGGACGACCTTGACCAGGTCGACCTTGGCCTTGACCTCGGCGAAGGCGTCATCGGACGCGGGGGTGGGCACGGACTCCTATTGTCGAACGTCCAGTTGATTCCCACGCGCTGATGTGCTGGGACGAGGGTGTGCGCGAGACTCTGTCGCCCCCGAGCCGTACCCCGGCTTCGGCGGCTCGATCAGATCTACTTCGTGCTGGTCCTGTCGCCGATTGCGGCCTGGGCCGCCGCCAGACGCGCCACCGGCACGCGGAAGGGGCTGCACGAGACGTAGTTCAGGCCCAATTTGTGGCACAGGTGGATCGAGTCCGGGTCGCCGCCGTGCTCGCCGCAGATGCCGACCTCGAGCTTCGGCCGCGTCTTGCGCCCCTCGCGAACCGCCATCTCCATCAGCCGCCCCACCCCCTTCTCGTCGATCGTCTCGAACGGGTTGCGCGGCAGGATCTTGCGTTCCAGGTAACGGACGATGAAGTGCCTCTCGGCGTCGTCGCGCGAATAGCCGAAGGTCATCTGCGTGAGGTCGTTGGTGCCGAACGAGAAGAACTCCGCCTCGGTCGCGATATCGCCGGCGTTCAGCGCGGCGCGCGGGATCTCGATCATCGTGCCGAACTTGTAGGGCACACGCACGCCCTTCTCCTTCTGCACCTGGTCGGCCACCGGCTTGAGCTCGGTGTGCACCGCATGCATCTCGGCGAGCGTGCCGACCAGCGGGATCATGATCTCGGGCCGCGCGTCGACCTTCTTCTTGCGCAGGTCGCAGGCGGCCTCCATGATCGCCCGCACCTGCATGCGCGTGATCTCCGGGAAAAGGATCGAAAGCCGGACGCCTCGCAGGCCGAGCATCGGGTTGGCCTCGTGCAGCTCCTCGACCCTGCTCATGACCTTCTCGAGCCGCTTCAGGCGCGCGCCGTTCTTGCCCGTCGCCTTGAGCGTCGCCGTCTCGCGCACCAGGTCCCCGAGATTGGGCAGGAACTCGTGCAGCGGCGGGTCGATGAGCCGGATGACCACCGGGAGCCCCGCCATCTGCTCGAGGATTCCCGCGAAGTCGCCGCGCTGGATGGGCAGCAGGAGGTCGAGTTGCTTCTCGCGCTCGGCGGTCGTGGTGGCCATGATCATCGCCTGCACGATCGGCAGTCGATCCTGCTCCATGAACATGTGCTCGGTGCGGCACAGGCCCACGCCTTGCGCCCCGTTCTCACGGGCCTTGGTCGCGTCGCGCGGGTAATCCGCGTTCGCCCAGACCTCAAGCCGTCGGAACTCGTCTGCCCAGCGAAGGATGGCGCTGGCGGCCGGGTGCTTGTTCAGCGAGCGGGCCTCGATCGTGGGCACGTCGCCGACGTAGACGTCGCCGGTGGTGCCGTCGATCGTGATCTGGTCGCCCTCCTTGATCGTGATGCCGTTGGCGGAGAAGACGCGCTTGCGCACGTCGACCGCGATCGCGCTCGCGCCGACGATGCAGGGTCGGCCCATGCCGCGCGCGACCAGCGCCGCGTGGCTGGCGGTGCCGCCCGTCTGCGTCAGGATGCCCTTCGCCTCGACCATGCCGTGCACGTCGTTGGGGTTGGTCTCGACGCGGACCAGGATCACCGCCTTGCCCTTCCTGCCCCAGTCGGCGGCGGTGTCGGCGTCGAAAACCGCCGCGCCGGTGGCGGCTCCGGGCGAGGCCGGGACGCCGCGCGCCAGCGGCGACGCCTTCGCCCCGGGATCGACGCGCGGGAAGAGGAGCTGCTCCAGCTGCCGCGGTTCGACGCGCGCGACCGCCTCTTTCTTGGTGATGAGATGCTCGGCGACCATGTCGACGGCGATGTTCACCGCCGCCTCACCGGTGCGCTTCGCGGCGCGCGTCTGCAGCATGTAGAGCTTGCCGCGCTCGATCGTGAACTCGAGGTCCTGGACGTCCTTGTAGTGCTTCTCGAGCTTGCGAGCGTAGCCGTCGAACTGCTCGTAAACCTTGGGCAGGTGCCGCTTCAGCGCCTTGATCGGCTCGGTGTCGCGAACCCCCGCGACGACATCCTCTCCCTGTGCGTTGGCAAGGTAGTCGCCGTACAGCTCCTTGCGCCCGGTGATCGGGTTGCGGGTGAAGGCGACGCCCGTGCCTGAGGCCTTGCCCATGTTGCCGAACACCATCATCTGCACGTTGACCGCGGTGCCCAGGTCGTCGGGGATGCGCTCCAGGCGCCGGTACGTCTTGGCGCGCTCGGTATTCCACGACCGGAAAACCGCCTCGATCGCCTCGCGCAGCTGGACGGCCGGATCGGAGGGGAACTCCTGGCCTGTGGCTTCTTTGTAGATGGCGAGGTAGCGCGTCACGAGGCGGCGCAGGTGCGGCGGCGTGAGCTCGGGGTCGGTCTTGACGCCGGCCCCCTTCTTGGCCGCCTGCAGCGCATGCTCGAATTTCTCGCCATCGACGCCCTTCACCGTCTTGCCGAACATCTGGATGAACCGGCGCCGGGCGTCGAGAGCGAAGCGTTCGTCCTTGGTCAGGGCGGCCAGGCCGTCGGCCGTCTTCTCGTTCAGGCCCAGGTTGAGGACGGTGTCCATCATTCCCGGCATCGAGAACTTGGCGCCGGAGCGCACGCTGACCAGCAGCGGGTCGCTCGGGTCGCCAAAACGCTTGCCGGCGTTCTTCTCCAGCACCTTGAGCGCCGCCATCACCTGCTCCCACAACCCTTCGGGGAACTTGCCGTCGCGGGCGTAATACTCACGGCAGGCTTCGGTGGTGATGGTGAAGCCGGGCGGGACGGGCATGCCCGCGCGGGTCATCTCGGCCGCGCCGGCGCCCTTGCCGCCGAGCAGGTCGCGCATCTTGGCCGAACCCTCACTGAACTGGTACACCCACTTGCGCGCGGCTGCCATTGATCCAATAGTTTGCCGGAAGCCGGCAACGCTACGCTTTTGGCCGCGCGATGGACGAGCTTGGAGCCGCCTCCGAACACCAGGCCGTCCTGGCCTGGGGCGGAGATTGCATCGGTCTCGTTCCAGCGCTGCCTCGCCGGCGAGTCCGCGCGCGTGGCGAGCTGGGCCCATCTGTGGCGACCACTCCGTTTTGAAGGGGGTAATCAGATGACCGAACCGCGCAAGATCGCCCGCTACGGCTGGATTCCCGATCAGCCGGACCAGCGCGACCACCTGTACGCCGCTCCGCCACAGTTCCTCGTCGCTCTCCCGCCCGCGGCCGACCTGCGGGCGCAGTGCCCCGCGGTCTACGACCAGGGGATGCTGGGCAGCTGCACGGCCAACGCCATCGGAGCCGCGATCGAGTTCGATCGCATGAAGCAGAAGCTGGCGGATTTCGTGCCGTCGCGCCTGTTCATCTATTACAACGAACGCGTCATCGAGGGCACGGTGCGCTCGGACAGCGGAGCGCAGATCCGCGACGGCATCAAGACGGTGGCGAGCCAGGGCGTATGCCCCGAACCCGAGTGGCCCTATGACATCGCCAAGTTCGCCGCCAAACCGCCGACCAAGGCGTACAAGGACGCGACGCTGGACCGCGCGGTGTCATATCAGAGCCTCGTCCAGGACCTGAACCAGATGAAGGGCTGCCTGGCGTCGGGCTACCCCTTCGTTTTCGGTTTCACCGTCTACGAGAGCTTCGAGAGCCCGGCGGTCGCGCGGACCGGCCATGCGCCCATGCCGAGTTGGGGCGAGCGGCCGGTGGGCGGGCACGCCGTGATGGCGGTGGGCTACGACGACGCGAGCGGATGGTTCGTGGTGCGCAACTCGTGGGGCTCGGCGTGGGGCATGAAGGGGTATTTCACCCTGCCCTACGCGTACCTGATCCAGAGCGGCCTGTCGTCGGACTTCTGGACGATCCGAGTCGTCGGGCAGTGAGCGGGACCCGGATCGACAGGCTGACGGCCGCTCAGCCGATCAGCTGGCCCACACGGGCGGGCAGCTCGGCGATTCCCACCCGCTCCTGCTCGGTTGAATCGCGCTGCCGGATCGTGACCGCCTGGTCGTTCAGGGTGTCGAAGTCGATGGTCACGCAGAACGGCGTGCCGATCTCGTCCTGGCGGCGGTAGCGCCGGCCGATATGGCCGCCGGTCTGGTCGTACTCCACCCTGAACCGGCCCTGCAGCGAGGTGCGGACTTCGCGCGCGACCTTGATCAGGTCCTCTTTCTTGGACAACGGCACCACGGCCACCTGCACCGGCGCCACGTTCGGGTGCAGGCGCAGGACCACCCGCGGCTCGTTGTTGACCACGTCCTCGTCGTAGGCGTCCAGCAGCAGCGTGATGAAGATCCGGTCCACGCTGACGGCCGGTTCGATGACCCAGGGCAGATAACGCTGGTTGGTCACGGGGTCCAGGTAGGTCAGGTCCACCTTCGACCCCTCCTGGTGCACGCGGAGGTCGAAGTCGGTGCGGTCCGCGATCCCCTCCAGCTCCCCCCAGCCGAACGGGAAGTCGTACTCGATGTCGGTGGTCTGCTTCGAGTAGTGCGACAGGCTTGCCCGTGGGTGGTCGTAGAAACGCAGGCGTTCGGGGTTGATGCCCAGCACGTCCTTGTACCAGCACATCCGGGTCTCGCGCCAGTACTTGAAAGACTCCTCGTCATGGTCCGGTTCGACGAAGTACTCCATCTCCATCAGCTCGAACTCGCGCACCCGGAACACGAAGTTGCCAGGCGTGATCTCGTTGCGGAAGGCCCGGCCCTGTTGTGCGATGCCGAACGGGACCCGCACGCGGGACGAGTTCAGGACGTTCTTGAAGTCCACGAACATGCCCTGCGCCGTTTCCGGCCGCATGTAGACCGCCGACGAGGTGTCCTCCACGGGGCCGACATGGGTCTTGAACATGAGGTTGAACATGCGAGCCTCGTCGAGCTGGCCGCCGCATTCCGGGCACCTGTCGCCCGTGACATGGTCGGCGCGCCAGCGCCTCTTGCACTCCCCCAGGCATTGGCGGAGGGGGTCGACGAAGTTGGTCAGGTGGCCTGACGCGGCCCACACCTCGGACGGCATGATCAAAGTCGAGTCCAGGCCCACCACGTCGTCGCGCAGGTCGACCATGTGGCGCCACCACAGGTCCCGGATCGCCCGCTTCAGCGCGACACCGTACGGGCCGTAGTCGTAGAAGCCCGACAGTCCACCGTAGATCTCGCTCGACGGGTAGATGAAGCCGCGCCGCTTCGTCAGGGCGACGACCTTGTCCATCAGCTGCTCTCGCGAGACGGTCAGAGCTCGGGTCCCCCGACCCTTCCCCCGCCGAGCGGCGACGTGATTGTGCCTCTCATCTGGTGCAGGAACTGTAGCGATTTCAGGCGGCGGTCCAGGTGATGCTCCAGCTGCATGGTCAAGACGCCCTCGATCGCGGCCATCAGCGACGGGTCCAGCTTCAAACGCCGGTACGTTTCCAGGTCTCCGTTCGCCATCAGCCTCAGCACCTTGATCGCGGCCAGCGGGACCGGCGGCATCGACGGCAGCGCGCAACGCTCGCACAGGAACCCACCCGCGACCGCGCTGAACGCCGCCGGCATCGCCGCCAGCGGCCCCTCGCACGACGCGCACGAGGTGAGCCGCGGCGCGTACCCGAGCAGGTCCAGGGCCGCCATCAGGAAGTACGCCGACGCCCGCCGTGGCTCCGTCTCGCGGGCCAGTTCGTCGAGCGCCATCACCGCCAGCTCGTACACGCCATCGACCGGGTGGCGGTCCTCGCACACCCGCTCCGCCAGCTCCGCGATCAGGGCCGCGTGCGACATGCGCTCCACGTCGCCCGTGATCCGCAGCCCGGGCACGCGCTGCACCTGGGCGACGACGTCCAGGGCGCCTCGACCCTTCGCCAGCAGCACGTCGACGTGGCCGTACAGCTCCAGCGACGGGCCGAGCTTGCTCTCCGGGCGCCGCACGCCCTTGGCGATCGCACCCACCTTGCCGTGCGTGCGCGTCAGCAGCGTGAAGATGCGGTCGGCCTCGCCGTAGTCGAGCTTGCGAAGCACGACGGCGCGGTCACGATAGGTGGCCAGTCTCGTCCTCCACGGCCTCGCCGTTGCCGTCGCGCGCATCGGATTGGGCGGGATGCGCGAGGCCGGAGGCGACGAGCGTCTCGGCGGGCCAGGGCAGATCCGCCGCGAGCCGGATGGTCTCGATGCGCCGGCCCTTGACCTTCTCCACCGCCCATCGGGCTCGCGCGCCCTTGAACGAATCGCCGGCGACGGCGATCTTGCCCAGCACCGCCTGGACGTAGCCGCCCACCGAGTCGTAGTCGCCCGACTCCTCGATCGCCAGCCCGAGTCGTGAGTTGAGCTCCTCGAGAGGGAAGGTGGCGTGGACCCGCGCCTCGTGGTCGTTGAGGATGACCAGCTGCTCCTCCTCGGCGGTGTCGTACTCATCGCGGATCTCGCCCACGATCTCCTCGAGCAGGTCCTCCAGAGACACCAACCCCGCCGTGCCGCCGTACTCGTCGACCACGATCATCATGTGCACCTTCTTGGTCCGCATCTCGTTCAGCAGCTCGTCGACCTTCTTCTGCTCGGGCGTGAACTCGATCGGCCGCAGGACCTTGTCCATGTCGAACTTCTGCGAGCTCGACAGCGTGTAGAACAGCAGCAGGTCCTTGGTGTGGATCAGGCCGATGACGTGGTCGATGTCGCCCTCGTACACCGGCATCCTGGTGTGGCGGTGCTGCTTGAAGAGCCTGACGATGTCCTTGAGCGGGACGCTCCGCTCCACCGCCACGATGTCGGTGCGGGGCACCATGATCTCGCGCACCGTCTTGTCGCCGATCTCGATGATGCCGTGGATCATCTGGTGCTCCTGCTCCTCGATCACCCCCTGCTCCTCCGAGACGTGCAGCAGGGTGACGAGCTCCTCCTCGGTGAGGTATGGGGCTCGTGCGGCTCGGCCGCCGGTGATGCCCCGCGAGATGATCGTGACCGCCCACAGGATGGGGCCCAGAAAGCCCGCCATGCGGTCGACGGGACCCGCCGCCGCGAGCGCCACACGCTCCGCGTGGGCGATGGCGAGCGTCTTCGGCGTGACCTCGGCGGCGATGAGCAGGACGACCGACAGCGCGAGCGACACCAGCAGCGTCAGCCACAGGCGCCAGGTCGCGGGCACGCCCCAGCGGGTGAACATCGAATCGCTGAGGAGCGCGGTCGCGGTCGAGGCGACGATGAGCGCCAGGGTGTTGGTGAAGAGCACCGTCGAGAGGAAGCGATTCGGATCCGCGCGCAGGCGCTGCAGGATGGTGGCCGCCTTGCTCCCCTGCTCCGCGAGGAAGCGAACGCGCAGGCGGCCGACCGAGGTGAGCGCGGTCTCGGTGCCGCTGGCGAGGGCGGCCACGAAGAAGCAGACGACGAGGACGATGAGCTCGATCAATTCCTGGGTGGTCATGACGAGGGGATTATCTGAAGAGCTCGCTGACGCTCCGGTTCTCGTGCACCCGGATGATCGCCTCAGCAAGTAGAGGTGCCACCGACAGCACCGTGATGGGCGGGCCGAGCTTCTCAGATGGGATGGGGACGGAGTCCGTCACGATGACCTCTTCCACGTCCGCCTTCTTCAGCCTCTCCACCGCGTCTCCGGTGAGAACCGGGTGGGTGGCCGCGACCAGCACCTTGTTCGCGCCCTGCACGCGCAGCGCCTGCGCGACCTTGGCGATGGTGCCGCCGGTGGTGATGATGTCCTCGACCACGACGCAGTCGTGTCCCCTCACGTCACCTGAGACCGCGATCACCTCCGACTGGTCGTCCTGCGGCCGGCGCTTGTAACCGAACGCGATCGGCGCCTGCAGCTGGTTGGCGACGGCCTCGGCCCGGCGACCGCCGCCGGCGTCGGGCGCCACGACCGTGAGGTGCCGAAGGTTGAGCGTGCGCAGGTAGTCGGCGAAGATCCGGTGCGGCGACAGATGGTCCGTGGGCACGTCGAAGAAGCCCTCGATGGCTTCGGCGTGCAGGTCGAGCAGCAGCAGCCGGTCGGCGCCCGCGAGCGTGATGAAGTTCGCGATGAGCTTGGCCGTGATCGGCTCCCGGGGCTGCGTCTTGCGCTCCTTGCGCGCGTAGCCGTAGTAAGGCACGACGGCCGTGACCCGGCCGGCCGAGGCGCGGCGCAGGGCGTCCAGGATGATGAACAGCTCCATGAGGTGCTCGTTCACCGGCGGTCCGGTGGGCTGGATCACGAACACGTCGTGCCCGCGCATCGAGTCCTCGATCTTGACGTTGATCTCGCCGTCGGCGAAGCGCCTGAGCCGGGCATCCGTCAGCGGCACTTCGAGCTTGTCGGAGATGCGACCCGCCAGATTCGGGTTGGCCGTGCCCGCGATGAGCTTGAGGCCGCCCCAGGGCGAGGCCTCTTCCCCGGCGTACTCCACGGCGGTCTGCAGCCTCCCTATCACTGGGATTCCGAATTGGTGTTCGAGTTGGGCTCCGAATCAGCTTCCGAGTTCACGATTTTCCTCCGTACCACCCTAGCGGGAACTCCGACCACTGTCGCCCCGTCAGGCACGTCCTTGGTCACCACCGAACCCGCGCCCGTGCGGGCTTCCCTACCAAGTTTGACGGGAGCGACCAGCATCGTGTCCACGCCGACGAAGGCGCCGTCGCCGATTTGGGTGCGGTTCTTGTTCGTGCCGTCGAAGTTGGCGGTGATCGTGCCGGCCCCGATGTTGGCGTTTCGGCCCAGGTCGGTGTCGCCGAGGTAGGAGACGTGTGGCACCTTGCTGCCGCGCCCGACCTTCGTCCGGACGAGCTCGGCAAAGCTGCCGATGTGGACGTCCTCCGCGATCTCGGTGCCGGGTCGCAGCTTGACGAAGGGGCCGCAGTCGGAGCGGTCGCCGATCGTCACGCCCTCGATGTGCACGTGCGGCCCGATGCGGCAGTCGGCGCCGATCCTGGTATCCGCCTTGAGCACCGAGAAGGGCTCGATGACGGTGTCCTGGCCGACGGTCACGGTGGCGTCGACGACGGTGCTGTTGGGGTCGACGATGGTGACCCCTTCGAGCATGAGCTGGTCGAGGATGCGTTTCTGGAGCACGGCGGTGGCGGCGGCCAGGCGGGTGCGGTCCTTGACGCCCATGGCCTCGTTGGGATCGTCCAGCCGCACGACCGTCACCGGCTTCAGGTGCGGGAAGACGTCGGTGAGGTAGTACTCGCCCGCCTGGTTGTCGTTGCCGATTTGTTGGAGAGCGTCGAATAACCTGGCGCCGTCAAAGCAATAGACGCCGACGTTGATCTCATGGACGTTCGCCCGGATCTCATCGGTCGCGTCCTGGCGCTCGACGATGCGCTCGAGCGAGCCGTCCTTGGCGCGGATGACGCGGCCGTCGTTGCGGGCCGGGTCCTCGACGCTGGCGATGGTCGCGGGCGTGCCGGCGGTGCGGTGAGCGTGGATGATCCTTTGGATCGTCGCCGCCATGAGCAGGGGCGAATCGCCGTTGACGACAAGGACCTCGGCGCCGACGAGCTGGTCAGCCGGGATCTGCCGCAGCGCGTGCGCCGTGCCCTTGGGCTCGCGCTGGTAGACGACTTCCACCGCCGCGGCGCCAGGCCCCTCACCCTCACTTCCCTGTCGATGGCGGGAGGGATTGCTCCATCGCGACTCCAGGTGGGCGGCGACCTCGGCGTGCTGCGGGTTGGCGATCACCTTGACGTGCCCGGCGCCGGCCTGGGTGACCGCCTCGAGGACCCAGTCGATCATGGGCCGGCCGCAGATCGGGTGGAGGACTTTCGGAATACGCGACCGCATGCGGGTGCCGTATCCGGCGGCGAGTATGACGGCCGTTAGCGCTTGGCTCAAAATCCAGCCCTTCCGGGCTGGCGAAATTATACGGGCGGCCTCCGCGGACTCGATTCCATCCACCGGCGCTTCGGCGCTCGCGCCGGCGCGCGGAGATCCATGCGGAGGCGGGGAGGCAGGGGTTAGCATCGCGCTGTGAGTGAGGTACCCGCGCCGAACCTGGAGGGGGCAGTCCCCTCCCATCTCCCGGTGCTGCCGCTCAAGTCGACGGTGGTCTTTCCGCGCATCTTCATCCCCCTCTCGGTCGGCCGCAAGCGATCGCTCCAGCTGCTCGAGGACCTCACCGGCGCCGAGCGTCACATCGCGGTCGCCACGCAGCTCGACGAGTCGGCCGAGGAGGTCGGGTTCGCGGACATCCACCACGTCGGCGCGCTGGTGCGCGTGCAGCACATGCTCAAGCTGCCGGACGGCACGGTGCAGCTGGCGGTCCTCGGGCTGCGCCGGATCAAGCTGACCGAGGCGCTGTCGGCGGAGCCCTATCTCACGTGCGCCGTGGAGATGCTGCCCGAGGCGACGGAGTCGATCCTGTCGCTCGAGCGCGAGGCGCTGATGCGGCGCTCGATCTCGTCTTTCCAGCAGCTCGTCACCCTGGCGCCGCACCTGCCCGCCGAGCTGTCGAGCGCGGCGGGGGCGATCGACGACCCGCTGCACCTCGCCTACTACATCGCCAACCACATCCGGCTCGCGACCGAGCAGCGGCAGGAGATCCTCGAGATGGACTCCGCCAAGTCCAAGCTCGAGCGGCTGCTGGGTCACATGGCGCACGAGCTGGAGGTGCTCGAGCTCGGACGCAAGATCCAGTCGCAGGCCGAAGAGCAGATGGGCAAGGCCCAGCGCGAGTACTTCCTGCGCGAGCAGCTGAAGGCGATCCAGCGCGAGTTGGGTGAGCTGGACAGCGAGCACGGAGAGCTGATCGAGCTGCGCGAGCGCATCGAGAAGGCGGGCCTGCCGCCGGAGGCGCGGCGCGAGGCGGATCGCGAGATCGCGCGGCTGGAGCGCATCCCGAGCGCGTCGCCGGAGTCGTCGGTGATCCGCACCTACCTCGAGCTCATCGTCTCGCTGCCGTGGAACACGTCCACCGGCGGCGAGGTGGATGTGGCCAAGGCGCGCTCGATCCTCGACGACGACCACTACGACCTGGACAAGGTCAAGCAGCGCATCGTCGAGCACCTGGCGGTGCGGCGGCTGAAGCAGCAGCGCGGCTCGACCGACCACGGGCGGGAGCCGATCCTGTGCTTCGTCGGACCCCCGGGCGTCGGCAAGACCTCATTGGGCCAGTCGATCGCGCGGGCGATGGGCCGCAAGTTTGCGCGCGCGTCGCTCGGCGGGGTGCACGACGAGGCGGAGATCCGCGGCCACCGCCGCACCTACATCGGCGCCATGCCCGGACGCATCCTGCAGGCGATCAGGCGCGCCGAGTCGAATGACCCCGTGTTCATGCTCGACGAGGTGGACAAGATCGGGGCGGACTGGCGCGGCGACCCGTCATCCGCACTGCTCGAAGTTCTGGATCCGGAGCAGAACAGGGACTTTCGCGACAACTACCTCGACGTCCCGTTCGACCTCTCGAAGGTGATGTTCATCACCACCGCCAATTCGTTGGAGACGATCCCACCCGCGCTGCGCGACCGGATGGAGGTGCTCAACCTCTCCGGTTACACGGAAGAGGAGAAGGTGCAGATCGCCCAACGTTTCCTGGTTCCCAAGCAGCTGTTGGCGCATGGGCTGAGGCCGGGCGAGGTCAGTGTCTCGGAAGACGCCGTGCGATTGATCATCCGCCACTACACACGCGAGGCGGGGGTGCGCAACCTCGAGCGGGAGATCGCGTCCGTGATGCGGCGCGACGTGGCGGAGATCGCGGTGGGCAAGCGGCGACGACGAGCCGCAGACGATCTGAAACGCGTGCGCGCGGCGCTGGGCAAGCGGCGGTTTTACGACGACGTGGCGGAGCGCATCGACCGGCCCGGCGTGGCGACCGGGTTGGTGTGGACCCCGACCGGCGGCGAGATCATCTTCGTCGAGGCGGCGTTGACGCCGGGAAAGGGAGAGCTGAAGCTCACGGGCCAGCTGGGCGAGGTGATGAAGGAGTCGGCGGCGGCCGCGCTGTCCTACCTGAAGGCGCGCGCCGCGGACATCGGCATCGACCCGACACTGTTCGACCAGAACGACATCCACGTGCACGTGCCCGCGGGGGCACAGCCGAAGGAGGGCCCGTCCGCCGGGGTCACGGTCCTGACCGCGATGGCCTCCATCCTGACCGGACGTCCGGTTCGCGACGACGTGGCGATGACCGGTGAGATCACTCTGCGCGGGCGGGTGCTGCCGATCGGCGGCATCAAGGAGAAGGTGCTGGGGGCCCACCGCGCCGGCATCCGGCGGGTCGTGCTCCCGACACGCAACGAGGCCGACCTCGACGACATTCCGGCGGACCTGCGCAAAGAGATGCAGCTGGTGATGGTGGAGTCGATCGACCAGGTGCTCAAAGAGGCCTTGACGGCGCCGCGGGTCACCGCCCGATCCAACGGCGCGGCGAAGGCTACGGGCCAAACACCGGTGCGGGCTAGCGGCTCTGGGCCCGCTGCAGGATCCGGTCGTGCGCGGCCAGCTCAGCGGAGTCGTCGAGCGGCGAAAGGTCCACGGCCCCGCGCCGGCTGAGCGCGCTCGTGATCAGGTGGTCGGCGAGGTGTGGATTCTTCGGCAGCAGTGACCCGTGCAGGTAGGTGCCCAGGACGCCGCCCTGTAGACAGCCCTCGGTGCCGTCCGACCCGTTGTTGCCGAATCCCACGCGCAACCTGCCGAGGGGCCTGGCCTTCGGGCCGAGAAAGGTGCGCCCGCTGTGGTTCTCGAAACCCACCAGCGTCGGCGGATTGAGGCCTCCGACCGCGGGGTCTGAAGACCTCAGGTCGACGACCACGTCGCCGATGAAGCGCTTCGTGCCCGCCTCGGTGCGCACGTCGATCATGCCGATGCCCGGAAAGCGCTCGCCGCCCGCGGTCTGGTAGTAGTCACCGAGGAGCTGATAACCGCCGCACACGGCGAGCACCCCGGCGCCGGATGCGACCGCACGCTCGAGCGACGGCTGCTTCAGCTCGAGCAGGTCTTGATACACGAGCCCCTGCTCGCGGTCCTGGCCGCCGCCGAAAAAGAAGACGTCCACCTCGTCCATGCGGTCGACGGTGCCGCGTCCCAGCTCGATCAGCTCTGGCTCGTAGCCCCGCCATTCGGCCCGTTTGAGCAGCGTGAGTATGTTGCCGCGGTCCCCATAGATGTTCATGAGGTCGGGGTACAGCCAGCCGACGGTGAATGTCTTTTTGCCGGGGGTTCGGGCCACGTGTCTCAAGTCTCCCAGTAAGGCCTGGCCCACCCGCGGCGGACGAGCTCGGCCCGCAGGTCGAGCATCGCGGTGTAGGTGCACAAGAGGTGCGCGGTCTCGCCCGCGGCCGTGACCTCGATGAGGGCGTCGAGGGCCCGGCCGGGATCGGTCTCGGGCGGCGCGGCTTCGACACCCGCGTACTTGAGGCGAACGGCGAGATCGTGGGCGCGGTTTCCCGCCGGCACGACGGCGCTGGAGGTGCCGCGCAGATGCTCGAAGTCGACGTCCCAGATCCACGAGACGTCGGCGCCGTCGGCCTTGCGGTCGTTGAGGCCGATCAGGAAGCTGTGGCCCCGGGCCAGGTCCACGGCGGTGCGGAGGGCTTCATTGAAACCCGCGGGGTTCTTCGAGAGGACCAGGTTGAGGTGGCGGCCGCGAAACTCCACGCGTTCCTGGCGTCCGAAGGTGGCGCGGAAGCCGCGCAAGCGGAGGGCGATGGCGGACGGTTCCAGGCCGAGGGTGCGGGCGGTGGCGAAGGCGGCGAGCACGTTGTAGCAGTTGTAGAGGCCGCCCAACGGGACCTCCACGCGGGTGCCCTGAATCTCGGTCGCGAGGCGGTCGAAACCGTCGAGTTCGATGCGGGTCGCGGTCACCTCCGGCGCCGGGCGGGCGAAGTCACCGTTGGGGCACGAGTAGAGACCGTCGTGGCCGGCGTAGACCGCGTCGAACCTCAGGCTCGCGCCGCATTTCGGGCACGTGCGCGCGTCGGCGGCGTGGGGCAGCTCGCGGGCGCCGGCGCTCGTGTCGTCGAGCCCATACCAGAGCGGCACGCGGGCCAGGCCGAGGCCGATCTCGGCGACGCGCGGGTCGTCCGCGTTGAGGATGGCGCGGCTGCCATCCGGCAGCGCGCCGAGCGCCGATTCGATCTTCTTGGCGACGGACTCCAGCTCGCCGTAGCGGTCGAGCTGGTCGCGGAAGAGGTTGAGGACGATGGTGGCCCTGGGCTGAATCTCCTCCACGGCGCGCGGCAGGCTCGCCTCGTCGATCTCGAACACACCCCAATCGGCGCGCAGCCTGCCGTCGATCCCGGCGCCGTCGATGGCGGCCGCGGTGGCGCCGAAGATGAGGTTCGCTCCGGCACGGTTGGAGACGACTTTGTACCCGGCGCCCTCGAGGAGCCAGGTGACGAGGCGCGCGGTCGTGGTCTTGCCGTTGGTGCCGGTGATGACGACCGAGCCGTGCGCCAGGTCCCGTGACAGCTTGGCGAGGACGCGGCGGTCGATGGCCCGGGCGACGTCTCCGGGCAGGGTCGTGCCGCCGCCGCGCCGGCTGACGCGAGACAGCGCGCCGGTCGCCTTGCCGGCCCACACCGCCGCCGTTTTCCGGATCAAGCCCAGGGCCCGATCGACTGAGTCACCGCTGTCCAGCAATCGAGGGAGGCGGTCACGTGGCGAGCCTCCTCGCCACCGCCGCAGCGCCGGAAGAAGGCCGAGCCGCTGCCGGTCATCCGCCAGCCCTCGCCCAGGCGCGCGGCGAACTCCTTGATCCGCGGCTCGGCATGGGCTGCGGCACGCGACAGCTGGTTCGGAGCGCTGGGGTCGTCCTTCACCTCGTCCCATGCACGGTAGACGGCCGCGGTCAAGAGTTCGATACCCGGCCAGGCGACGACAAAGCATGCGGGCTCGGCCGGCAGCCCGGTGAGGCGGTCGCCCCGACCTTCCGCCAGGGCGGCGCCGCCCTGGAGAAAGAAGGGGACGTCCGCGCCGAGCGATCGGGCGATCGGCGTGATGTCGATCGCGAGCCGGTGGAGGGCGGTGAGCCCGCGCAGGGCGGCGGCGGCATCGGAGCTTGCACCCCCGAGACCGGCTCCCGCCGGGATGCGTTTGTGCAGGTGAAAACGGGTCGGCAGGTCGCGGCCGGCGGCCTGCTCCAGGGCGGCGTGCGCCTTGAGCACCGAGTTTTCGGCCGCGCCGGTGACCGCGAGCCCGGAGGTCGAGAAGGCCGTCTCATTCGAGGGCGCCAGCTCGAGCAGGTCGTGGAGGTCGATCGCCTGCAGCCGGGTGCGGACCTCGTGGAAGCCGTCGTCGCGGCGCCCGAGAACGGCGAGGTCAAGGTTGAGCTTGGCCCGCGCAGGCAGCGCGAGCGTCACCGTGGGTCGACGGGTCGAAGCTTCGCTCGGTACGCGACCGCTCGATCGCGGTAATGCCGCGCCGTGATGCCGACCCACGTGCCGGATGAACCTTCGAGCGCTTTCTTGATCGTCGCCGGCACACCGGCGGCCATGTGCCCGGGCGGCACCTGCTTGCCCTCGCCGAGCACCGCGCCCGCGGCGAGCATCGAGCCGGCGCCAAGGCGGCTGCGCTGCAGCATGGTGGCGCCCATGCCCACGACCGCGCCCTGCTCGACGACGCAGCCTTCGAGCTGGGCGGAGTGGCCGACGCTGGCGTCACGCTCGATGACCGTCGGCAGGTCCTTGGCGCAGTGGACGACCGCGTTGTCCTGGATGTTGGCGCCCTCGCCGACCCTGATCAGGGCCTCATCACCACGCAGCACGGCGCCAAACCACACGCTGGCGCCGGCTTCGACCTCGACGTCTCCGATGAGGACGGCGGTGGGTGCGATGTAGGCGTCAGGGTGCACCTTCGGGCGCCGGTCATTGAGCTCGAACTCCACTGGCCTCTATAATCCTAGCTTCGTGCGTAAGTCCTTCCGGGTATCGATAAGTGGCTAAGCGAACGGCGTCTGCCAAGAAGCAGGCGCGGTCGGGCGTGCGACGTGCACTGCGCAATCGCGCCGTGCGGTCCGAGGTCAAGACCAAGGTGGTCAAGGCGCGCCGGACGTTGAGCGAAGGTCCGGTCGCGGAGTCCGATCGCCACGCGCTGGCGCTCGAGGCGGTGCGCGCGCTGGACCGGGCGGCGGCGAAAGGCGTCCTGCACCCGAACAACGCGGCGCGGCGCAAGGCGCGGCTGACTCGCCAGATGGCCAAGGTGGCGATCGCCCCTGCCGCCGCCGCGAAAGGCAAGAAGGCAGCCGCTGCGGCCGCCAAGCCGGCGGCGCCGGCAGCCAAGGCCGCGAGCAAGAACAAGAAGTAGCCGCCTCCGCCTTCTAGAGGCGGGTGAGCAGCACGTCAAGCCCGAGCTCGGCGTCGATCTGCCCCGACTTGACCTCCCACTCGTAGTCCCGGATCGCCCGCAGCGCGGCTTCCAGCCGTTCCGGGTCGGCCTGCTGGGCGGCGTCGTAAGCCTTCTGCACGACGAAGCGATGCTCGGACATCTGGTCCTGCACCTGGGCCAGCGTCTCGCCCCGATCCCGCCTCGCTCGGACCTCGAGCACCAGCGCGACGTGCCGGGCCATGCGGTAGGCCACCGAAGTGGGCTGGAGCCCGCCGCGGGTGAGGTCCCGGGCGATCTTCAAAGCCTCCGCGGTCGGGCGTGGCAGCAGGTTGTCGGTGAGCTTGAAGATCTCGGCCTCACGGCCGCCGGCCAGCAGCTCGGTGACCGCCTCAGGGGTGAGCTTGGACCCGGACGCCCTATACGCGGCGAGCTTGCGCAGCTCGGAGTCGATGATCGTCAGGTCGGCCGGTGTGACCCGCACGACCTGGGCCGCGATGGCCGGGGTGAGCCCGTGCTCGACAGCTCTTTTGGCCGTCCATTCACTGAGCGCGCGGCCCTTGAGGCGCTGCATCTCCTCGACGGCGCCGCCGGCGGCGGCCACGGCCTTGGCGAGCTTGTGGGTGCTGACGAGGCGACCGGCAACGGTGATCAGGAGCCGGGTGGTCGGCGGGATCTCGGTCAGCGCGGAGGCGAGGCTTTCCGCGCGATTGGCGGGCAGCGCTCGTACATGGACGACGCGGTACGGGTCGAGGAACGGCGCCTGGAGGATCGAGTCCTGCAGGCGCGCGGACGCCAGGCCCGCGCCCTCGAGGGTCTCGAAGCCGAAATCCGAGACCAGCTCGCCGCGCCAGCCGTCGAGGATCGAGCGCGCCGCCTCGTCGATGAGAAAGCGCTCCTCGCCGTGGAGCAGGAGGGTGGTCGGCTTACGGTTGGGCGGTCGGGACACGCCTGCGATCGTACCCGCGATCGGGTCGGCCTCACATCGGCACGGTGATCGTCCCCTCCTCGTCGGTGCGGAGGACGTTGGGCGGGAAGCCGGCGGCGAGCCGCCCGGACGCGCGCGAGGCGATCAGCTGCGTGGTCGGGTTGACCGCGGCGCGCTCGAGGTCCGGCGACAGGCGGCTGCGGCCGCCGGCCGGAAGGAGGAGGTAGGTGCAGGACCCGGAGATGCGGGCGGCGGCGACGGTCTGGGCGTCGAGATCGAGGTCGCTGAGGTCGCAGAAGCTGCGACCGGACGGGGCAACGACCCGCAGGCCGAGATAGGCGGCTCCGGCCTGTTCGCCGGGCGCGCCGGGCTCGGGCGCGAGAACCTCGAGCTCGAATCCCGCCACAGCGATGGTGTCGCCCGCTCGCAGCCGGACGATTGACGCGCCGCGGGCGACAGCTTCGAGCGCAGCGGTGCGCCAGGCGGTGCCGGTCAGCTGTGCGTCAGGGATGAGGGCTCTGGCGACCGGCCGGTCGAAGGCGGCGAGGCCGCCGACGTGCCCGAGAGTGTTCGCCGTGATGGCGATGGCGTCGAGCTTTGACTGCCAGGGAGGCAATTGGGCTCCCAGCTCGTCTTTGAGCCGGGTCGGGCTCGGCCCGCCGTCGATGAGCATCGCTCCGTGCGGTCCTCGCAAGAGGACCGCCTGGCCGTCGCCGACCGCCATCACGACCGCCTGGGGCGGGGCGTTCGCCCAGAGGCCGAGAGCGACAGCCGAGATCAGGATGGGGGCGACGGCGGCGGCGGCGAAGCCCAGCGTGCGTCGGCGGTGCGTGGCCCGGGCGCCGGCGATCCCCGGGCCCACCCCCGCGTAGTAGGCGAGACCGGCCCAGGTCGGGAAGCTCGGGACGGAGATGGCGGCGGCCGGGGCGCGGGCCAGCACGTACGCGATCTGCTCCAGGTAGGCGAGCACTCCCGCCAGTGGAATGGCGGCGAGGCGGGCGAGGTCCGGAGCGACGGACAGGGCGCCGACCAGCAGGCCAGCGCCGACGAGCACCGGCAGCAGGGGCAGGACGAGGGCGTTGGCGAGCGGCGCGATCGGAGACAGGACGTGAAAGTCGGTCGCCATCATCGGCAGCGTTCCAACCTGGGCCGCGCACGTGACCGCGAATGGCTCGCGAAGCGCCGCCGGCATCCAGCCGAGGCGCCTCTCGATTGTGGGCGTCAACAGGACGATGGCGGCGGTGCCGGCGAAGGAGAGCTGGAAACCGACGTTCCATGCCAGCTCGGGGTGCCAGCCGAGCATGGCGGCGGCCGTGAGCGCGAGCGAGGTCCAGACGTGCGTCGGGCGACCGAGCCGCGAGGCGGCGAGCGCGAGCCCGCCCATCGCGGCGGCGCGCATGGCGGCGGGAGTGGCCCCGCCGGCCAACGCATACAGGCCGATCAGAGCCAGCGCGGGCCACGTGGCGTGACGTCCGAGTAACGGCTTGAGGGCGCCCTGTGCGATGCGGGCGAAGACGGCGACCTTGAGGCCGCTGAGCACGAGCAGGTGGATGAGGCCGGTGGCGATGAGGGCGTTCTGCAGCCGCGGCGGGATGCCCTGGCGTATGCCCAAAACGACGCCGAGCAGCACCGCGGCGTGAGGCGCGGGGAGCGCCTGGTCGAGAGCTGCCGTGTATCGGGCTCGGAGCCAGCCCGGGAGACCGGTGATGCCGGAGCCGGCGGAGACGACGTCGAAGCTCGTCGCCGCGAGCTCCAGGTAGACGTGGCGCTGCGCCAGGTAGGTGCGACGATCGAATGTCGGGAGGTCGCGGGGCAGCGTGAGCTTGCCGGTCGCTTGGATGTGATCGCCGAAGCCGGCTTCGGCCGGCCCCCGCCAGCGGACCATCAGGTTGCCGATGCCGCTGACCGGCAACGTGCCGATGGCGACGCTGTCGGGTTCGATCAGCACCTCCGATCCGGCCGGGGCTGGACGGCTGTCATCGGCCACACGGCCGGTGATCGTGGCGGTCCGGCCGGCGAGGAGAACGGCACGGGCGGGGGTCCCGGGATCCGTGGCGGGTAGCTCCGCCCGTCCCACCGCCAGCAGGGCGAACCCCAGTCCGATGGCGATGACCGCCGGTCGGACGGCGAACGCGACCGCCAGGCATGGCAGGGCGAGCGCGATGGCGATGGCGCCGAGGGCCGGCTTGGATGGCGCGATCACGACCGCCGCCGCAAGAGCGGTCGACCACGAGAGAGCGACGAGCAGCGCGGGAAAGCGACTGAGCGAGTCGAGGCCGGTCGTGTTCTCGGCGTCGATCACAAGGTAAGGAAGCGGCGGGCGATGACGTAGTCGGCTTCGCTCATGCCCAGGACGTCGACCAGTTCGCGCGTGCTCTGGAATCCACCGTAATTCGTGCGGTAGTCGATCACGTCCTGGGCGAGGGCTTCGGTGAAACCGGGCACGACCGCCAGCTCGTCGAGCGTCGCAGTGTTGAGGTTGGTCCGGGAGGTGGCCGTACCCGAAGTGGTCCTGGCGAACGGGACCTTGATCTGCTCGCCGTCCTTGAGCCGGCCGGCCAGGTTGGGGAGCCGGGTGAGGTCGGCGGCAGCGCTCAATCCGCCGGCGGCGGCGATGGCGTCGTACACCCGATCGCCGCGGGGCAGGCGGTAGAGGCCCGGGTTGGCGACCGCTCCGATCACGTGCACGAGCAGGCCCGCCGGAGGCGGCACCTCGAGGCTCGCGTCAGCGGCGGCAGGCTGGGCTGGAGCCGGTGCCGCGGCGGCAGCCGAGCTGTAGGCGTAGGCCCCCGCCAGGGTGCCGAGGCCGAGCGCGATCGGCGCGACGAGCAGCAGGAGGTGCTTCCACCCGGGGATGAAGCGGAGCTGGTTGCGCACAGGGCGAGGCTAGGGGGCAACTCGCGTGGCGGGAACCCTGCCTGTAAATCCAGCGCCGGCGAGGATGGTTCCGCGGGAAGGATTCGAACCTTCGGTCGAGGATCCAAAGTCCCCTGCCTTACCAGCTTGGCTACCGCGGAGCGCGCGAGTGACAACAGTACCGCGAGGCGCACACCGGATCAGAGGCCGGCGTGACCTCCGCGCGGCCGCGAGCGTTGGGTCATTCGATGAGGCACGCGCTCCTGCTCGGCCTGCTGCTGGTGACCGCCGCATGCGGCGCGTATCGGTTTCCGGGTGTGGAGCCGGGGGGCTCTGGGACGGTCAGCGGCAATGTGGTCGCCGTGCCGTGCGCGCCGGTCGAGTCGGCCGCCAAGCCGTGTGCGGGCAGACCCGTCCCTGGCCTCGAGCTGGATTTCACCAGCGGCGACACCACCCGGGGCGCCGTCACCGATTCAGAAGGCAACTACTCCATCGAGCTGGGTGCGGCCACCTGGAAGGTCCGGATGAAGACCTACATGCGCATCGTGAGCGGTCCGCCGGCCGTGACGGTCACGTCCGGGTCCAGGCTGATCGTGAGCTACGTCCTGGACTCAGGCATCCGGGTGCCCGTCCCTCAGCAATAGCGGGCGAGGCCGTCCCATAGCCGGCCGCGCCGGCGAGATCAGGGAACCAGGTTGATCAGCCGGTCCTGGACGTAGACGACCTTCGACGGCCCCCGTCCGTCCAGGGCCGCCCGCACCCGCTCGCTGCCCATCGCCGCCTCGAGCGCCGCCGCCTCGGACAACCCGGCGTCCACCGTGAGCCGGTCGCGCAGCTTGCCTCCGACCTGGACCACGAGCGTCACCATCGGCTCGGCCGCCGCCACCGCGTCGAACACCGGCCACGACGCATCCGCCAGCAAGCCGCTCTCCCCGAGCTTCTCCCACATCTCTTCGCATATGTGCGGCGCCGTCGGGTTGAGGAGCTTGACGAGCACCCGCACCGCCTCGTCCCACCCCGAGTCCCGCACGCCGCCCCGCTGCGCGTAGTCCTGCATCGCATTGGCGAGCTCCATCAGCGCCGCCACCGCGGTGTTGAACCGCAGCTCGTCGTAGTGCTCCGTCACCTTCTTCACCGTCTGCGCCACCTTGCGGCGCAGAGCAGCGGCGTCCGCGCCAGAGCCCTCGACCACGATCGACTCCGGCTCGAGCACCAACCGCCACACGCGCTGCAGGAAGCGCACGACGCCGTTGAGCCCGGCATCCGTCCACTCGACGTCTTCCTCGGGCGGACCGATGAACATCTCGTAGATCCGCCCCGCGTCCGCGCCCTGCGCCGCCACGAGCTCATCGGGCGAGACGCCGTTACCCAACGATTTCGACATGACCTGGCCGAACCGTTTCACCATTCCCTGGTTGAAGAGGCGCGTGAAGGGCTCCGAAACATCGAGCAGCCCCGCATCGTGCAGCACCTTGGTGAAAAAGCGCGAGTAGAGCAGGTGCAGGATGGCGTGCTCGACGCCCCCCGTGTACTGGTCGACCGGCATCCAGCGGTTGGCGAGCTCGGGGTCGAACGGCGCCGTCGAATCCTTCGGACTCGCGTAGCGCAGGAAGTACCACGACGAGTCGACGAAAGTGTCCATGGTGTCCGTCTCGCGCCGCGCCTCGCCCCCGCACACCGGGCATGTCGTCCGCCAGAACTCAGGCTGGTCCGGCAGCGGCCTGTACTCCTTGGGCAGCACGACCGGCAGCTGGTCCTTGGGCACGGGGACGATGCCGTCGACCGGGCAGTAGACCATCGGGATCGGGCAGCCCCAGTAGCGCTGCCGCGATATCAGCCAGTCGCGCAGGCGGTACTTGACCGCGCGGGTGCCCTTGCCATGAGCCTCCAGCCACGCGCACACGGCCTCGAAGCCGGTCGTGGTGTCCAAGCCGTCGAACTCACCGCTGTTGACCATCACGCCGGGTCCGACGTACGCCTCTCTCAAAGTGCCCTGCGGCCCGCTCGGAGGTGTGATCACCTCACGAATCGCAAGCCCGTACGTCGTCGCAAACACGAAATCCCGCTCGTCGTGGGCGGGCACGGCCATGATCGCCCCGGTGCCGTAGGTCATGAGCACGTAGTCGGCCACCCAGATCGGGATCCGCTCGCCGTTGACCGGATTGACGGCGAATCCACCGGTCGCCACGCCGGTCTTCTCGCGCTCCGTCGAAAGTCGATCGATCTCGGTGGCCCTGCGCGCCGTCTCCACGTACTCCTGGACCCGCGCACGGTAGGCATCGGTGGTGACCTTATCGACGAGCGGGTGCTCCGGCGCCAGGACCATGAACGTCGCTCCGAACAGCGTGTCCGGTCGCGTCGTGTAGATGCGCACCGTCTCGCCCTCCATGCCGGCGACCGGAAAGTCGACCTCGGCCCCCTGGCTGCGCCCGATCCAGTTCGTCTGCATGACGCGAACCTTGTTCGGCCACTTGTCGAGGAGCTCGAGGTCGTCGAGCAGCCTGTCGGCATAGTCGGTGATCTTCAGGAACCACTGCTCCAGGTCGCGCTTTTCGACCTCGACGTCCGGGTGCCTCCAGCACCGGCCGTTGATCACCTGCTCGTTGGCGAGCACGGTCTTGTCCACCGGGCACCAGTTGACCGGGGCCATCGCGCGATAGGCGAGCCCGCGCTCGTGCATCAGGAGGAACAGCCACTGCGTCCAGCGGTAGTAGTCCGGGAGGCAGCTGGTGACCTCTCGATCCCAGTCGTAGAGGATGCCCAGCATCGTCAGCTCCCGCCGGCCCTTCGCGATGTTGTCCTGCGTCCAGGTTTCCGGGTGCAGTCCACCGCGCTTCATCGCGGCGTTCTCGGCGGGCAGTCCGAACGCGTCCCAACCGAACGGGTGCAGCACCTCGAAGCCCTGCATCCGCTTCATGCGCGCGAGCACGTCGCCCATCACATAGTTGCGCGCGTGGCCCACCGTCAGGTTGCCGGAAGGGTACGGGTACATGACCAGGTCGTAGTACTTCGGTTTCGGTGATCCGTCCGACGCCTTCATCACCCCGCGGTCGGCCCACACCTTCTGCCATTTCGGCTCGAGGTCCTGAGGGATGTACGCGCTACGCCTGGGCCCGCTCATGCTGAGGTTTGAATTTTAGGGGCGCGAGTTCGTGGCCCACGATCGCGGCCAGCACCAGCACGGCGCCCGCGGCCTGCACCGGGCCGAAACGCTGGCCGGCCAACAGGACCGCGGCCACCACGGCCCACGCCGGTTCGGTGGCCAGAATCAGCGCCGTCCGGCTCGCGTCGATGTGCGCCTGGGCCCAGGTCTGGATGTAGAAGGCCAGCGCCGAAGCGAACACGCCGGTGATCAGGATCGCCGCCCACACGCCGCCGCTCGGAGGCCCCAGCGACCACGACCCCGCGGCGCTGAAGATCAGCGCTGAGCTTCCCATCTGCACCATCGCCAGCGGCGCCGCGGGCAGGCTGGGCGACCAGTGACTCAGCAGGACGATGTGCAGCGCGAACAGGACGGCGCAGGCAAGGACCAGGATCTCGCCGATGCCCATGCCCGACGGCCCGCCCGTGAGCATCACGATCCCGGCCAGCGAGCCCAGGACCGCGCACCACGTCCACCAGTGCACCGGCGCGCCGAAGAAGCGGTTGATGAGCGGCGTGAACACTACGAACAGCCCGGTTATCAAGCCAGCGTTGCCCGGGCTGGTGGCGGCCAGGCCCACCGTCTGGGTGACGTAACCGCCCGCCAGCACCGCGCCCGCGACCAGGCCCACCCACAGCTCGCGGCGCGTCGGCAGCCGGCGGACCAGCGCCACCATGACGATCAGCGCGAGGGCGAAGCGAAGCTGCAGGAACGGCAGGGTCGGGTACTGTGTGATGGCGTCCTTGACCAGGACGAACGTCCAGCCCCAGACGGCAGTGACCATGACCAAGAGAAGGACGTAGATCAAAGGACGATCAATGGAACGACTTTGGGCGCCCTGGCGCATGCGGTACGTCACCGACGAGCCGAGACCCGGCTGCCTGTTCTGCCGTGTCATCGAGCATCCCGACGACCGGGATGCCGAGCTCGTCCTGTGGCGGCCTGAAGGCGCGCTCGTGATGTTGAACAAATTCCCTTACAACGCCGGCCACGCGATGGTCGCGCCGGTCGCGCACAGAGGCGGCCTCGAAGACCTCGACGACGCGCAGACGGCCGCCCTCATGGGTGCGGTGAGGCGGACGATCACGGTTCTCAAGGCGGAGTTGAATCCCGAAGGCTTCAACGTCGGGGCCAACATCGGCCGGGTCGCCGGGGCGGGAATGCCCGACCACGTCCACCTTCACGTCGTTCCGCGCTGGAACGGCGACACCAACTTCATGCCTGTGGTGGGCGACGTCAAAGTCGTCAACGAGCACCTGCTGCAGACCGCGGCGAAGCTGCGGAAAGCTTTCGCAGCCAGCTGACGCGGCCGCCGACAATCGTCGCCACCACGTCCCCGCCATCGACGACCGTCATGTCGCACAGCTTCCCCGGTCGCAACGTGCCCAGGTCCTTTTCCATTCCGACGGCATACGCCGCGCCGGACGTGTAGGCGCGCAGCGCCGCGGCGCGAGACAGCGCCAGCTCCGGATGCCAGGCCGCGCGGCGCCGCCACCCGGTCGCGGCGTCGATGCCGGCCAGCGGGTCGGCCGTCTCCACCGGCGCATCGGAGCCGAACGCCAATCGCGCACCCGCGCGATCGAGCGCGCCCCACGCGTACGAATGCCCGGTGACGCGCGGCCACATCGCGTCGGCGAGATCACGGTCCGCCACCGCGTGGACCGGCTGCATCGAGGCGATTACTCCGTACCGCGCAAAGCGACGCATGTCCTTTGGATCGACGCACTGGGCATGCTCGATGCGCGGCCGCCATCGGCGCCACGCATCGCGGTGTGGCGCCAGCGCGTCGAGCGCCCTCCGCACCGCTCCATCTCCGATGGCGTGGAGGCAGACGTTGAGCTCGGCGCGGGCGCATCGGTCGACCAGATCGACCAGCTCCGCCTGCTCTAAACGAGAGTTGCCGCCGCCGTCGAGCATCTCCGCGGTGCGGCTGCCGAGCGATCCATCGAGGAACGCCTTGACACCCCACAGGCGCAGCCACTGGTCGCCCCAACCCGAGCGGACGCCCAGCCGCTCGGCCCCGGCCAGGTCGGCAGCCGGAAGGTTGTACGTGACGCGGACCGGCAGCGAGCCGCGTCCGCCGAGCCGCTGCAGGGAGCCGAACCCCCGCGCGCTGTCCATCGAATGGACCGACGTCAAGCCCAGCCGCGCCAGGCCGGCCAGCGCCCGGGCCATCGCCGCGTCGAATTCCGCCTCCCCCGCCCGCGGCACGATGCCGGCGACCAGCTGCATCCCCGTCTCCCGCAGGATGCCGGTCGGTTCACCCAGCTCGTCGTGGTCGATGACGCCGGCCGGCGGGTCGACCGATCCGCGGCCGATGCCCGCCAGCCGGAGCGCCGAGCTCGAAACCCACGCGGAGTGGCCGTCCTTGCGCCGCAGGTAGGCCGGACGTCCGCCCGCTGCCTGATCCAGGTGCTCGCGGGTCGGAAAAGCCGGGTCGGACCACGCGTCGTTGTCCCAGCCGGCACCCACCACCCACCCGTCTTTGGGCAGGCGTGCGGCCCGCCGTGCCACCCGCGCCAGCACCTCTTTCAGGCTTGGCGCGCCGCCCAGCTCGACGTTCAAGTTCCGCTCGGCGAGGCCTTCCAGGTGGATGTGAGTGTCGATCAGGCCCGGCCAGGCGCGCCCGCGCAGGCGCACCACCTCGGCACCACGGCCGGCGGCGGCGCGGGCGCCGGGTCCCACGGCCAGGATCCTGCCGTCAACCCCGGCCGCGACCGCCGGCTCGCAGCCCGCAAACAGCACGGCCCGCATCTTCAGGAGCCGCCGCGAAATCGCGGCTTGCGCCGGGCTCTCACAGGCCGTACGTCTTGGCGATGATCTCCTTCATGATCTCGTCGGTCCCGGCCCCGATCCTCGCGAGGCGAGCGTCGCGCCAGGCACGCTCGACCGGAAACTCGCGCATGTAGCCGTGCCCGCCCAGGATCTGAATCGCCTCGTCCGCCACCTCGCACGCGGCCTGCGTCGCCAGCAGCTTGGCCTGTGAGATCTCGCGCACCGGGTACTCGCCCTGGTTCCACTGCTGCGCCGTCTGGTAGACGAACGATTGCACCGCGGCGATCTTCGTCCCCATGTCGACGAGCTTGTGCTTGATCACCTGGAACTGTGAGATCGGCTGGCCGAACGCCTGCCGGTTGCGCGCGTACTCCATGGTGTACTCGAACACCCGGGTGGCGCCCGCGATCGCGCCCGCGGCCGCGATCATCCGCTCGCCCTGCAGCTCCCACATCAGGTTCTTGAAGCCGTCGCCCTCGTCCCCGATCAGGTTGGCGGCGGGGACGCGGCAGTCTTCGAACAGCAGCTCGGCGGTGTCCGACGAGTGCATCCCGAGCTTCTGCAGCGTGCGGGTCACCTCGAACCCGGGCGTGCCCTTCTCGACGACCAAGAGGTTGTAGCCCTTGTGGCCGCGCTCGCGGGCGGTTTTGGTCACCACCAGCGCCCAGTCGCAGCGAGCGCCGTTGGTGATGAAGATCTTGCGGCCGTTGACGACGTAGTGGTCGCCGTCGCGGCGGGCCACCGTGGTGATGCCCGCCACGTCCGAGCCGGCGTCGGGCTCGGTGATGGCCAGCGCCGCGATCTGCTCGCCCCGGACGGCGGGGACGAGCCACCTTCGCTTCTGCTCCTCGGTCCCGAACCTGAAAACCGGCGGCGTCGCCATCTCCGCCTGGACGGCGACCGCCATGCCCAGGCCGCCGCATCCCGCCCTGGCCATCTCCTCCGAGAGCACGACCGCCGAGAAGTAGTCGCCGCCTTGCCCGCCGTACTCGGGCGGGTAGCGCAGGCCGAGAAAGCCCAGCTCGCCAAACCGTCTGAAGATGGCGTCCGGGAAGGTCTTCTCCTCCCACTCCTCGAGGTGCGGCTGGACCTCTTTCTCGAGGAACTTGCGAATGTGCAGCCGGAGCTCCTCGTGGTCGTCCGTGAAGTACATCGGGATCGAGTTTAGGCGCGGTTGCGGTTTACGGGGTCACGTCCCTGGATTGAACCCCCGCCGCCGACCCTGTCCTGCCTTGCGGTATGATTCCCCAGGCTTGGTCGGGCGCGCGCCCAGCGCACTTCGGCCGAAGCCTTGGACCCACTTATAAATCACGCGTGTCTGGGAGTTGGATTGGGCTCTGTAATCAAGAAGCGGCGCAAGAAGATGCGCAAGCACAAGCACAAGAAAATGCTGAAGAAGACTCGTTGGCAGCGCCGGGCGCACGCCTAGGTTAGGCAGGCCATGGGCTGGATCGTGCTTGCGATCGCCGTTGTCGTCGTCATCTGGCTCGTCCTCACCTACAACGGGTTGGTGGCGGCCAAGAACCGGACCCAGGAAGCCTGGTCCGAGATCGACGTCGAGCTGAAGCGCCGCCACGACCTCATCCCCAACCTGGTCAACACCGTGCAGGGCTACATCGGCCACGAACGTGGAACGCTCGAGGCCGTGACCAACGCCCGCGCCAACGCCGTCGCCGCCGGCGCCACTGGCGATGCGACCAAGATCGGACAGGCCGAGAACGTGCTCAGCCAGAGCCTCCGCAGCCTGTTCGCGGTCTCGGAGAACTACCCCGACCTCAAGGCGATCTCCGCCTTCACCAACCTTCAGGAGACCCTGACCGCCACCGAGGACAAGATCGAGTTCTCGCGCCGCTTCTACAACGGCAACGTGCGTGACTACAACATCAAGCTGCAGACCCTCCCGACGTCGCTGATCGCCGGCGCCCTCGGCTTCAAGGCGTTCGGCTTCTTCCAGGCCGACGACGGCGACCGCGCGGTGCCGCAGGTCAGCTTCGGCACCCTGCCCACCTCGGGTCCCCCGTCGCCAGGCTCGTCGGCTCCGCCGGCCGCCGGATCGTCGGGACCTCCAGTCCAGAGCTAGCCGGCCAGGCCACCAGACCGCTCCCAGTCCGCGGCGAACCGCGCCGCGTACGCCGCCCGCGCGACCGGGTCACCCGTCTCGATGTCCAGCTCGTGGTTCACGCCCAGGCCGCTGCGGGTCCAATTGGCGGAGCCCAGCACCAGCTCGCCGTCGAACAGACCGATCTTGGCGTGCAGCAGCGCGCCCTTTGGGATGGGGTACCACCGCACCTCGACGCCTCCCGCCCTGAGCACCTCATACGCGTGCCGGTTGTATGCCTGGTTGGGATCGAGCAGGACGCGAACCAGTGCCCCGCGCCGGTGCGCCGACACCAGCCCGGCGATCACCTCCGGATCCGTGAGCGTGTACACCTCGGCCAGCGCCCGCTGCGACGCGTGATTCAGCGCCGCTTCCAGCATCGCCCGGATCTCTTCGCCCGGCGCGGTCTGTGCGACCTCCGCCGCCTCCGCGCGCAGCGGCGCAGGACGCCCCCCGGCCAGGTTCCAGTCCTGGTCGAAGATCCTCACCAGCCGGTCGACCTCGGCCCTGACCCGCGTCGCGAGAACGTAATCGTGGTTGCGATCGCTGTGCCGGCCCCAGTTCATACCGCCGACCGCGGCCTCTCCGTCCGCGATCAGCAGCTTGACGTGGTCGATCTGGTGACGCCCGCCGTCGACGGGATACGCCCGCTCCGGCACGGCCAGCGAGTCGAGCACCGCGGCGCCGCGGCGGCTGGCGCCGACCGTCGGGTCGGTGATCACGCGCACCTCCGCCCCCCGCCGCCTCGCGGCCCCCAGCTCCTGCACCAGGTCGGCCCGGCCGAGCTCGTACATCTCGACCAGCACCCGCGTGTGAGCCGACCCGATGAGACCACCGACCAGCTGAAAGATGCTCGCGTCCTGCCACAATCGCACCGCCTCCGCGCCGCCGGAAGCCCCCACAGCCGGCACCATGCCGGATGCGCCCTGCGCGCGCCCGGCGTAATCCGCGGCCTGGGCCGGGTTCGAGCAACCCACCAGGCAGAGGGGGATCAGCAGGCAGGCGACTCGAACCACAGCGCCCGCAACGCTACCGGCGCCAGCTTGATCCGCCAACCCCGCTTGTAAAGCCGCGGAGAACCAGAGACGGGAGCCGGCTAGATCAGCTCGATGCGCATCCCCGCGCGAGCGCCCAGCATGCGGTCCGCGCGTGTCTCCCGCACGCCGATCTCCAGGTACCCCATGCTCCCCAGATAGACGAACGGCTCGTTGGGACGCGCCTCGGCGTACGTCGTCGCCGACGCGGTGATGTCGTGGTTGTGGATGCGCATGCGCCGCACGGGCGGCTTCAGGTTCGTGACCAGATTGCCGAAGCCGTCGATCCACAGCACTCGAGGCGACGGATCCGAGAGGTTCTGGGGGGCGTTCGTCGGCGGCCCCAGGGATTCCATCGGCACCCCGGACGCCAGAGCCGCCGCCGCCGGCGCGAACACATCGCGACCCTCGAACGTCGGCGCGCCGTGAGGTCTCGGCGCCAGCTCGACACAGGCCTGCAGCCCGACCTCCTCGATGACGATAGCGAACAGGCCGTTGTCCGGTCCGACGTAATACCGCCCGCCGGCGCGAATCACCAGCCGCCGGCGCGAGCTCCCGACCCCAGGATCCACCACCGCCAGATGCACCGAGCCGGCGCCGAAGTGGCGGGTGCCGGCAAAGAGCATGAAGGCCCCGGCGGAAACGTCGAAGCGCGGCACCTCGTGGCTCACGTCGACCAGCACCGCGTGCGGGCAGCCCGCCAGCACGACGCCCTTCATGGCCGCCACCAGGGGCGAGCCGGACCCGAAGTCGGTGGTCAGAGTGACGACCGGCGGCCCGGCTACTGCGCCGGCGCTACCAGTACCGCGTCTCCTTCCAGGGGTCGGCCTCGTCGTGGTATCCACGCTGCTCCCAGAAACCGAGCCGGTTGCGCTCCATGAACTCTAGCCCGCGCAGCCACTTCGCCGACTTCCAAAAGTATTTCGACGGCACGAACAGGCGCAGCGGCCAGCCGTGGTCCGGGGTCAGGTCTTGGCCGTTCCAGGCGTAGCACAGCAGATTGTCCTCGCCCTCGAGAACGCTCAGCGGCACCGAGGTCGTGTACCCGTACTCGCAGTGGGCGTTGACGTACTTCGCCGCAGGCGTGGGTTTGACCCGGGCCAGGATCTCGCGAATCGGCACGCCCCTCCACCTGTCCCCGAGCCGGCTCCATCCGGTGACGCAGTGGATGTCTGCGACGACCTCCTTGGAGGGAAGCGCTCGCAACTCGCCGTAATCCAGGGTCAGCTCGTTGGCGACCGCTCCGAACACCTTGAAGTCCCACGTCGCGATGTCGGTCTTGGGCACCGGTCCGAAGTGCAGGAGCGGCCACCGCTCCGGGGCGGTGAGCGTCTGTCCGGGGGGAATGCGCCCCGGATCTACGCCCTCCGGCACGCGCTTGCCCTTGAAGAGGAACGACATCTCGCGAGTATAGGAATCGCCGCCCGGGTGGCAGTTGTTCCCGACCCGGATGCCAAAACGTCCCGGGCTATACTGGCCGTTCCACCCTATAGTCAGGTGCGCTCTGCGCGCGCCCGGCCGCACGTGGGCCCGTAGCTCAGTTGGGAGAGCGCGTGAATCGCACTCACGAGGCCAGGGGTTCGAATCCCCTCGGGTCCACCAAACTCATGTCTCACGACATAGTGGAGCCTGTCTCAAGACATCGTCGACCCGCCGAGCTGCTCGACCCGCCTGCGCGACCGCGGCTCAAGTGCCGGATAGCCGTTAGGGACGCTCGATCCGCGAACGTGGCATCCTGATCGCATGGGCGACCCGCCCTGCTTTGCCCACCTACTGGACGACGAGGGGCGGATGCCCGAGCGGCCGCGCGTACGGATCCGCCGGCTCTACGAAACCGAGACCGACCCGGGCGAGATCCGGGTCCTGGTCGACCGGGTGTGGCCGCGCGGCGTGACCAAAGATTCGCTGGCGCTCAACCGCTGGGCCAAGGACGTCGCGCCGTCCGCCGAGCTGCGCCACTGGTTCAGCCACGACCCGAAGAAATGGCCGGAATTTCAGCGGCGTTACAAAGCGGAGCTCGAAAGCAAGCTCCCCATGCTCAAGGAGCTGGCGTTGCTCGCGCGCACCGGCCACCTGGTCCTGCTGTTCGGGGCCAGGGATGAGGAGCACAACCAGGCCGCGGTGCTGAAAGAGGTCATCGAGCAAGCCCTGTAGCGATCGCGGCGCGACCGCCGACCCTCTAAGGTGATGTCCCGATGTCCCGCCGCGGCCTCCTGCTGTTCGTCGCCATGTGCGTGATCTGGGGCATTCCGTATCTTTTCATCCGCATCGCGGTCGGCGGGCTCTCCCCAGCCACGCTGGTCTTCATGCGCACCGGGCTCGCCGCACTGGTGCTGGTGCCGGTCGCGCTCTCGCGCGGCGACCTGCGCGCAGTCCTCGCCAAGTGGCGGCCGCTCCTCGCGTTTGCCATCGCCGAGATCGGCGTGCCCTGGTTTTTCCTCGCGAGCGCCGAGCAGCACATCTCCAGCTCCCTCGCCGGGCTGCTGATCGCCGCAGTACCGCTCGTCGGGACCGTGATCACTTTCGGCCTCGGCAACCGCGACCGGATCGGCGCCGCCACCGTCGCCGGATTGCTGCTCGGCGTCGTCGGCGTCACAGCGATCGTCGGCTTCGACCTGCACGCATCGAGCTGGATAGCGCTGCTCGAGGTCGGCCTGGTCGTCGTCGGCTATGCCGCCGGGCCCGCGATCCTCGCCCGCCACCTGAACGGGCTGTCGTCGGTGAGCGTCACCGCCTTCTCGCTCGCGATCTGCGCCATCGCGTACGCCCCCGTCGCGGCGCTCCAATGGCCGCCTTCCACCCCACACGCCGATGTGATCGCGTCGGTGGTCGTGCTCGCCCTGGTCTGCACGGCGCTCGCCTTCCTGCTCTTCTTCGCTCTGATCGCGGAGATCGGACCGGTGCGGGCGACGGTGATCACCTACATCAACCCCGCGGTGGCGGCAGCGCTGGGAATCGCCGTGCTCGGGGAGACCTTCACCACCGGCATGGGCGCCGGCTTCGTCCTGGTCCTTTTGGGCTCGGCCCTCGCCACCTACCGCGCCCCGGCCGAGCCGGCCCGAACCGCTGCGGAAGAGCTGGTGCGCTGACGGGGGAATGACGGCCATCGCTTAAGCTCGGCTCGCCATGCGCATCGACGCGATGCAGATGAGCGGCAAGAGCCTCGATCAGGCTCGGCCCGTGGCGTGGTGGATCTTCCCCACCCTGCCGCTGCTGGCCGCGGCCATCGCCTTCACCTGGACGCTGCACGGCCAGCTCCAGCGCATGTACGGCATGACCGGCTCCGCCTGGTATCTCGCCTACGACCAGCAGGTCGTCTGGAGCATCTCCGCCGGCCAGGGCTTCTACTCGAGCTTCGCCCGCGCCGATCTCCTCGGCCTTCACCTCGAGCCCATCCTCGTCGTGCTCGCCGCGGTCGAGAAGCTGTGGCCGAATCCCGCGGTCCTGCTCATCTTCTCCTCCGCCGGCCTGGCCGCGACCGGGCCGGCCGCCTACGTCTTCTTCCGCTCGCTCCTCCCAGACGAGCGGCCGGCGTCACCGTGGCTCGCCATCGCGCTGTCCGCACCCATACCTTTCTGGGCCGCCATCCAGGAAGCCTCCCGGGACTTCTTCCAGCCCGAGGACATGGCGATGGCGCTGGCGCTTCTGGCCGCGTGGGCGGGGATTCGTGGACGTCGGGTGGCGATGTGGCTCCTGTGCGTGCTCGTGCTCATGTGCAAGGAGGACCAGGTCTACACGGTGTTCGTCATCGGGCTGCTGATGGCCGGCCACGGAGCTCCCCACGTGCGCCGGCACTGGCGGTTCATCGTGTACCTGGCGGGCGCATGGTTCCTGATCGGCACCGGCGTCGTCCAGCAGCACCTCCTCGACCACGGCGATACCGACTTCGCGTACTACCGGTGGCTGGTGGGGCTCGACCCCTCCCTGCACCCCTCGCTCACCACGGTCCTCCAAGCCATCATCCAGCCGAGCGCGCTCCTGGTGGTCTCAGCCGTCATCGCCTCCATGTTCGCGCTGCCGCTGCTGGCGCCACGGTGGCTGCTGCTGGCCGTCCCACCCTATCTGGCCGCCGTCCTCAGCAGCCACACCCCGCAGGCGGCTCTTCAATTCCACTACGTGCTGCCGCTTCTGTTCCCGCTGCTCGTCGCGGGTGGCGCCGGCGCGCGCAGGTTCCTGGAGCTGCGTTCGATCCAGCCCGCCACCGCCCTGATCGCGATCCTGCCGGCCCTGATGCTGGGGTGGGGCACCGGACGTTGGCCGCCGGCGCTCGGGGCCGAGCCCAGTCTCTACTCGCAGCCGAACACCGTCGCCGAGCTCCAGAGCGCGACGTCGATGATCCCGGCCAACGCCCCTGTCTCAGCCGACGACGGCCTGGCCGTTTGGCTCGCGAACCGGCACACCATCAACGACTTCCCTGACCGGCTCGGCGGCGCGTGCTACATCGTCCTGGATCACCAGCCCTACATCGACGGACCGACCCGCCCGGCCGGGCGCCAGGCCGCCATCGACGCGATCCCCCAAAGCGGCCGGCAGCTGCTGTACGACGATGGCCGATTCCAGGTCTGGAGCCCTGTCGGGGACTGACTCCGTAGTCTTATCCCTCAATGGCGGTCGCAATCCGGGTCCGAGAGCGCCTCGATCAGCTGTTCAAGCAGCGGATCGTGATCTTCGACGGGTCGATGGGCGTCATGCTCCAGCGCAAGGGCCTTGCTGACGCCGATTTCCGCGGCGAGCGCTTCCGCAACCATCCGAAGCCGCTGCGGAACAACAGCGATGTGCTCTGCCTGACGCAGCCAGACCTGGTCACCAAGGTCCACCGCGAATACCTGGAAGCGGGCGCGGACATCATCACCACCAACACCTTCACCGCGACACGGGTGTCGCAGGCCGACTACGGGCTCGAGGACGTCGCGTACGAGATGAACCTCGAAGGGGCACGGCTCGCGCGCCAGGCGGCCGACGCGTACGAAAACCGATTCGTCGCCGGCTCCATCGGGCCGACCAACGTCACCCTGTCCCTCTCGCCCAAGGTCGACGACCCGTCGTATCGCGACGTCACGTTCGACCAGCTGCGGGAGGGATACGCCGAAGCCGCGCGCGGTCTCCGTGAGGGCGGGGTGGACATCCTGCTCATCGAGACGATCTTCGACACGCTGAACGCCAAGGCCGCCATCGCCGCGGTCAAAGAGGTCGCGCCGGAGCTCCCGCTCTTCGTGTCGGTGACCATCGTCGACCGCAGCGGCCGCAACCTGTCGGGCCAGACGGTCGAGGCGTTCTGGACGTCGGTCGAGCATGCGGAGCCGTTGGCCGCGGGCATCAACTGCTCGCTCGGGGCGACCGAGATGCGCCCCTACATCGCGGCGCTCTCACGCGTCGCTCCCGCCTACGTCACCTGCTACCCAAACGCCGGTCTGCCCAACGCCTTTGGCGGCTACGACGAGGAGCCGCCGATGACGAGCCGGCTGTTGAGGGAGTTCGCTGAAGCCGGCTTCCTCAACGCGGCGGGCGGGTGCTGCGGCACCGGGCCCGAGCACATCCGCCAGCTGCGCCAGGCGGTGGCGGACATCCCGCCGCGGCAGCTGCCGAAGCGGTCGGCCCGCCGGTCGCACTTCAGCGGCCTGGAGCCGTTCGAGATCGGCCCCGACTCGGGCTTCGTCGTCGTCGGGGAGCGCACCAACGTCACGGGCTCCATCCGCTTCCGGCGCCTGATCGAGAGCGGCGATTACTCGGGCGCGGTGCAGGTCGCGCTGGACCAGGTCCGCGGGGGCGCCAACCTGATCGACGTCAACATGGACGCCGACCTCCTCGACTCGGAGAAGGCGATGGTCCGCTTCCTGAACCTCATCGCGACCGAGCCCGAGGTGGCCCGCATCCCGGTCATGGTCGACAGCTCCAAATGGTCCGTCCTCGAAGCGGGCCTGAAGTGCCTGCAGGGCAAGGGGGTCTGCAACTCGATCAGCCTCAAGGAAGGGGATCAGCCCTTCCTCGACAAGGCCCGGCGCGTGCGCGAGTACGGCGCGGCCGTCGTGGTCATGGCCTTCGACGAGAAGGGCCAGGCGGACACGGTGGAGCGCAAGGTGAGCATCTGCTCGCGCGCGTACAAGCTCCTGACCGAGCAGGCGGGATTCCAACCCGAGGACATCATTTTCGATCCCAACATCCTGGCCATCGCGACCGGGATCGAGGAGCACGCCGGCTACGCGAAAGCCTTCATCGAGGCGATCGGCAAGATCAAGAAGCGCTGCCCCGGCGTCCGCATTTCGGGCGGCGTGTCCAACCTCAGCTTCTCTTTTCGCGGCAACGACCGCGTGCGCGAGGCGATCCACTCGGCCTTTCTCTATCACGCCATCCGCGCCGGCATGGACATGGGGATCGTCAACGCCGGCCAGCTGGCCGTTTACGAAGACATTCCCAAGGACCTGCTCGAGCTGGTCGAGGACATCATCTTCGACCGCCGACCCGACGCCACGGAGCGCCTGGTGGATTTCGCGAAATCGGTCTCCGGCGCCGGCGCCAAGCGCGAGGTCGACCTGTCGTGGCGGGAGGGCACGGTGGAGGAGCGGCTCGCCCACGCGGTGCTGCACGGCGAGGTGGAGTTCATCGAGGCGGACACCGAGGAGGCCCGTCTCAAGTACGGCCGGCCGCTCCTGGTGATCGAAGGTCCGCTGATGGACGGCATGAAGGTCGTCGGCGACCTCTTCGGCGCCGGCAAGATGTTCCTGCCGCAGGTGGTCAAGAGCGCGCGAGCGATGAAACGCTCGGTCGCCTACCTCGAGCCGTTCATGGAGGCGGAAAAAGCAGCGGCCGCCGGCACCACGGTCCAGCGGGCGCGCGGCAAGCTGGTGCTCGCGACCGTCAAGGGCGACGTGCACGACATCGGCAAGAACATCGTCGGGGTCGTGCTCGCATGCAACAACTACGAGGTCCACGACCTCGGCGTGATGGTGCCGGTCGACAAGATCCTCGACACCGCGATCGAACTGGGCGCGGACCTGGTCGGGCTTTCCGGCCTGATCACCCCATCCCTGGACGAGATGGTCGACGTGGCCAAGGAGATGACGCGCCGGGAGTTCAAGATCCCACTGCTCATCGGCGGAGCGACCACGTCCAAGCAGCACACCGCGGTGCGCATCGCACCCGCTTACAGCGGCTCGACCGTGCACGTGCTGGACGCTTCGCGTGTCATCGGCGTCGTCTCCAACCTGCTCGACGCGGACCGGCGCGGCGGGTTCGACCGGGACAACCGGGCGCTGCAGGACAAGCTGCGGGCGCAGCACTCGAGCTCCAGGCGCAGCCTCATCACGCTCGCTGAGGCGCGAGCCAGGCGGATGAAGCTCGACTTCGACGACCTGCCCGTCCCGCCGTTCACAGGCACGAAGTTCGTCGAGCCCAAGGTGTCGGTTCTGCGCGCCTACATCGACTGGACGTTCTTCTTCCACGCCTGGGAGCTCAAGGGCAAGTTCCCCGCGATCCTGGAGAGTCCGACCCATGGCGCGGCGGCACGCGAGCTGTTCAGCCACGCGGAGGAGCTGCTGGACGAGATCCAGACCAAGGGCTGGCTTCGAGCCAAGGGCGCGTACGGGTACTGGCCGGCGCGAAGAGAGGGCGACGACGTCGTCCTGGACGGCGGAGTGCGGTTCCCGATGCTCCGGCAGCAGGTCGACCACGGCGACGAAAAGCCATATCTCTCACTGGCCGACTTCGTCGCCGAGCAGGGCGACCACATCGGCGCGTTCGCCGTCACCGCCGGCCTGGGCTCGGACGAGCTCGCGGAGCACTTCGCCGCCGAGCACGACGACTACAGCGCGATCATGGCCAAGGCGCTCGCGGACCGCCTGGCGGAGGCGTTCGCGGAGTACCTGCACGAGTCGGTTCGCAGCGAGTGGTACGACACCGGGCCGAGGCTTTCGGGCGAAGAGCTGATCGCGGAGAAGTACCGCGGCATCCGCCCCGCTCTCGGCTACCCGGCGTGCCCTGACCACTCGGAGAAGCACAAGCTGTTCGACCTGCTGGACGCGCGCTCGATCGGCATGGGCCTGACCGAGTCAGGCGCCATGACCCCGAACGCGGCGGTCTCAGGCCTGTACTTCGCGCATCCGCAATCGAAGTACTTCATGGTCGGCAAGATCGGCCGCGACCAGGTCGATGACTACGCCCGCCGCAAGCAGATCCCCTTTGCCGAGGCGCAGCGCTGGCTCCGGCCGAACCTGGGCTACGAAGAGTAGATCTCGTCGCCGTCAGGCGATGTCCACGATCACGTTCTTGATCTCGGTATAGAGATCGAGGGCGTAAGGACCCAGTTCCCGCCCCCACCCGCTCTGCTTGTACCCGCCCCACGGCGTCGCCGGATCGGCGACGTGATAGCAGTTGACGTACACCGTCCCCGCCTGGAGCGCATGCGCCACCCGATGCGCCCGCTTCACATCGTTGGTCCACACCCCCGCGACCAGCCCGTAGACGCTGCGGTTGGCCTTCGCCACCAGGTCCTCCTCGCTGCTGAACGGGATCGCCGCGACGACCGGTCCGAAGATCTCCTCTTGCGCGATCCGCATGCGCCCGTCGACATCGGCGAACACCGTCGGCTTGACGAAGTAGCCGGCAGGAAGGGCATCTTCCCGCCCGCCGCCGGTGACGAGCCTTGCCCCTTCTTGATTGCCGTCGCCGATGTACCCGAGCACCCGCTCCATCTGCGTCTTCGAGACGAGCGGTCCCATCTGCGTCATGGGGTCGATCCCGGGCCCGAGGCGCAGGTCCCGGACGCTCTTGCTCAGCTCGTCGACCGTTTGCTCGTACACCTTTTCCTGGATGAACAGCCGCGAACCGGCGGAGCAGACCTGACCCTGGTTGAAGAAGATCCCGAGGAACGCCCCCGACACGGCTCGCGCCAGGTCGGCGTCGGCGAAGACGATGTTGGGCGACTTACCGCCGAGCTCGAGGCTGACGCGCTTGAGATTGCTCTCCGCCGAGGCCTTCGCGATCAACTTCCCGACCTCGGTCGACCCTGTGAACGCGATCTTGTCGACATCCGGATGCGCCGCCAGCCGCGCCCCGGCCGTCTCGCCCCGACCCGGAACGACGTTGAAGACGCCGGCGGGGATCTCCGCCTCTTCCAATATCTCCGCCAGCAGGAGCGCGCTCAACGGCGTTTCCTCGGAAGGTTTCAAGACCACCGCGTTCCCGCAGGCGAGCGCCGGCGCGACCTTCCAACTGGCCATCAACAAAGGGAAATTCCACGGGATGATCTGGGCCACCACGCCCACCGGCTCCCGCAACGTGTAGCTCAGGTACTTGCCCGGGAACGAGGTCTGCTGCGTCCCGCCGTCGAGCTTGGTCACCCACCCCGCGTAGTAGCGGAAGGTGGCGGCGGTGAGAGGGACGTGGAAGAGCATGGCGTCGTTGATCGGCATGCCGTTGTCGAGGCTTTCGAGCTGGGCGAATTCGGTGGCCCGCTCCTCGATCAGGTCGCCCGCGCGCCACAACGCCCTGGCTCGTTCCGCCGGCGGCAGGTCGCGCCACACGCCGCGGTCGTGGGCCCGCCGGGCGGCGGCGACCGCACGGTCGACGTCCTCGGCGCCCGCCTCCGCCACCGTGGCGAGAACCTCCCCGTTGGACGGGTCGATGGTGGCGAACGTCCTGCCGGAGGCCGACTCCACCCACTTCCCGCCGATGAAGAGCTTCTTTGGTTGCGCCTTCAGGAAGCCGGCGACTTCGAGACCTTCGGCGACGGCCATGGCCGCATCCTACGCCGCCGGCGCCAGCACCAGGCTCCTGGCGCTGGCACGATACTTCCCACCATGCGGCGGACCTCCTCCTCACCGGACCTGGACCCGGGAGGAGAGGGCGCTGGAGACGATTCCCCCTCACCGGACCTCTCCCCGGGGGGAGAGGGCATCGGCCGCGCGCTGCGTTGGGGCATTCTGCCGAGGTATTTCGGCTACCGCGGCGACGCCGTCGAGACGCAGCCGCAGACCCAGGCGGCGATCCTCGCCGCGATGGGCGCGGCGGCCGCCCGCCCGCCGCGCGCTCGACGCCTGGCGGTGCCTTTGGACCGGTGCGAGCCTCCGCCTCCCCGCGCCTGGGGCTGGGCGGCCCAGGTTTACGCGGTGCGGTCCCGCGACAGCTGGGGCATCGGCGACCTCGCCGACCTCCGCCGCCTCGGCCGTTGGGCGCGCGGCCAGGGCGCATCGCTATTGCTCATCAATCCTCTCAGCGCCCAGCCGCCGACCGCCTCCCAGGAGCCGTGCCCTTACTACGCCTCATCGCGCCGGTTCCTGAACACCCTCTACCTGCGAGTGGAGGAGGTGCCCGGAGCCGACCGTTGCGCCGCTCAGCTCGGCCCGCTCCGCGCCGCGGCGCAGGCCCTGAACGGCCACCGGCTCATCGACCACGACGAGGTTTTCCGCCTCAAGTCGCAGGCGCTCGAGATGATCTTTCGAGCTGATCCGCAGCCCGCGGGACTGGCCGGTTGGGTCAAGCGGCAAGGCCGAGCCCTGGTGGATTACGCGACCTTCAGCGCCATCGCGGAGGTGCATGGACCCGCCTGGCGCGACTGGCCGTCCGACCTGCGCCATCCACGCGGCGAGGGGGTCGCCCGCCGGCGCCACGAGCTCGCCGATCGCGTGGCCTATCACCGGTGGGTGCAGTTCCACCTCGACCGCCAGCTCGCTCGCGCCGCCAGGGAGATCGGCCTCGTCACCGACGTACCGGTCGGATTCGCCGCCGACGGATGCGACGCCTGGCGTTGGCAGGACCTCCTGGCGCCCGACTTACGAGTCGGCGCGCCGCCGGATTTCTTCTTCCCTGACGGCCAGGACTGGGGCATGCCGCCCTTCGACCCCTGGAAGCTTCGGCGCGCGCGTTTCGAGCCGTTCCTCGAGACGCTGCGCAGCACCGCCAGGCATGCGGCGGGCCTGCGCCTCGACCACGTGATGGGTCTTTTCCGCCTGTTCTGGATCCCCGGCGGAGCGACCGCGGCGGGCGGCGCGTACGTGCGCTACCCCGGCGCCGAGATGATCGCCCTCCTCGCCCGGGAGAGCCGGCGCGCCAACACCTTCGTCGTCGGTGAGGACCTCGGCCTGGTCGAGCCATCCGTGCGGAGCCGTCTGCGGCGTGCCGGCGTGCTGTCCTACCGGCTCCTGTGGTTCGAGTCATCGCCACCCGAGCGCTGGCCGCGTGAGTCCGTCGCGGCCATCGGCACGCACGATCTGCCGACCGTGGCGGGGATCTGGAACCTCACCGAGCCCGACGAGCGCCAGCACCACCTCCGCCGCCACCTCACCGATACCACCGGCCTTCCCGACGGGACCCCGCCCGTCGAGGTCGCGGTCGCCGCCTACCGAAAGCTCGCCCACGCGCGATCGCGCATCGTGCTCGCGGCGCTGGAAGACGCGCTCGGCGTCGAGGAGCGGCCCAACGTTCCGGGGACGACGACCGAGCGACCGAACTGGCGGTTGGCGCTGCCGCAATCGCTCGAGGAGATCGAGCAGGCCGGCGGGGCGCGAAGCATCGCGGAGGCGATGCGCGCCGCGCGTCGCGCCTCCGCCCGCCGCTGAGTCGCTTCGAACGGGCTTGTACGATTCGAATATGACCATCAACCGCTCCCCACTCCTTGGCACCGACCTCGACTTCTATTCACTGAGCGCGCTGCCGAAGGCGGGCCTGCACGATCCCAACCGGCTGCCGATGACGGTCAAGATCCTGCTCGAAGGCCTCATCCGGCTGGCCGAAGCCGGCACCGCGCGCGAGGAGAGCGTGGCCGCGCTGGCGGCCTGGCCCGCCGCCCCGCCCCAGGGCGCCGACCTCCCGTTCCTGCCCGCGCGAGTCCTCATGCAGGACTTCACCGGCGTGCCCGCGGTCGTCGACCTGGCGGCCATGCGCTCGGCGATGAAGCGTGCCGGCAAGGACGCGGGCAAGGTCGACCCGCTCGTCCCGGTCGACCTGATCATCGACCACTCGGTGCAGGTGGACGCCTTCGGCTTCCGCGACGCCTACACGCGCAACATCGAAAAGGAGATCGAGCGCAACTTCGAGCGCTACGCCCTCCTGCGATGGGCGCAGCAGGCGTTTCACAACTTCTCGCTGGTCCCGCCGGGCATGGGCATCTGCCACCAGGTCAACCTCGAATACATCTCGAAGGTGGTGCAGATCCGCGACCTCGGGGCCCGCAAGGTCGCGATCCCCGACACCCTGATGGGAACCGACTCGCACACGACGATGGTCAACGGGCTCGGCGTGCTCGGCTGGGGCGTCGGCGGCATCGAGGCCGAGGCGGCGATGCTGGGCCAGCCCGCTTACCTCGCGACGCCGAGGGTGGTCGGAGTCCGCTTCCACGGCGCCCTGCCGGCCGGAGCGACCGCCACCGACCTCGTGCTCACGCTCACGGAGCGGCTGCGCAAGCACGGCGTGGTCGAGAAGTTCGTTGAATTTTGCGGCGACGGCCTGTCCAGCTTGGCGGTTCCCGACCGCGCCACCATGAGCAACATGTGCCCCGAGTACGGGGCCACGTCGGCGCTGTTCCCGGTCGACGCGCAGACGCTGCGCTACCTGCACATCACCGGCCGGAGCCACGAGCAGATCGACCTGGTCGAGCGCTACACCAAGGAACAGGGCTTGTTCCGCAAGGACGGCGACCCCATCCCTGAGTTCAGCGAGCTGCTGGAGCTCGACCTCAGCCAGGTCGAGCCGAGCCTGGCCGGCCCCAAGCGCCCGCAGGACCGCGCCTCGCTGCCGCACGTTTGGGAGAGCTTCACGTCGGCGTTTGGCAACGGCCCCGAGCCGAGCAACGATTCGCTCTCCCGTCTGACCGGTGAGGGCGGACCGGTCCCCGACCGCGGGGCGGTCGCCTTGGCCGCCGACCCCTCCGCCGAGCTCGACAACGGCTGCGTGGTGATCGCCGCGATCACGAGCTGCACCAACACCTCCAACCCGTCCGTGATGGTCGCCGCCGGCCTGCTGGCCAAGAAGGCCGTCGAGCTCGGCCTCAAGGTCCATCCCTACGTCAAGACCAGCCTCGCCCCCGGCTCGCGGGTGGTGACGGACTACCTGGAGAAGGCGGACCTCATGAAGCCGCTGGAGAAGCTCGGGTTCTTCCTGGTCGGATACGGATGCACGACATGCATCGGCAACTCGGGTCCGCTGTCGACCCCGGAGGTCGAGGCCACCGTGACCGCGGACAACCTGAGCGTCGTCGCCGTCCTGTCCGGCAACCGCAACTTCGAGTCCCGCATCCACCCGCTGGTGAAGGCCAGCTACCTCGGCTCGCCGCCCCTGGTGGTCGCATATGCCCTCGCCGGCACGGTCCACATCGACCTCACCAAGGACCCGATCGGCAAGACGCCGGACGGCAAGCCCGTGATGCTCTCGGAGCTGTGGCCTTCCCCGGCCGAGGTCAGCGCCGTCGTCCAGAAGGTCGTGCAGCAGGACATGTTCGAGCGCGAGTACTCCCGCATCTTCGAGGGCGACGAGCACTGGAAGCAGATGGCGGCGCCGACAGGGCCCATCTTTCAGTGGGACGAAAAGTCGACCTACGTCAAGGAGCCGCCGTACTTCGAGGGTTTCGCTCCGCGGCCGCTGCCGCTGCCCGATATCGAGAGGGCGCGCGTCCTTGCCGTCCTCGGCGACTCGGTGACGACCGACCACATCTCGCCCGCCGGCTCGATCCCCGTGGACGGTCCGGCCGGTCGCTACCTCATCGGGCACGGCGTTCAGAGGCCGGACTTCAACAGCTTCGGATCGCGCCGCGGCAACCACGAGGTCATGGCGCGCGGCACGTTCGGCAACATCCGCCTGCGCAACAAGCTGGTCGAGCGCGAGGGCTATTGGACCCTGTACCTGGGCGCCGAAGAAGAAGAAACGACGATTTTTGACGCCTCCGAACGCTATCGCTCCGAGGGTGTGCCCCTCATCGTGATCGCGGGCAAGGAGTACGGCTCTGGCTCCTCACGCGACTGGGCGGCCAAGGGTCCGCTCCTGCTGGGCGTGCGCGCGGTCATCGCCGAGAGCTTCGAGCGAATCCACCGCTCCAACCTGGTGGGTATGGGCGTCCTGCCGCTCGAGTTCGCGCGCGGCGAGAACCTGCAATCACTCGGCCTGAACGGCCGCGAGCGCTACACCATCCGTGGGCTCGACGCGAACAAGCCGGGCCAGGAGGTCGAGGTCCAAGCGGTCGCCGACGATGGCAAGGAGACCACGTTCAAGACTCGCTCACGCGTCGACAACGAGACCGAATCGGGCTACATGCACAATGGCGGCATCCTGCCGCTGGTGCTCAGAGAACTGATCGCGGAAGCCTGACGGCCGACCGGCGGAGCGCTAGGCCGCTTCGCCGGTCCGGATCGGAAACCTTCGCTCGTAGCCGCACACCGGGCACTCGTACAGCCCGACGACGGTCTGGGGTCGGGATGCATCGGAGTGCATGGTCTGCAGCCGCATCGGCACTGCCTGCTCGTGGCGATCGCAAGCCGGGGCGTCTTCGTGGGTCATGACACAAGATTACGCATTGCGTCGAAATAGTCCTAGTGATCGCCGTACAACCCTTGAGCGTGGTTGCTTGTCCTCCGCCCACACCCTAAGCTGGGGTCATGGTGACCAGGAAAGAGCCGGAGGCCCTGGTCGAGCCCCGGCCCACGGTGCGTGAGGTCATGCGCACGGGAGCGCTTGCCAACGCGAAGCTGGTCGCGGGCGGGGAGGGACTCGACCGCACGGTCGAATGGGTGCGTTCGATGGAGCAGCCCGAGGTCCAGCCGCGCGCGGGCGATCTCATGTTCACCACCGGCTTTCCGATCAAAGACGACCCCGACGCCCAGATCCGGCTGGTCGGGCGCATCGCCGATTCCGGAGGCGCGGGCCTGGTGGTCAGGCCGCAGCCGTATCTGCGCAAGCTCCCGCCCCAGATGCTGGCCGAAGCCGACCGGTTGAACGTCCCGCTGTTCACGGTCGGCGCCGACGTCGCGCTCATCGACCTCATGGCGCCGCTGCTCGAGCGCATCATCAACGCCGAACATTGGCGCCTCAAGCGCTCGATCGAGATCCACCGGCGATTCACCGAGCTGGTGCTCGACGGCAAGGGCGTGAGCGAGATCTGCCGCACCCTCGCCGAGCTGCTCGAGAGCGCCGTCGTGATCGAGGACGCCAGCTTCCATCTGCTCGCCCACGCCGGCGGGAGCGGCGACCCGCATCGCAAGGAGACGATCCTCCGCCAGGGCACGCCGCAGCGGGTCCTGTACGACCCGCAAATCCAGCGCATGCTGCGGGAGATCGAGGCCAAGCGTGGCCCGGTCAAGGTGCCCGCGTTCCCACACGTCGGGATGTCCCGCGAGCGCCTGATCGCGCCCATCCTGGCCGCCGGCCAGGTACTCGGCTACATCTCAGTCCTCGATCACCCGCCGGCCAACGAGGAGCTCGCATTCATGGCCATCGAGCAGGCGGCCCTGGTCCTGGCGCTGGCGGTGGCCAAGGAGCGCGAGCTGTCCGAGGTCGAGGGCAGGGTGCGCGGGGAGTTCCTGGAGGACCTGCTGCACGGCACCTACGGTGACGAGGCCGCCGCGCAGCGCCGCGCCCGCCACCTCGGCTACCCCCTCCACGGCCACCACATCGTGATGCTCGTCGACATCGACGACTTCCGCGGTTTCAACCGTGCGCGCCAGATCTCGGAGGAGGCGATCCAGGCGCTCAAGCGCGAGTTCCTACGCCGGGTCACCGGCGTGGTGCGGACGAGCTATCCACGGGCCCTCGTCCAGGGGCGTTCCGACAGCGTCGTCTCACTGCTCCCGCTGGGCACCGAGGGCGGCAACCACCAGGCGCGCGGGCACGCGCTCGGCCTGCAGGTCAAGCAGTCGATCGCCGACTGGAAACCGGGGTTCACGGTCTCCGTCGGCTTCAGCGGGCCGGCGGAAGCGCCGGCCGGCATCGCCAGCGCGCAGCGCGAGGTCATAGCCGTCATGGACTCGCTGGCCCGATTCAAGCGCTGGGGCCAGGTCATCGCCGTCCCCGAGCTGGGCCTCACCGGCCTGCTGGCGGCGGTCACCGACGAGCGCCTCATCGACTACAGCCGCCGTCATCTGGGGCCGCTGATGGAGCACGACACGGCGCGCAAGGGCAGCCTGGTGCCCACTTTGCGGGCCTACCTGGAGACGGGGGAGCAGCAGCAGGCGGCGCAGCGCCTGCGAGTCCACCCCAACACGCTGCGCTACCGCCTCGACCGCATCCGTGAGATCAGCGGCGTCGATCTGGAGGACCCCGAAACGCGCCTCAACCTGGCCGTCGCGCTCCGCGTCCAGGCTCTGTTGGGGTTCTGAGGGTATGTAAGGACCACATAACGATGATGGGCTGCGTTTGTTGGCAGCCCACTAGCTCGGTCTCCGGCTCGTCATTACCCTTGAGTTCAATGCCCCCCTCGCTACGCCGTTCACGCCTTGCCTGGCCCGGGGAGGTCCCCGCCAACCGGGCCGCCTGCGGGATGGGCTTTGTCGCCACCCCGCGGCTCGGCCACGAAGCGGTGGCGCTGGGCGTCCAGGCGCTCGCCCGTCTTTCGCATCGAGGAGGGCTCGATGCGGACGGCAAGAGCGGCGACGGCGCGGGCCTCCTGATCCAGGTCCCCCATCGACTGCTCGGCGGGGAGTTCGCCGTGGCCGCGCTGTTCGCTTGGGACGAGCGCGCCAGGACCCTGGTCGCCGACGCCGTCGCGGGCTGCGGGCTGCGGCTGCTGGACTGGCGGCAGGTCCCCGTCGACCCGGGCACCCTGGGCGAGCGGGCGCGCGCCACGATGCCGGCGGTCTGGCACGGCCTCATCGAAAAACCGAGCTTCGACCCCGACGAATGGGAGCGGCGCCTCTACCTCGCCCGGCGCCGAGCGGAAACGCGGGCCCAGGACGAGCGCGTGCTCATGTACCTGAGCTCGTGCTCGAGCCGCACGCTCGTTTACAAGGGCTTGATGGCGGGCACGCGCCTGGCTGATTTCTACTCCGACCTGCAGGACCGCGCGTGCGAGAGCCGCCTGGCCGTCTTCCACCAGCGCTACTCGACGAACACGATGCCCGACTGGCGGCTGGCGCAGCCGTTTCGCATGCTCGCCCACAACGGCGAGATCAACACCATCACCGGCAACCGCGCGTGGATGCGGGCACGGGAGCCGGAGCTCGAGCCCGAATTGCGGGGCGTCGTGTGGCCCGAAGGCTCGGACTCCGCTGCGCTCGACAACGCGCTCGAGCTGCTGGTGCGGCGAGGCTGGGAGGTGTCGGAGGCGCTGATGAGCCTGGTCCCCGATGCGTGGGAGGGACGCGGCGACCTCGCCGCCGCGGTGCGCGACTTCTACCGCTACCAGTCCGTCCGCTTCGAGCCGTGGGACGGGCCCGCGGCGCTGGTCTTCAGCGACGGCGACGTCGTGGGCGCGGCGCTCGACCGCAACGGCCTTCGCCCGCTCCGATGGCAACGCACCAGGGAGGGCATGGTCGCCGCGGCCTCGGAAGCCGGCGTGGTCACCATGGCTCCGGACGCGGTGGTCGAGCGTGGACGGCTCGGTCCCGGTCAGATGCTGCTCGTGGACACGCGTGACGGATCGCTGCTGCGCGACGCCGACGCCAAGCAGCGCGCCGCCTCGCGGCACGACTACGGTCTGCTCGCCGACCGCGTCCTGGTGCCGGTCGAGCGCCGCCATATCGAAGTCGAGACGCCCGGCGACCTCGCGGCGCAGCAGCGGCTGCACGGCTGGGGCTCCGAGGACGTCAAGTTCGTCGTCGGCGCCATGGCCGAGACCGGCACCGAGGCGGTTTACTCGATGGGCGACGACATCCCGATCGCCGCGCTGGGCCGCACGCCGCGCCGACTGTACGGCTATCTGCGGCAGCGCTTCGCGCAGGTGACCAACCCGGCCATCGATCCCCTCCGAGAGAAGGCGGTGATGTCCCTGCGCACGCTGCTCGGCCCGCGGCGCGGCACGCTGCAACCGGAAGGCGGGACCGACCACGAGCTTCGCCGTCAGCATCACCCGGCGGTGCCGGGCACGGCGGGTGCGGCGGTGGTTGGGGCCCGCGCGGCCGCCGCCAGGGGGCACTCCCCCGCCTCTGACGCACGCCTGCTCGAGCTCGATTCCCCGGTATTGGGCGCGGCCGAGCTGGCCCGAGTGCTCGAAGAGGCCACCGTGCTGGACGCCACCTACTCGCCCGACGAGTCGCTGCACGATGCCCTGCTCCGGCTGTGCCGCGAGGCCGACGGGGTCGACGGCGTGATCGCGCTCAGCGACCGCCGGGCAGGGCCCTCACGGCTTCCGGTGCCGATGGTGCTGGCGGCCGGCGCCGTCCACGAGCACCTGCTCGTTCGCGGTGAGCGGATGGCCAAAGACCTGGTCGCCATCGCCGGTGACGCCGTCGACGTCCACGATGTCGCCTGTCTCATCACGGTCGGCGCCACGGCGGTCCACCCTTACCTCGCGCTCGCGACCGCCGGGCCCGCGGGCGAAGCCCTCTACCGCAAAGCGCTCGACGCGGGGCTGCTCAAGGTCATGGCGAAGATGGGCATTTCATGCGTCGCGAGCTACCGGGGCGCCGAGGTCATCGAGGCACTCGGGCTGGGCGCCGAGGTGATGGAGCTCTGCTTCCCGGCCGTACCCTCCCGCATCGGCGGCGTCGACCTCGCCGACATCGAGCGTATGGCTCGCGCGCGACACGAGAGCGAGACCGGCGTCCCGGACCACGGCCGGGTCCGTTTCCGCAAGGCCGGCGAGCACCACGCGTACAACCCTCTCGCGGTACGCGCGGCGCAGAAAGCCGCGCAGACCGGCGACCACGAGGCGTACCGCGAGTGGCGGCGCCTTTCGAGCATGGGCCGGCCGCAGTCCCTGCGGGAGCTGATGCGAATCCAAGAGAGCGCGCGGCGGCTCCCACTCGAGGACGTCGAGCCGGCGGGCGAGATCGTCAAGCGCTTCGTCAGCACCGCCATGTCGCTGGGGGCCCTGTCACCCGAGGCGCATGAGGCGCTGGCCGTCGCCATGAACCGAATCGGCGCCCGCTCCAACTCGGGCGAAGGCGGCGAAGACCAGGACACCTACGACGACGAGGTCGATCGTCGTGACAACCGCGTCAAGCAGGTCGCCTCGGCGCGATTCGGCGTCACCCCGCGCTACCTGAAGCGCGCGGACGAGCTGGAGATCAAGATCGCCCAGGGGTCGAAGCCCGGCGAGGGCGGCCAGCTGCCGGGCATGAAGGTGACGAGTCTCATCGCGCGGCTGCGCCATGCACAGCCTGGCATGCAGCTGATCTCGCCACCGCCCCACCACGACATCTACTCGATCGAAGATCTGGCGCAGCTGATCCACGACCTGAAGACGGTGAACCCACGCGCGCGCATCGGGGTGAAGCTCGTCTCGGAGGCCGGTGTCGGCACCATCGCCGCGGGCGTGGCCAAGGCGCGCGCCGACTACATCCTCATCTCGGGACACGATGGCGGCACCGGCGCGTCGCCGCTGTCGTCGATCAAGAACGCGGGCGCGCCATGGGAGGTCGGCCTGGCCGAAGCGCAGCAGGTCCTGGTCTCCAACCGCCTGCGCGAACGGGTCAGCCTGCGCACGGACGGAGGACTGCGCAATGGGCGCGACATCGTGGTCGCAGCCCTGCTCGGCGCCGAGGAATTCGGTTTCGGGACGGGCGTGCTCGTGGCGCTCGGCTGCGACATGGCGCGCCAGTGCCACCTCAACACCTGCCCGACCGGAATCGCGACGCAGCGCGAAGACCTGCGAGCCAAGTTCGCCGGCCGCCCCGAGCACGTGATCAACTACCTGTTCCTGATCGCCGAGGAGGTGCGCGAGCACCTGTCCCGATTGGGTGCGCGCGCGCTCGCGGACGTGGTCGGCCGGGTCGACCTGCTCGAGGCGGAGCCGGACGCGAGCCTCGACCTCTCATTCATCCTCGGGGCCACCGACGCGGCGCTCCCCCGGCGCCGCTTTTGGGCTCGCAACGGCGAGCCGCCGGCCCCGGCCCCGCCGAGCGGGCGCATCGACAACTCCCACCGGACGGTCGGCGCCGCGCTGGCGACCGGTGAGGCGCGCCACTACCAGGGCAGCGCGGGCCAGAGCTTCGGCGCCTTTCTCGACCAAGGGGTCGAGCTGACCCTGGCGGGCCAGGCGCAGGACTACGTCGGCAAGGGCATGGGCGGGGGAGTGATCGCGATCCGGCCGTTCGAGGTTGAAGCTTCAGCGTCACCGGACCTCTCCCAGAAGCAAGAGGGCATTGCTGACCCGGTGCTGGCCGGGAACACGATCTGTTACGGCGCCACCGGCGGCAAGCTGTTCGTCGCGGGCCGGGTGGGCGAGCGGTTCTGCGTGCGCAACTCGGGCGCGATCGCGGTCGTCGAAGGCGCCGGCGACCACTTCTGCGAGTACATGACCGGCGGCGTCGCCGTCGCCCTCGGCCCGGTCGGCTGGAACGCCGGAGCGGGCATGACGGGAGGCGTCGCCTACGTCACCGAGTGGCGCCAGCTCAACGCCGACAGCGTGGTCGCGCGTGAGGTGCCGGCCGAGGACGCGGACGAGCTGCGAGCCCTGGTCGAAGAACACCGCCGGCGCACCGGCAGCGCCCGCGCCGCGGCGATGCTCGCCGACTGGGATCGCGCCCTTCAGACCTTCCGCCAGATCGTCCCCGCCGCCGTGATCCAGCCGCCGGCGCCACCCCGGCCGGCCACCGCCGAGGCCCCGGAGGCAGCGCCCAAGACGGCCGCCTGAAGATCAGTTGATCTTCGCCGCCGCGCGGATGCGGTCGATCGCCGTCATGTTCGCGATCGACTCGCGAAGCGGGATCGCCACCGGCCGGTCGTGCAGGACGCTGTCGGCGAACGACTCGACCATCAGCCGATAGGGGTCGGCTTCCTCCATCGACGTGAATGGGCGCTCCAGGCGGTGCAGGGAGCCTGATGTGACGACGGTCAGCTCCTGCTCCTCGGGTGATTCGAAGCTCGCCCACAGCGACGCGGTCGCACCCCCGGCGAACTGGAGCAGCGCGTTGACGCTCATCTCCACATCGCCCTCCGCGCGGCCCTGGCCTCGCTCGATCCTCGCTCTCGCCAGCACATCGGCCGGTTCGCCGAGGATCCATCGCGCCACGTTGACCACGTAGCAGCCGACGTCGAGCAGCGCCCCGCCACCAAACTCGCGCCGCAGCCGGTAGTTCGCCCGGTCCGAAAGCGGAAAGCCGAAGCTCGCCTGCACGTAGAGCGGCTCGCGCAGGCGGTCGACAAACGCGCGCGTCCGGGGATGAAAGCGGTACATGAACGCCTCCATCAGGTGTCGGCCGGCGGACTGCGCCGCCGCCGCCATCTCCGCCGCCTCCGCCGCGTTCATCGCGAGCGGCTTTTCGCACAGGACGTGCTTGCGCGCCGCCAGCGCCCGCAGCGTCCACTCCTTATGCAGGCTGTTGACCAGCGGGATGTAGACGGCGTCCACCCGCGGATCCGCCAGCAGCGCCTCATACGAATCGTCCACCCGCGCACCGGAATGCGCGGCCGCCAGCCGGCGCGCCCGATCCGGGTCGCGGCTGGCGATGGCCACCACACGCCCATTGCTCGAAGCCTCGATCGCAGGCAGCACCGCACGCCCGGCGATCCATGCGGCGCCAAGCACGCCCCAACCGAGGCGACGGGCTATATGTCGACCTCGAGCCGCGCCCCGCCAGAAGCGATCGAGCGCGCCGCCGCCTCCATCACCGCCACCGCGCGCCGAGCCTCCTCGGGGGCCACGGCCAGCGCTTCACCCCACGCGAGGTGGTCGGCGAGGTTGCGGTAGAAGCCCTGCTCGTCGCGCCGCGGCAGGGCGAGAAGCTCTTCGTGCGATCCGCCCTCGGGGGCCGGGAGCACGACCTTGACGCGAGCCGGCGAATCCGCCGGCGCCAGCCGTTCCTCGACCAGCTCTCCGCTCGCGGCGCGCGTGGTCACGGTCTCCTCGCGCCACTCGGCCACCACGGCCCCGCGCGTCCCCAGCAGGTACCACTTCGGCTTCAGCGCGGCCGCGATGTCCGACTGCAAGAAGCTCGCCTGCGCGCCGCCCGCGAACGTCAGGTCGACGCGCACCTGGTCGGAGTTCGTGACATCGTGCCAGACGCGCTTGTGAGCGCCGGCCGAGACCGACTTCACGGCATCGGGGAACAGCTGCAGCATCCAGTCGAAGTAATGCGACCCCCAGTCGTAGATGGTCCCGCCGGAAACGGGCTCGTGGCTGTGCCAGAAATCACACGGATGCGAGTACCCGCCGATGAATGACTCCATGTAGAAGGGCTCACCGATCCGGCCGGACCTCACCACGTCGCGCATCGCCAGGTAATCCGGGTCCCAGCGCCGGCTCTGGTACACCGTGAGGACGCGCTCGCGCGCCGCGGCGGAGTCGATCATGCGATCGACCTCCTCGACGCGCAGCGCGAACGGCTTCTCGCACACGACGTGCTTGCCGGCCGCAAGCGCCGCCAGCACCGAGCCGGCGTGTGCGCTCGGTGGCGTGCCGACGACGACCAAGCCGACGTCCGGGTCGTCGAACATGTCCTCGGCACGCGCGTGCGTGGGCACGGACCACTCACGCGCGGCGAGCTCACGGCGCTCCCTGGAGACGTCGCAGACCCCGGCCAACCGCAGTCCCGCGGTCGCTTTCACCGATGCGGCATGCGCTCGGGCGATGGCGCCGTAGCCGACAAGCCCCACGCCGACCGGCGGCGCCGCGGACTGCCCCGCCGCGAAGAGCAGGGCATGGTGGATCAGCTTTTGAAAGCGGGGGTCCTGGTAGGTCGATGGATCGTGACCGAGCCCGATCTGGACGAAACGGCCGGCCCCAAAGGCGCGCTCATAGGCCACCACCTGCTCGGTGAAATGCCAGCTCGCGCGCAGCAGGACGTTGGCGTCTCCCGGCGGTCCCTCCGAGAGGTAGAGCTCGTCGTCCAGCTTCAGCTCAGCCGCCAGGCGTTCGGTCAGCGGGTGAGACCGCTCCGGCTTGATCACGAGCTCGGTCAGCGGTCCCGGGCCGCTGGGAGTCCAGCGCGCCACCTCCGCCAGCTCGCCCGCCTCCGACCAGGCGGCCAGGGTGCCGTGGAGGAGGATGAGGCCGCCACCGCGACGCACGAAGTCCACGAGCTCGGCTGCCTGGCGGCCGTGCAGCGGCTGGTCGCTCGCCGCTAGCACCACCTGCGATGTCCGCGGCGCCGGCCCATCGAGGTCGGTGACCACGTCGATGTGGAAGTGGTGGGTCGTCTCTAGCGCACGGAGAAGCGGGCGCGCCATGCGCAGGTAGTCGTGCGCGGTGCCGGCAAGCAGCACCGCCACCGAGACCTTCTCCCGCATCTACGCCCTCACCCGCACCTATGCCACTCTACGCGAGGCTGCATGGCCGACCCGCCGCAGAACCTCGATCGTCATCTCGGCCGCTCGCTCCCAGGTGAAGCTGGCCGCCCGGCGCCTCCCCGCCTCACCCAACCGCTCGCGCAGCGACGCATCCGCCAGCAAGCGCTCCAGGCCGGCCGCGATCGAGCCCACATCGTCCGCCTCGACCGGTACGGCGGCCCCCAGCGCCAGCTCGGGCAGCGCGCCGGCGGACCCGACCACGGCCGGCACGCCGTTGGCCATCGCCTCCAGCAGCGGCAGGCCGAAGCCTTCGTAGAGGCTGGGGAAGGCCAGGACCGCGGCCGAGCGGTAGAGCGCGCTGAGCGTGGCCTCGTCCACGTGGCCGAGATACCGCACGCCGGGTTCCGACGCGATCCGCCGCAGCGTGTCGCCATAAGCCCAGCCGGGCCGGCCGGCGATCACCAGCTCCGGCACGCCCGGCCTGCCGTTGATGATGAAAGGCAGCGATCCCTGCCGGCCGCGAAGCTGCCGGAACGCCGCCAGCAGGCGCGGATAGTTCTTGCGCGGCTCGACGGTGCCGACCGCCAGGATGTATCCCGGCGCCAGGCCATCCGGCAGCGGGCCCGCCGGGACGGCGGGAGGCAGGCCTTCAGGCACGACGAAGATCCTTGATTCGAGGCCCGGGACCTTGTAATGGCCCAGCAGGTCGCGCCGTGTGGACTCCGACGGGACCAGGACCGCCGCCGCCTGCCGCAGTGCCGGGCCCATGACGGTGCCGAGGTACGCCCGCTGCTGCCAGGGCACCTCGGCGGGGCGGTGCCGGAAGGCCAGGTCGTGGACGAAGATCACCGCCGGCGGGGCGCCTGGATCGCGAAACGGCGGGCTCGGCCAGTACGGGTAGAGGATCGCGTCGCAGTCCAGCCGCGGCTCGACCGCGGGCAGCCACCGCGTCTTCAGGACGAGCTCGTGCCGGTAGGGCGAAAGGACCGCTTCGCAGTCGAGGTCGGTCAGCGCGGCGGGGCGTTCCCGGCTGCACAGGAGAGTGAACTGGTCCCCATCTTTCTTGGCCACCAGGGCCCTGGTCAGCTCGACCGCCACGGTGGTCATCCCCACCCGGCGCGGGCGCCAGCAGGCGGTGACGTCGATCGCAAACCGGGCCACGGAAGGACTGTAAAAGAAAGAGGACCGCCAGGCGATGTCCCGACCAAGGAGAAGGCCCCCCACTTGCGTAGAGGACCTTCAGAAAGGAGGGAGGGCGTCAGTTAACAGATTGATCTTAATCCTCCCGCGGGCGGCGCGGAAGCCCCTTAACAGGCAATGCCGTGGCCCTAAGCCAGTTGCGCCTGCCGGGTACAGCTAAGCACTCGCGACTCGCCTCACAAGAACCGCCTGCACGGCAGACCCTGTCGCCTCCAGCAGTGCGTCCACGTCGGCGCGCGTGTGTGCGTATGAAAAATGACAGCGCTTGAGGTTGAGTGGCAGCTCGAAGATGCCGTGGTTGAGGAGCTCCTTCCGATACTCGATGAACAGGTCAACGTCGTTGCGGAGCAGATCGGCATACTCCTCCACCGGGCCGTCCTGGAAGTAGGTCACGTAGACGGAACCGAAGCCGCTCACAACTGCTCGGACGCCCAGCTGTTCGTAAAGCGCCGTCAGCCCTGTTCGGGCGCGCTGACCGAGATCGAAGATGTGCTCGTGGACTGGCTCCGACTCGAGCTTGCGAATGGTCGCTAGCGCGGCAGCAGCCATCGCCGGGTGGCCGTTGAAGGTGCCGGCGAAAAACGCCGGCTGCCCGGGAATGGTGCTGAACAGGTCCATGAGATCGGCGCGGCCGCCCAGAGCTGAGATTGGATATCCGTTCGCCATCGCCTTCCCCAACGTGGTCAAGTCTGGCTTGACTCCAGCGACCGCCTGATATCCGCCCAGACCATGACGGAACCCTGTTATGACTTCGTCGAAAATCAGCACCGCACCGTAGCGATCGCAGAGTTCGCGCAGGCTTTGGAGGAATCCTGGTTTCGGAAGCACCGCACCGATGTTGTGCGGTATCGGCTCCAAGATGACGGCCGCGATGGAGTCCGCTCGCGAGGCGAATTCACGGACCACCGCATCGGTGTCGTTGAAGGGCAGCACGATAGTCGAGTCGAGAACTTCGGGCAGAATGCCCTTCGACAGCGGGTCCTTCTGGCCAACGCGGTCGGCGGCTGAGATGACGTTCATCGCCACCGCGTCATGCCAGCCGTGATAGCACCCCTGGAACTTGATCAGATACTTTCGGCCGGTGGCGGCTCGAGCCAGCCGGATGGCATGGAAAGTGGCCTCACTGCCTGAGCAGGTCAGCAGCACGCGTTCGATGGATGGGATGTGTTCGACGATCTGCTCGGCCAGTTCGATCTCCAAGGTCGTCACGCCGACGCCCATCAAATCCACAGAGCGAAGAGTTTCGGCCACCGCTCGGTCAACGTCGGCGTCGTTGTGCCCGAGGACGGGAGGACCAAACGCGGAGTGGTAGTCGGTGTACGTCTTTCCGTGTGAGTCGGTGAATGTCGCACCGTCTGTTGCGACCACGATCAGGTCATCGATCCCGGCGACGCTTCTCTGTCCGCTGTTGACGCCACCGGGGATTACGCGGCGCGCTCGGTCGACCAAAACGGTCGTGTCATCAGTCAAGCTCACACCTCCTCAAGCACAGATGCGGCGCCCAGGCCGCCACGGCAGTAACATATCAGGCATCTGATAACTTATCCCATTCAGCTGATCCAGTCAAGCAGATTTGCCTCAAAATGCGCGATGTGCGCACGACTCTCGATCACCAGAGGGCGAAGCTCAGCGAGCATCTGATCCTCCATCTGGCAAGGGAGATCGTTGGCGGCCGCCTCAAACCAGGGGATCCAGCCCCGCCCGAGGCTGAGCTGGCAGTCAGCTTCGCCATCAGCAAGCCGGTAGTCCGTGAATCGATCCAGGCCCTGGCGAATCTGGGGATGCTTCGAGTTCAACAGGGCAAACGAACTCAGGTACTCGAGCCTCAAGAATGGAACGTTCTGGCTCCGGTCATGCAGAATGCCTTCCTCCTTGAGGGTCGGGCGGAAAGCCTGACGGCCAAGATCTACGAGTTGCGGCTCGCTCTGGAAACCAGGGCCGCCGCATGGGCCGCCGAGCGCGCCGAGCCCGATGATGTGACTCACATCCAGGAGCTCGCCCAAAGACTCCAAGAGGCTTCCAGGAGCGGGCGAATTGCTGAATTTCTTGCTATCGACCGTGATTTGCACTCAGACATAGCGTTTGCATCGAAAAACGGTGTTCTAGTCATCGTCTTGAGGAATCTCCAGTCCCACCTGGCCCGAGCTTGGACGAACTCGCGCGTCGGCATGCAGCACCTCGAGACTCTCACCGCTCAGCACAATGCCATCGTGCAAGCGATACAAGGGCGTGACGGCAAAGCGGCCGCCGAGGCGATGGAAGGACACCTGCTCTGGGCAATGCAGCTCGAGGCGACCAGGGCCAGTGGAGGGAATCGGCCGCCCGACCTGTCCGAGAACCGCCCGCATGTACGGATTGCAGCGGCCCCGGACCGGGCAACTCCAGCAGTCAGCCAGTGAGGCACGGAGGATGTGCTCCTGCATCGCGACGTTGTCGTGGACACAGATAAGCGCATAGCGGTCGGGGCGTAGTAAAGGCTGGCTATAAACCCGCACCCATCACGATTCAGGCCCGTCTGCTCGGAGATCCTTTTCAATCCAAGTGGATTCCCGACCCAAGCCCAGACTTGTCGGATCTACCGAAGGGTTCCAACTCCCGAGGTAGCGACGCCGCGAAGCTCCCGCATGGCTAACGCTTCGTCATCAAGGATCTCATCTGTGACACGAATGACCCGGTAGAGGTCGCGGAAGGCGTGATCTCGCCGTCACGGTTGTCCTGGTCAGCACTCCGCGGCCGCCTCTTCGAGCGTGCCTGGCTGCCGTCCCAACCGCGATCGCCTGCCCATCTCCGAGAAGTCGCCCGACGCCTGATCTCCGAGGTAGGCGGACGTGACGCCATCGCTGTCCATCAGATCATCGGCTGAGCTTTCCCTGACGACTCTCCCCGACTCGATCCAGTAGGCCCTGTTGGCGAGCGGAACCACCCAGTCCACAGCCTGCTCAGCTATCAGAATCGCCGTCCCATCCCTCGCGATACCAGCCAGGGCATCCTGGAGTTCAGTGACGATGGCCGGGGCCAGGCCCGTCGATGGCTCGTCGAGCAGTAGAAGCGCCGGTTTGCGTATCGTCGCTTTGGCTATGGCGAGCATCTGGCGCTCGCCGCCGCTGAGCGTCCCTGCGAGTTGCCTCTGACGTCCCGCAAGACGTGGGAACCGCTCGAAGATTTCGGCGCGTCTCTCCACGATTTGCCGCTTCGAGAGGCGGAGCCCGAACAGCGATAGAAGCAGATTGTCGTCAACGCTTTGGCTCTCGATGGTCGCGCGCCCTTGGGGGACGAAACCGATTCCCCTGTTCACGATTTGGTCTGTGCGAAGCCGATCGATACGCGACCCTCCGTACGTCACCTGTCCCCGGCGGATCTTCACCGCGCCAACGATCGAACTCATCAAAGTCGATTTACCTGCTCCGTTTCGACCGAACATCGCCACAACTTCCCCAGGCCACACCTCAATGTGTACGTCCCTCAGGACGACGGTGTTCCCGTAGCCTGCATAGAGGCCGGCCACACGCAGTGGCGTCTCGTTGGTAGATCGCAGTTCCGCTATGTGAGGTTGGACCCCACCGACACGCGGTTTTCTGTCTTCGATCTTCGGCGTTGCGTGGTCCGGCTCGCTTGTCGGTCGGGATGGTCGGCCCAAGTACGCCTCAATCACGCGGCTGTCATGTCGGACTGCCTGAGGCGTCCCTTCGATTAGACAGCGGCCCTCCGCCAGCGCCGTCACCTTTGTGCACAGCGAGAACATCAACGGAACGTTGTGCTCCACGATCAGGATGGTGACCGGGTGACTTAGTCGGTCCGAAAGTGCACGAAGCAGATCGGCGAAAGCACGGACCTCATCTCCGCTGAGACCGGCGGTCGGTTCGTCGAGAAGGAGCAGCCTCGGCTCCGAGATGAGACACCGGGCAAGCTCCAAACGACGGCGATTTCCGAAGGAGAGCGTGCTAGCCGACTCAGTAAGCCGCCCATCAAATCCGACGTCAGCAAGGATCTGCTCCGCACGAGCACGAAGCGTCCTCTCTTCGCGCTTCGCTGCGCCGATGCGGAGCACACCTCTGAAGAGGCCGGCGTTCGCGAGCCGGTGCGCCCCGACAAGGACGTTGTCCACGGCGTTCAAGTCCTCAAACACAGCCGGCGTTTGGAAAGCTCTGGCGATCCCCGCATCGATCAGTCGGCGAGGCTCCGGCTCGCGCCCGTCGGCGCCGACAGTGACTCGGCCCGCGGTCGGTCGCACGAGCCCTGTCGCGACGTTCAGGGCTGTGGTCTTACCAGCCCCATTCGGTCCGATCAGCCCATGTATCGAACCCTCTTCGACGGCGAAAGAAACCCCGTCCAACGCCCGGACGCCTCCGAAGGAGACACGGACCGACTCGAGCCTGAGGAGGACCGCCGGATCCACGGGCTAGTGTCTGCCCTGTGTTAGGCGAGCTCTCGTCTGCTCGATGGCACCCACAATCCCACGGGGCGCCAGAAGCAAGATCATGAGCATGAATCCCGCGTAGAAGACGTCGAGCCAAGATCCGAGCTGATGAACGAACTGAGGGAGCGCGAATAAGAGGATTGGGCCTACGATCGGACCGATGATGCTCGGAGTCACCCCCCCGACCACTACGTACGAGAGATGAGCGACTGCCACGTCGATGCTATAAGAGTTCGGATTCGTCAGCCCCCAGAGCAATGCTTGTAGTACTCCGGCGAAGGTCACGAGTGTGTTGCCGAGCGCGAAGGCCTGTGTCTGTGTCCGCGCGACATTGATGCCCTGTAGCTCCGCCGCGGCGCGATTGTTCTTGATCGCTACCCACGCGCGGCCCACGCGAGAATGGATCGCAAAGTGCGTCAACACCGCCACTATCGCAGCACACATAACCGCTGTCACCGCGACCTCGTCGGCGGTAAGCGGGCCGACAAGTGGAAGAAACTGGATCGGGACCACCAAGCCGTATCCCCCACCCGTCAAAGGGCCGGCCCAGTTGATCACGGCAAGAAATACGTTTAGAAACGCGAGCGTGATGATGGCGAAGTAGATGCCCGACAGCCGGAGAGCAACCAGTCCGACAAGCCAACCGATTGCACAGCCCAGTAAGACTGCCGCCAACACTGATGGTAGTAGAGGGACGCTATGAATCAGCAAGATCGCGACTGAGGTGGCACCTAGGCCAAGGAAGGCCGGGCTCGCGACAGAAAACAGGCCAGCTACACCCATCACAAGGTTGACCCCGACCGCAACGACGATCAACACGCCCAGTTCTCCAGCAACAAAGCGCGCGAAGGGAGGCAGCAGCGACGCTGCTACCGCGCATAGGGTGCACGCAACGCCCGCGGTGACCGCCGGGACCCGGCCGATCAATACCGCCGGATCCGCTGGCTACCGAGCAGGCCGCTCGGTCGCACTATCAGGACTCCTAGAAGAATGGCGAAGATCGCCACGTCTCGGAGTGCGTCTCCAAAGACTACGACCGCATACGTTTGCGCCAGCCCGAAGATGAATCCCGCCACGACGGCACCCACAACACTGTCAAGTCCGCCGATAACAGCAGCGAAGAATGCCGGGAGAAGAACTGTGGCGCCCAAACCGGGGAACGCCCCTGTCGTCGGAACGAGGAACACACCGGCGACCGCCGCGAGAGCACTGCCCAGGACCCAACTCATTATGAGCATGCGCCTCACCGGAATGCCGCTGATCCCAGCCCGGAAGCGATCTTCGGCGACCGCACGCATGGCCTTCCCATAGGTGGAACGCTGGAACCACACGAAGAGCACGACCGTGACCACCGCGCTCAGGCCTATCGCAAGCAGCGAGTTGGCTTCGAGGCGAACGGTCCCCAGCGAGATAACCCGATCGCCGACAAGCCAAGGCTGGGCGGGAATTGGGGTGTCCGAAAACTTCAGGCGAGCGATGGCCTGCATGAGAATCGAAAGCGCAAAGGTACCGAGGACCACCACCAATTCATCGGCAAATCGGAGCAAGATGCTGGTAAGCGCGAACAGCAGCAGGCCTGCCACGGCACCGGCTGCAAGCGGGCTCGCGATTTGCAGGATCGGTGAGCTAGTCGCGCCGGCAGCCAGCACGTAGGCGTAGCCGCCAACCATCAGCAGCTCACCCTGGGCGAAGTTCAGTATTCCGGTTGACCGGAAGACCATTACAACCCCGACGGCCACGAGCGCATAGATCCCGCCAAGTGCCAACGCTCCCACGAGCAGTGCCATCCGGCGGCCCTACTCTTGGTAGTGTCCGGTCGGCCGAACCGGTGAGTTGCTGCTCATCCTTAGCTTCCCGGCTCGATAGTCACGAACTCGCCGTTCTTAATTTCTATCGGAACAGCGGCGTGAGTGCCCTGATGGTTCTCCTTACTGAAGTTCCGTGGCACACCTATCGGTGCGGCATAGGAGAAGTAGGAATCGCGGCCCGGGACGAAATTGTGAACTCCCTCAAGCGCATCTACGAAGTTGTCACGAGTCACCGACGAGCCGGCATGTCGAAGAGCCTCTGCGAACACATAGAAGTCGACATACCCGGAGACGGTGAATATGTTGGGTGTCCCGGCAGGCCGATTAGGTGCGAACTTGTCCAGTCGCTTGTTCCAGTCGCCCATCGCGCCCGTCTGAGCGGTGACCGGTTGTGAGGAAGAAAGCCAGAAGCAGCGGACGCCCTCTCCGGCCGGCCCGGCAGTCTTGAGTAGCGCGGCGGTCGCCATCGATGCGTCTGCGATGATGGTGGTGTCGGCAACAACGCGCCGCAACTGCGGCACGATCCTGCCTCCATCGACGTCGAGGCCGCAGAGGTAAACAGCCGAGGGGTTGAGACGCGCGACCGAGCTTATCTGCGCTGTGAAGTCAGTGTCACCGCTGTGGAACGACTGAAGGCCCACGATATGCGTCCCCGAAGCTGCGGCGTCCCCTTGGACCAGCTGCACCCCGGACTGACAAAACGCCTGATCGCTCGCGTACAAAATGTCGAGGGTCGCGGCACCGATCGACTGCGCGTACTTGACGACCTCCTGCGACAGGTCCCTCCTTTGCGGCACGCCAGTAAACACATAGCGGCTGAAGGGCTGGAATATGCGCGGGTCCGAAGCTAGCGTGGCATAGAGCGGGACCTTGGACGAGGTGAAGAAGGGCGCCTCGGAGACCGCAGATGTGCTTCCGGCACCAGCAAAGTCGGCGAAGACTCCGTCTTGCTGGACGAGCCGGCGCGCCGCTTCAACCCCTCCCTGCGCGGTTCCAGCATCATCCTCGATCACCAGCTTCACCTTGCGGCCGTTGATTCCGCCATGCGCGTTGATCTCAGATGCGGCGAGTTCGAGGCCAAGCTTGAAGCCCTGACCGGTAGCGCTCCCAGGGCCGGTCAACGCCATATCGCTGCCGATCACGATCTGATTGGACGTCACGCCCGGAGTCGATGGAGCCGAGCCGTCGCTACTGCCGCATCCCGCGAGGACCAGAGGAACAACTGCCAGCAACGCCACGTTCAAGACAGGGTTCCTCGCAGGCCTGCCCGATACTCCCGGTTTCTGCACTTCTCACCTCACAATTTCGCAAACGATTGGAGAACAACCACGCAGCTGGCCGCGTCCGATAGCTGTTAAGACGACCGAAGGCTACTCATCGGATAAGCTAATGTCAAGATGTTTTTTTTAGGGATCAGGCGACGGGAGTTATCCCGAGTGACCGTCAACTTAACTTCCGAGCGCGTCATCCTTTGATTAACTGGCTGCGGCCATCGCCGTACATCACTTGACAGGCCGTGGCTTGCCCGACCGGCGGCGATGCTAAACAGTTCGGCGACTGCGTTGCCTTCCCGCTCAAACGCTGATCCCGAGTGGTCATTGACCAGGTCATCAGCAGTCCGCGAAAACGTTACATCTTGACGAACACCGAGCCGCCCCTGACTTCGACCTGATAGACGCGGACGGGCGTCCGGGCCGGCAACTGGTCGGGCTCACCCGTTACCAGATTGAAGCGCGACCCGTGTAGGGCGCACTCGACGTGATTACCCCAGATATCGCCTTCGCTGAGCGAGTATTCCTCGTGCGTACAGACATCGGATATGGCGTGCCATGACCCATCGCCACTCCTGGCCAGGCAGATCTTCAGGCCGTCAATTGTCACCTGCATGGACTCCTCCGGCTGCAGGTCCGACTCCGTCGCTACCAGATGTTGCACTCGATACCCACTCCTACTCGATTCCTCCTATCGGCGTGGCCACCAATGCCCTGCGCAGGTCCCACGCCTCGTCAGCCAGATTGACCGCCTCGATTCGCATGCGGGAGCCAACGAGCCGACCTGCCCTGCGCACATCCCGGCCCGCGTTGAGACCGACCGCGCCGACAATCTGGCCAGCCTTCAAATAAAACCTCACAAACCTGCGGGATTCCAGAGTTCCTCTCGTGACGGCCTGATCGTGCTCTTGCCACCAGCCGACCGCCTCCAAAGTGCAGTCATATTGGACCGACCAGAACCAATGGGGAGCCTCGTACGGCCGACGGTCTCCGAGGATATTGGCTGCAACGATGGCACCCTGCTTCAGAGCATTGTCGTGGTGCTCGACGCGCAACCATCTTTGGTACACAGGGTTGAAATGATTGGCAACGTCACCGGCAGCAAAAATTCCGTCGGCGCTGCTTCGTCCGAACTCGTCAACGACGATCCCATTGCGACACTCGAGACCAGCGTCAACCGCCAAGTTGACATTGGGTTCCAGACCAATCCCGATAAGAACTACGTCACAATTCAAGACATTGCCATCGTGCAGTGTCAGCTCTAGGTCGGAGCCCGCCCGGACCGCCACAACCTGACTTGAAAGCCGGAGGTTGACCCCGTTCTCGCCGTGCAGGTCGGCGTACATACCCGCGATGTCCTCATCCAACACACGCGCCAAGGGCAGCGGCAAGGCCTCGACGATAGTCACGCTTGCGCCGAGGTGGCGTGCAGAGGCGGCGACCTCGCCCCCGATGAATCCTGCGCCGATGATAACGATGCGCCGACCTGGGCCGAGGGCTTCCTTCAAGGCGCGAGCGTCTTGAAGCGACCGCAGGTACAAAATGCGTCCCTGTGGGTCGTGCCAATCCAATCGCCGGGGCCGGCCGCCAGTGGCTAGAACGAGGTTCGAGTACCTGATGTTGTTGCCGCCGGCTACCTGTACCGCCCGCTCATCTGGGTTCAAGGACACGGCCCGACCATCGATGAGCTCCACATCATTCTCGCGGTACCAATCAACGGGGAGCACGCCCAGCGATTCCGCCGATCGAGTTGACCTCAAGAACTCCTTCGAGAGCGGAGGCCGCTCATACGGGGCCACAGCCTCGTCGGAGATCACGCTGATTCCGCCCGTCCATCCCCCCCGCCTGAGGCCGGAAGCAACTCCGGCGCCAGCAGCGCCACCTCCAACGATTACGACTGGTGACGCCACTCAGACTCTGTTACCGGCTTTCCGGACAGTCCGACCTGCTCGCGCCGGACTTGGATTGCGGCGCCGGGCCACGCTCCGCCGGGACAAATCGGCTCTTGGACTCTTCAGCTGTCGCATATCAGTCTCGCGCGCCGCCGTTTCCCGCCACAACGCCTGCCGACCCGATCGCCCGTGGCGGTAAGCTCAAATCAACGAAAACTCTGCCCGCGGATTCGTAAGCTCCGTACATCCTGACGCTCTCTCGACCACTAAGGCTGAGGCCAGTCGTCAGATCGTATTCCCAGAAATGCCAGGGACACATGAGCATCGGTCGCTCAGTATCGACTCTCAGGTCGGCATCAGACCACGGTCGCTCCTCGACTAGGAGGGGGCTCACGAGGCCGTTACATACCGGGCCGCCAATGTGCGGACAGACGTTCCGCAAAGCGTACCAGCGGTCATACCACCTAAGAACACCGACCTCGCGGCCTTTGACTTGGACTAGACGAACAACGCCGTGCGTGAACTCATCCACCGTCCCCACCTCGAATACCCGATCCGGCCCAGGCTTAGGATCCGGCACTCAGTCTCACCTCGGTACGGCGACCGGTCCCAACGGCACCTCCGACTAAGTCATCCCAACCGAAGAGGCGTGCAGCGTTTTTACCCATGACCTTGGACCGCCACTCTTGAGGTAGCCGAACACGCACAGAGCCGGGGTCCTCAGCGTCCCAATGCGGATAGTCGCTCGAGTAACAGAGATGATCGGCGATCGACGGACATGTCTCCAAGAGGCGCTCCACTTTGGAAGCCTCAGCCACCATGGCGAATGGCTGCGTTGATGCCCAAACGTGCTCAGCGAAATACTCACTTGGCAACCGCTTGATAAGTGGGTTCTCAATCTTGAGCGCGGCATACCGTGAATCGAGTTCTGCCAACATCCAGGGCATCCAAGTGAATCCATACTCGTTGAACAATATTCGGAGGTGCGGGAATTTCTCAAAAACGCCGCTGCAGATGACACTCGTGAAATGGTGCATCCCGACTTGTTCCAAGCCTAGGTATATCTCGGTCATACTGGTCGGCAACCCGCCCGCGTACCATGCACCTTTACTCGTAAAGTCAGCGGCGGCGTGCGTGAAGATCACCAAGCCCGTTTCGTCCGCTGCGCGCAAAATCGGATCGTAGACCGGATGGCCGAGGGGCTTAAGAAACGGATTCGTCATCACGAGTGCCCCGACGATGCGAGGGTGATCCGCGAGACGGTATATCTCCTTGGCGGCTTCCTCAGGAGCGCTGACGGGGACAAGCAGAACGCCGTACAGGCGATCTTCTCGTCCATCGAGCCATTTGTCGATCGTATAGTCGTTGGCGGCTCGACACAGGGCAACTGAAGCGGGCGCATTCAGAATCCCCTGCTGCGTCCCGTAACCGAAAGTCAGCACCGCCCGAGCAATGCCATGTGGGTTCAGATGCTCATCAATCAACACCTGCCGGCTCGAGCCAGCCGCTCCGCCCTCTTTCGGCATGCATTCCAGCCTCGTCCCACCGCCGCCCGAAAAGGGGTAGTGGACCCAAGGCGGGAGGAACGGGCTGTATCCACCGCTTGACCCGTAACCGACATCCTGCACACTGTCTGCCAGACCAGGGCCGGCCGCGGCTGTAAAGTACTCGCGCCATGCCCTAGGCATGTACTGAATCAGGTCTCTGTCGAATGGCCAGCTGTGGTGGCAGTCGACGTCGATGATCATGTCGTTACTCATTTAACCTTCCTCAATCTACCGCTCGATAACGTGTCCGCAACGCTTGCAGTGTCGGTTGGACCGGATGGCAATCCGAACAGCCGCACGGCGTTCGCGCTCATTACCTTGTCGCCCCAGTCGTGCGGCAGCACTTCCAGGAGCCGAGAAGGACTGAGGTACTCCCGATCTGGATATCCGCTTGAATAGCAAATGATGTCGGCCAGACTTGGGTCGGCCTCCAGCACAGCCCTAAAGACCTCCGGATCCGAAGGCTGGAATGAGGAGTCTGTCCCGACGAAGAAATGCCTGTGGAAGACGTCGCTCGGCATTTCATTCTGAATCCATGCGATGCCCTGCCGGAACGCCATGTATTCCGTGTCAAATCGCCATAGGAATGGCGTCACCCAAGTCGCACCTGCGCCCAAGAGAAGAAACTTGAGCGACTTGAACCTCTCGACCACACCTTGGGCGATCAGGCTGGCAGCGTGGGTGGCCAGCGACTGGAAGCCAAGGACTCGGAATTCCGTATACGTTCCGGGCATTCCGCCCGCAGTCGGGTAGCTCGGAGCCTCCATTCCAGAGTCCCCCCCGGCGCGGATAATCAATGGTAAACCCATCTCTTCGGCCGCCTCGTAAATCGGGAAGTAGGCCGGGTGGCCAAAAGGCTTTCCCAAACCATTCGCTCCCAAAAGCACAGCGACAACCTGAGGGGGCTTGCCGATCCGCCTGATCTCCTCGGCGGCTGCGTCGGGAATCTGTGTGGGCACCAAGACCGCCGCACGGAGACGGTCGTCAGAGGCCAGCCATCGTTCGACCGTCCAGTCGTTGACGGCCCGCACCAGCTCAAGAGCCAACCGCGGCACCACCCCAATGGGAACGAACATGCCGAGCCCGTGGCAAAGGATGGCGCTGTCAATCCCGTTCGGGTTTAGATGCTGGTCAACGAGGCTCCCGGCGCTGCTGCCACCGGCAACGGCACCCTCTTCTTGAGAACCGGGGAAATAACGTCCATGGGGACTTTGATACGGGAAGTCGCCCCCCAGGGGACCGAAACCGAGCGGACCCGCGGGCTTGGGGCCCAGACCCAAAAGGAAGTCGTGCCAGGGCTGGCGGACGTGGTCCGCCACAAACTGGCGCCAGCCTGGCGGGAGGTACTCCACAATTTCGAGAGCCGTGGCCCAGTTGTGGTACACCCCGACATCGACGATTCTCCTGGGACGGTCGCCCAGCGCCTCAGGCTGTCCGCTCACTTCTCGACTCCCCATCTATTCATTGCGCCCCAATTCCTTCGATGACCCGAGGGCAACGCTTAACGCCGCGTTGCACTCGCGCAGCAAGACAATCGCGGCCGACTGGCCGCACACTTATCAGACATCTACTATCTTGGATGAGCAGATGAGCGCCGTCAAGCCCTACTTTGGTCCTTGGTCGCTCGGCCCCGTGTTTACCAAGGGCCTTCCGTTTCACTTTCACAGCGCCCGGAGGCCAGCCGCGCCCGGCGCGAACGCACCTGGACGGTCCGATCCGCTGCGTTCGTTCCGGGAGTCCAGCTCCACCCGCTGGGAGCTCTGGCGAACGAGGGCGTACGCCTGCGCGCTCGCGATGGCGGCGATCGCCATCGACCAGGAGGTGGCGGTGCTGAGCAGCGAGATCCCGCTCACATATGCGCGATTCGAGTTGCTCGTCGTCGCCCTGATTGCGACGGTGGAGGCCTTTGTCGAGGGGCGGCGGCCTTGAGGGAAAGGCGCGTTAGCCCGGCTCCAAGGGACATGACAGGCGGGGTTGACCGACGCAGATGAAAACGAGACCGAGTTCGGAGCCCTACTTAGCTGCGCCGCCCGTTTCTCTGCCAAGGCTCAGCGACCTCTCCGACTGTTGTGATTTCCGTCCAACTGTCGAGAGGGACACCGTATGCCTGAGCCGCCCTCTTGGCCGCCTCCAGGCTTTCGAACCAGAATTCACCCTGCTGAGCCGCCGGCAGCGAGCTTAGACCAGCCAGTAGGTAGCCTCTGGTCGGGTCGCCCAGGATTCTGAGTTGATACCGCACCGGCCCTGTCGCAAAGGGCCCGACCACCTCCGACTTTAGGTGGACCCCGGGGGGCATGGCTTCGTTCCTTGCCTTCACTGGCCAAGCATAGATTCAAAGGCGGGCCGTCCCGAGACTGAGGCCGTTGCCGAACTCGTACCTCTGGACAATGAATTCTGCCTATCTTCGAGAGTTGGCCAAGACCGGCCTCCTGGAGCAGGCCGGCGCCCTGGGAATGCTGGAAAAGTTGAAACGACCCGACCCAGCGGAGCCGGCGTGCGCGTGGCCTGGGCTACACCGAGGAGGGTAAACGGGACCCGAGCCGTTCGTTTTGGGTCAAGACCGCCGACAGATTCTCGACGGCATCCGCAGCGGCGGTCAGCTCTCGACCGACCGGATGGCGAAAACGCAGTCGAAGGTGCCGGTCACGCAGCCGCATTCGACCTCCTCCACGTACCAGTCGTTGGCCAGCCCGGCCCAGCGGAGGATGGTCTCGATGCTGGCGGTCCAGACGTGACACGACTTGACGGTCTTGATGCGTCCGAGAGCGAACATGTTGGAGAAGTTGACGAGCCAGAACTGGTGCTCGTCGACCTGCAGCCAGGCATGGGTGTGCTCGCCGCGCACGTTGTCCATGGCCTCGGTGAACGCCCTCACGACCCCCGCCAGCCTCCGCTGCCGGCCCGGAACCAGCCACCGCGGCCCGCCCATCCCGTGCCGGCCCTCGGCGAGCCAGCGCTCGGTGGCGCGCCGCCCCCACGCCCGGATCATGTCTTCGGCCTCGGGTCCGTAGACGGTCTCGAACGCCTCGTTCAGCCGGCTCAGCGACTCGACCGGCGACGAAAGCTGCTCGTCGTGCGGCGGGTCCTGCTCCACGTACTGCACGAGGCCGGCCGCGTAGGCGAGTTCCGGCCACCGATCGCCGCTGACATCGCGCGCGACGTGGACGAGGTTGCTGACGTGCGAGTTGAGGATGAACCGTCCCCTCGCCCGGGCCGCCCGCACCCCCATCATCTCCAGGGTCCGGATCGCCGACGCCCCGCCGGCGGTCGGGGTGGGAGGCGGCGACCCGTGCAGCCCGGCCGGCGAGGAGATGACCCGCATCGCGGCGGTCTCGGGCGGCAGGGCGGCCGGCGCGGGACGTGCCGAGGCGACTGCGGCCACCGCCGGCGCCACCGGCGCGGGCGGAGTCGCCGCCTGGCGGCGCTGCGGCAGCCTGGCCATCTGCGCGAGCAGCTCACGGACCGTCTGGGGCCGCTCGGCCGGGTCTTTCGCCAGCACCTTGGCCAGCAGCTGGTCGAGCTCGTCCGGCAGGTTGGCGTTGAGCTTCACCGCCGACGGTATGGGAGCGTTGACGGTGGCGTATGCGACCTCCATCCGGTTGGACCCGATGAACGGCAGCCGGCCCGTCAGCATCTCGAACGTCAGCACTCCCATGGCGTAGATGTCGGCGCGCTTGTCGACGTCGTGGCCCATCACCTGCTCCGGCGCCATGTAGCCCGGCGTGCCGATGGCCAGGCCGATCGTGGTCAGGTGCGTCGGTTGGCCAGCGCCTCGGGCCAGGCCGAAGTCCGCCAGCATCGCCCGCCCGTCGGCGTGGATGAGCACGTTCGTCGGCTTGAGGTCGCGATGGACGATGCCCGCGTCGTGGGCGTGCTGCAGGCCGTCGCCGATCTCCCGCAGGTACCGCCAGGCCGTCAGGGTGTCGAGCGGTCCGTGGTTCAAGACGTCGCGCAGCGTGCCGCCGCGAATCAGCGGCATGGTCAGGTAGGCGACCCCATCCGACATCTCGAAGTCATAAATCGGAAGGATGTTGGGGTGGTCGAGCTTGGCCAGGGTTTTGGCTTCGGTCTCGAAACGCTTGACGAACCCGTCGTCCTGAAAGAGCTCCGAAGACAGGGCCTTGAGCGCCACCTCCCGGCCCAGCGGCTGCTGCACGGCTCGGTAGACGACCGCCATCCCGCCCCCGCCGAGGCGCTCGACGATCTCGTACTGACCCAGCCTGGTCCCGGTGAGGTCCTTCACTTGCCCCCCCTGGCCAGGTTCTCGACGATCGCGATCAGGTCGGCAAGCCGGAACGGTTTGCTCAGCACGTTGTCGGCGCCCGCCTCCAGGAAGCGCTGATGGTCGCTCGCCATCGAGTGCGCGCTCGCGATGACGATCGGCATCGCCGGGATCTCCGCCTTGATCCGGCGCATCGCCTCGAGCCCGTCGATGCCCGGCATCGCGACGTCCATCAGGATCATCGACGGGCGCTGCCTGACCGCGATGTCCACGGCCTGGAGTCCATCAGCCGCGATGAGCACGCCGTAGCCCGCCTTTTCCAGCACTCGCTTGCACAGCCGCTGGGCGACGTCGTTGTCGTCAGCCACCAGCACCGTGAATGGAGCGGTCCCACCGGTGATCCCGATATCAGGCATGCCGTCGCTGCAACGGCGGGACGTTCTCAGCCGCCAGCGGGATGGTGAAATGAAACGCCGAACCGAGCCCGACCGCACTCTCGACCCAGATCTCACCGCCATGCATCTCTACGATCTGTTTAACGATCGTGAGGCCCAGGCCAGTCCCGGGAATCGACTGGGCAGCGCCGCTGCGGACGCGGCGGAAGCGTTCGAACACGTGGCCGATCTCGTCCGGCGGGATGCCCAGCCCCGTGTCGGTGACGCTGACCAGGGCGAACCTGCCCTCGGCGCGGCTGGACAGGGTGACCGTTCCACCCTCCGGTGAGTATTTGATCGCGTTGTTGACGAGGTTGCTCACGACCTGGATCAGCCGGTCGCGATCGCCGGCGACGATCGGCAGCCGCGGGTCGAGGTCGGCTTTGAACTCCGCCGTGGAGGCGGCCGTCCCGGCTCTGGCGATGGCCTCGCTCAGGACCTCGTTGATGTCCACATCGCCGGTGCGGATGCTCATGCGGCCCGATTCCATCCGGTCGAGGTCCAGCATGTCGCCGATCAGCCGGTTGACCCGGTCCGCGTCATTGAATATGTAGCCGCCGTACGCACGCACCTCGTCCGGCTCCAGGCCGCCGTCGCGAATGAGCTCGCTGAATCCCTGGATGCCGGTGAGTGCCGTCCGGAACTCGTGGCTGACGATCGACAGAAATTCCGTCTTGGTCCGGTCCAGCTTTTCAAGGGTGGCGTTGGCGCTGCGCTGAGATTCGAGTGCCTCGTTGAGCTGGTCGGAGGTTGCCCGCACCGTCGTGACGTCCTCGATCATCACCAGCATGTGCTCCAGCCGTCCGCTCGAATCCGGGATCGAAGTCGCCGTGAGCTGGAGCCAGAGCCACTTCCCGCCGCCGGTCGCGGCGCGGACCTGGATGCTGCTCCGATCCGCAAGCCCGGCCAGCAGCGGCGCCGACCGCTGGCGGGCCGCCGCCTGGTCGTAGGCCCTCAGCAGGTCATGCCACGCACTCCCGCGCATGGTCTCGAGGTCGTGCTCGAGCATCTGCAGCAGCGCGGGGTTGGCTTCGAGCAGCTCACCCTCGCTGCTGACGCGCGCGATACCGATCGGCGAGCGCTCGAAGATCGCCCGGTGGTCGGTCTCGCTGCGCTTCAATGCGTGGGCGGTCTCCGAGCGGCGCATGAACTGACCGATCTCGACCCCCACCGAAGCGAGCATCGTGACCATGTCGTCCTCGACGCCGCGCTTCTGGCCGGCGAGCAGCTCGACGACGCCGACCACCACCCCGCCTTCCATGACCGGAAACGCCGCCGCGGACCTGAGACCCGACCGGCGCGCCGCGCCGGACCGCATGTAGTCGGGCACCTGGGCGATGTCTTCATAGGCGGCGACGACGCCCGACTGCCAGACCCGACCCAGCAATCCTGAGCCGCTGGCCAACGAGATGGCTCGGTTCTCCTCATGGAACTCGTGCAGCCCGGCGGCCGGGCGCTGCCACGATTGACGCACGCGCAGGGCCTGCCGGTCGGGGTCGACCGCCCAGTACTCCGCCAGGTCCCAATCGAGATAGCAGCACAGGCTGCTGAGAATCTGCGGCGCGGCCTGCTCCCAGCTCGTCGCGTTGACGATCACCTGACGCACCGCGACCAGGCAGTCGCGGAGCCCGTCGAGCCGCTTGCGCGTCGAGATGTCGGTCACCTGCACCAGCCAACGCGAATCTTCAGGGGCAGGGCCGGCCACCGCCGCGATCGCAATCGCGACCGGGACGTGGCTCCCGTCCGCACGCACCAAGTTGAGCTCCGCCTCCCAACGCACGATGTCGCCGCCGCGCAAGAGGGCGAGCGCGTCGTCGAGCGCCTTGCGGTCGTTTTCGGCGGTGACCTCGCCGAGCGTCAGGCGCAAGAGCTCGTCGCGGCTGCGGCCGAGGCTCGTGCAGAGCCTGTCGTTGACCTCCGTCCACCTGCCGTCCGCTCCGGCCAGCGCGAGGCCGACCATCGCGCCCTCCAGGGCCAGCCGGAGGCGCGCCTCGTTGGTCTCGACCTCGACCAGCTTGCGATGTGCCCCAGCGGCGGTCTCGCGGGCCTGCCGAACGACTTCGCCGATCGCCAACGCCACCACCATCAGCAGGATGGCGAGGAGGACGGCCGGCGCCGCGTCGCCAGGCTGACCGCCCCGGAAAAGAGCAGGCATGAGGATCGCGACGGCGGCGAGCCCGGCCATCGACAGCGACTCGGTCCGGCCGAGCCGCAGCGACGTGAGCAGGACGACGGACAGGTAGAGCGGGAACACCAGCATGGGCGCGGCGCCGGTGCCGGCCTGGACGGCGAAGATGGCGGCAATCGCGACTGAGGGCGACGCGCGACGCACCAGGCCCCGGGTCCACATCGGCTTCGGCGCAGCCTGCGGACGGGGTCCTGGCGACACCTCGGTAACCTCGCCCCCCCTGGCGGGATGGAAGGTGCGCAGGACCCAAAGTGTAGCCGCCAACCTTCCACCCAGTCCCCCCTTAAGTGTCGAGGTATCGCCGCTCTCCTCCGGGAGAGCGCCGGCAACGTGTTCAAAGCCTCCCTCTCTCTGGTTCGGGTGAAGGCAGGTGAGGGGGCTCAGGCTCGCGAGACTAAAGCCGTCGCAGGGCGAGCACCGTCACATCGTCGAAAAGCTCGCGATCTCGGGAGCCGTGGGCCAGGATGTCCACCATCTCCTGCGCCGTCTGGGCGCGGCGCGCCTCGTAAGGCAGCTGCACATCCTTGGTCGCCAGGTCCGGCCGCAGGTCGAGCAGTCCATCCGAGAACACGACCAGCGCATCGCCCCGGCTGAGCGTGGCCGTGCCGACGGCGATCTGACTGTCTGGAAAGATGCCGATCGGCGCGCTCCGGTGGGGCAGCGTCTCCTGCCCGGTCGCACCTCGCAACAGCCTCGCGTGTCCGTGCCCCGCATCGACGTAGTGCAGCTCGCCGGTGCCCGGATCGAAAACGCCGTGGAAGACGGTCACGTAAGCGTGGTTGGCCTCCAACGCCGCGGCCATGACGTCAGCGGCCAGTTTGATGCCGGCGGCTATCTCCGCGACGCCGGCCGACCCGCGAAGGGCGGCACGCGCCGTCGCCATCATCAGGGCCGCCGGCAGGCCCTTGCCCATCACGTCGCCGAGAGTGAAGGTGAGGAGGCCCGGGCTGGGGCGGTACCAGTCGTAGAAGTCGCCGCTGATCTCGCGCGCCGCGGCGAAGTGCGCGGCCAGCTCAAACCCGTCCTCCTTGAAGGGGGATGGCGGCAGCATGCCCGACTGCAGCTCGGCTGCGCGCCGCATCTGCTCGGCGCGCTCGCCGACCATCGATTCGAGGCGCTTCAGGTTGGCGCGATAGTCGAGCTCGAGGCTGCGACGGCGCAGCGCGTTGACCACGGCGAGGTACAGCTCCGTCGTACCGACCGGCTTGACCAGGTAGGCGTAGGCTCCATGCTCGAGGGCGGCCCTGCCCAGTTCGGGATCGTCGACGCCCGTGATCATCACGACCGCGGTGTCCGGACACCGGCGGCGCACCTCTTCCAGCAGCCCATACCCGGATTCGTCGGGCAGTCGCACGTCGAGGAGGGCGAGGGCGTAGTCGGCGGCCTCGAAGCGCTGCCGAGCTTGCGCGGCCGTCAGCGCGATGTCGGATTCGAACCCGCGGCTGCGCAGCATGCGCGCCACGACCTTCGCCAGGGGCTCCTCATCGTCGACTATGAGCAGGCGCTGGGCCGCGGGTGGAGCGCTCACGCCCGTGCAGTGTAGAGGCCACAATCCCGGAGCCCGTGCCATATAGTCTTTGCCGGTATATGGGAGACCCACGGTGAGCCTGGAGGTGCAGAGCCGGCAGGCCGACAACGGCGTGACGGTGATCGCGCCGACCGGTCGCCTGGACGTCGCCGGGGCTCCGACGTTGAAAGACGCGATCAGCGAGGCCGTCAGAAACGGCCAGCCGCGCTTGGTCATCGACATGGAAGGCGTGAGCTTTGTCGACAGCACGGGCCTCGGCTCGGTGATCGCCGCGTTGAAGCAGGTGCGCGGCTCCAAGGGCGATCTCCGGCTCGCGGCTCCTAACCAGCAGGTGAGGGTGGTCCTGGAGCTGACCACGCTCGACCGCGTGTTCCCGTACTACGCCACGGTCGAGGACGCCCTCGCTGGATTCTGACCGCCGCAGGTCTGAAGTGAAGTCATTTGAATTCCACGCCACCCTCAGCCGTCTGGACGAAGGATTGGAAACGCTGCACCGGTCGATCGATCGGATGCGCGAAGTCTCCGGCCGGGCGGCCGACGACCGCAGTCTCATGCTCTTCGAGACCGCGCTCGCCGAGATCGGCGCCAACGTGCTCACCCACGGCCTGCCCGCGGGCACCGAGCATCCGGTGGAATACGTCCTCCGCCTCGATCAGGGCACCGCGCTCGCTTCGTTCATCGATCGAGGGCCGCCCGTTCATAATCACCACACTCGCGCCATGCCGGCGCCGTCGAGCGAGGCGGGGCGTGGCCTCGCGATCGCGCGCTCGCTGCTCGACGAGCTGGGCTATCAGCGCGACGGCGAGATGAACAGATGGCAACTGGTCAAGCGGCTGTGAACGCCGGCGACGGGCACTCGGAGGACGAGGGTCGAGTCCTCATCCACGACCTCCGCAACCTGCTCGCCGTCATCGTCAACTACAGCGAGCTGATCGCTGAAGAGACCGACGACCCCGACGCCGTGCGCGCCGACATCTTCGAGATCAAGACCGCTGCCGAGCGCGCCATCGCGCTCACCGACAACTTCCCACGCCCGGGCACGGGCGCGCTCGAGCCGCCAGCGAGCGCGACGTGACCGTAGCGAGAAGGGTGGAGCCTGACAGCGAAGCCACTCCCCGAGTCTCACCGACACACCACGACGTCGTGCTCGTGGTCGATGACGACGAGCAGGTGTTGCGGCTGGTCAAGCGAGTGCTGGAGCGTGCCGGCTTTGAGTGCGTGCCGGTGGCGGACGGACAGGCCGCACACGACGCGGCGGTGGCATGGCGACCGGACATCATCCTCCTCGACCTGATGCTCGGTGCAACCACCGGGGATCAGATCCTGACCGAACTGCGGGGCGACTTTCGCACCCGCCTGATACCGGTCGTCTTCCTGACCGTGCGCGCGTCGCTCAAGGACAAGGTGGAGCATCTGCTCGCCGGCGCCGACGACTACGTCACCAAACCCTTCATCCCCGAAGAGCTCGTCGCCCGCCTCCGCGCAGTGATGAGCCGCTCGACCACCACCAGGGATTTGAACCCGCTCACCGGCATGAGCGGGAACAGCGACATCCTGCGAGAGATCAGCCGCCGCCTCGCCCAGCGCGAGCGGTTCGCCGTCCTGTATCCGGACATCGACGCGTTCAAGAGCTATAACGACCACTACGGGTTTCTGCGCGGCGACGACGTGATCAAGTCGCTGGCGACGATCATCCTCGAGGTGCTCGAGGAGAACTACTCGCCGCAGCATTTCGCCGGACACGTCGGCGGCGACGACTTCGTGATCCTCACCGATCCCGGTCTCGCGGAGTCGATCGCGGCCGAGGTCACCAGCCGCTTCGACGCCGCCGTGCCTGCCCTGTACGACCCGCAGGACCGCGAACGCGGCTGGATCGAGTTCGAGGAGCGCACCGGCAACAAGGTGCGCACGGCGCTGGTGTCGCTATCGATCGGCATCGTGATCGCCGAGCCCGGCAGCTACAACAGCGCCGCGGCGCTCGCCTCTCGCGCGGCCGAGGTCAAGGGCGTCGCCAAGCGCATGCCGGGCTCGAAATGGGTGTTGGACCGCCGCCGTGCGCCGGAGCGCCTGGGGAACGAGCGTTGACCTGCATAAGGCGATTGAGCCGCGCCAGGCCGGTGCTAGCATCCGGGCGAGTAACGGCCGTGAACCTGCGCACGCCGGCGGAAGGCTCCCCGTGAGCGAGGTCAGGACCGCCTGGTCCGAAAATCCCGAACGCACGCCGGCGGGGATCCCGGCACAGCCGGCGAGCGGCGTCGAAGCGGATCGCCCTCCGCGCGTGAAGGTCTCGGTCCACCGTCTCGATGGCGGCCTGGAAGAGGGAGAATCCGACGCTCGCACCCTCACCGTCGACGGGTACCCCATGTACACCCCCGGGGACGGGGAGCGCCCGCGCTGGATCCCGGCTCACGACATCAAGTACGTGGTCCTCGGCTCGGTCGACGACCCCAGCCTCGAACCGGACCCCGGCGACAGGAGCACGGCCAGAAAGGCCATCCTGCGGTTCCGCGACGGCGAGTGGATCGCTGCGTACATCGACCCCGGACAGCCGCCGAACGGCACCGGTGTGGCGGTCAAGATCCGCCTGACCGAGCGCCAGAGGTTGATCCCCGCCATCGCGGCTTCGAGTGCGCTGCTGGAGATGCAGTTCGTCGACATGTGGGCGACGACCACGGACTCCGCGCCGCCCCAGAGGCGCCGCTCGGACATCATGGAAGCAGCCGCGAGACAGGGTAGAGACCTGAACAAGCTCGCCAACGATTTTCGCGACCGCCTGGCTCTCATTCGGGACGTCGGGCTGACCACCGGCGACACGCTCGCGTTCTCGCGCTCGGTGCGCACGCACCTCGACCGCTTCCTCACCGAAGATGGCATCGACCTCAGCTCGCAGGAGAAGTCGGCGCTCGCGGACATCATCCTGCGGGCCGCCGTCGGCTACGGACCTCTCGACGGCCTTCTCCACGACCGCTCCGTGAGCGAGATCATGGTCAACGGCCCCGACCAGGTCTTCATCGAGCGTCGCGGCGTGCTCACCAAAGCCGAGGTTCGGTTCGAGGACGAGAACCAGCTCCTCGAGACGATCCGCCGAATGGTCGCGACCACCGGCCGGCACATCGATGGACTGAACCCGATGGTGGACGCACGCCTGCCGGACGGCAGCCGTGTCAACGCGATCATCCGGCCGGCCGCGATCCACGGCGCGGCCCTGACCATTCGCAAGTTCAAGGACGCGGTGCTCGGGATGGAGGACCTCACCCGGGAGGGCAGCCTGAGCCCCGCGATGGCCGAGTTCCTCCAGGCCGCCGTGCTCGGCCGCATGAACATCCTGGTGTCGGGCGGCACCGGCTCGGGCAAGACGACGAGCCTGAACGTCATCGCGCGCTTCATCCCTCACAACCAGCGCGTGATCACGATCGAGGATGCCGCCGAGCTGCAGATCGACCACCCGCACGTCATCGCGCTCGAGCACCGCCCGCCCAACGTCGAGGGCAAGGGCGAGCTGACCATCCGCCAGCTGCTTCGCAACAGCCTCCGGATGCGACCCGACCGCATCCTGGTGGGCGAGGTTCGCGGCGCGGAGGCCCTCGACATGCTCCAGGCGATGAACACCGGCCATGACGGCAGCATGTCGACCATCCACTCGAACTCGGCTCGGGACGCTCTCTCCCGCCTGGAGACGATGGTGATGATGGCCTCGATCGACATTCCGTTCGAAGCGGTGCGCGCGCAGATCGCGTCCGCGGTCAACCTCATCGTCCATCAGGCCCGCATGCCTGACGGCCGGCGCAAGATCGCCCAGATTGCCGAGGTGGTCGGCTACGACGCCAACGGCGCGATCCTGCGCGACATCTTCCTGCTCGGCATGGGGTCTGACCTGCGGCTCGAATACAACGCCACCGGGTACGTCCCGACTTCGCTCGACAAGGCCGCGTTCTACGGCGTCCAGGTGAACCAGAACCTGTTCGACCCGGTCACGGCACGTTTCGTGCCGGCGGGCTCGGACAGCATGATGCCGGTGGTCAAGGACCCGCTCATGAGCGGGCAGCAGCGGACCGAGAACGTGGTCCGCCAAGTCGTGGTCGTGCCCTTCAGCTCCGACCGTCCCGGCGTGCAGCAGCAGCAGTCACACGCGGTGCAGTCCTCGTCTGGAGCGCCGAGCTCGACCATGGCTTCGACGCCGGAGATGCAGGAGGAGATGCGCAAGCTCATCGACGCCGCGCGGTCGGCCGTCGCGGACCTCCAGGCGGCCGCCCCGGTCCCTCCGCCCGAAGCCCCGCCGGCGCCGGTGATCCCCAGCGCTCCGACCGCCCCAACCGCGCCCGCGCCGCCGGCGGCCGCCGGCCAGCCACCCGCGCCGGCACCCGCTGTGACGTCCTTCCCGCAAGCGCCTCCCGCGCCCGGCCCGGAAACGGCGTTCCAGGCCAGCCAGGCGCTGCAGGCCGCCACGGCGATGGCCCGCGCCACGACCGCGCTCGGTCAGCTGGCCGCCGCCTCCGGCGGCTATGTCGGCATGCTGCCGACCATCCGCGCCGAAGGCACGACCCCGGCCGGAGCGACCCGCCGCATCCAGGCGGTGATCGAGAGCCTGATCACGCGCCGGAACCTCAACCTGCGCCTGGCCCCCGCGATCACCCAGGCGTTCGAAGGCGCCGAGCTGAAGGCGAGCGACTACGCGGCCGACACCCGGATCAGCAAGGAATCGGCCGGCCGCGAACTCCGGCAGGCGGTGGAGGCCGGACTGCTGCAAACCATCCGGTACCCGCAGGGTGAGGCCGGCTTCCGCGCCGGGCAGGACCTTTTGAGGGCGGTAGCGGAAGGGCTCGGCCAGACCGTGAGCGCGGCCACTCCGCTGACGCCGGAAACGATCATCGGCAGCCTCGCCGTCGGCCAGACCGAAGGCACGGTGACGATCATGTTCACCGACGTCGAGGAATCCACGCGCCTGCTGTCGACTCGTGGCTTCACCGAGTCGCACGAGATCATGAAGGCATACGAGACGATCATCGACGACAAGATCGCCGAGCACGCGGGCCGGCGCATCAAAGGCCTCGGTGACGGCTACATGATCAGCTTCGGGTCGAGCCGCCACGGCGTCGAGTGCGCGCTCGACATCCAGAGATCGATCGCCGAATACAGCAAGCAGAACCCGGAGCGGAAGATCCGGATCCGGATCGGCATCAACACCGGTGAGGTCGTCGAGGAGGCCGGCGACATCTTCGGCGCCGCCGTCAACGTCGCCGCACGGGTGGCGGGCAAGGCAAGGGGCGGAGAGATCCTCGTTTCCGATGTCGTGCGCCAGCTCGTGGGCCCGGTCGCCGAAATGAAGTTTGATTACCGCGGGCGCTACAGGCTCAAGGGGTTTCCCGACCGGTGGCGACTGCACCAGGTGACGCCGGTCGCGGTGCGAGAAGAGCGACGCGCGCTGCCCACGGGCGACGGTTTCGTCGACCGCGATCAGGAACGGCTCGACATCCGCATGGTGCTCGACCGCGCGGCGACGGGATCCGGTGGCACGGTGTTCATCACTGGGGCCCCTGGGATCGGCGCTTCGCGGCTCGCCTCAGAGGTGGCCGGCGAAGCGGCCGGCAAGGGCTGGCTGGTGCTGAGCGGCCGCTGTGCGGAGCAGGATGGCGCGCCGTACGGGCCGTTCCGCGAAGTCCTCGCCGAGGCGGTGGCCCATTCGACGGCCAAGACGCTTCAGGAGGCCGCCGGTCATAGCGGTCCGCTGCTGGCGTACCTGGCGCCCGGCCTGCGCCAGAAGGCGCGCGGCATGCCGGCCGGCAGCGATGTCCCCGCTGACCAGCTGCGGGAGCAGCTGTTCCGCGCCGTCTTCGAATTCCTGACCGGCGTGCAGGGCTCCAAGCCGCTGCTCATCGTCCTCGACGACCTGCACTGGGCTGACGAGGCCACGGTGCTGCTCCTGCGTGACCTGGCAGAGCGCGTGGGCGGGAGCCACATGGTCATCGCGGGAACGTACTGGGACGGCGAGCTCGATTCGGCGCGACCCTTCGGCACCGTGCTGTCACGCCTCCTGCGCCGCCGCCGCGGACAGCGAGTCGTGCTCGGCCGCCTCTCCGACCGAGCTGTCGAAAAGATCCTGGCCGGGATGTCGGATACACCGTTGACTCCAGTGCAGCTCTTGGGCATCCAGGCGGCCACCGAGGGCAACCCGCTGTTCGTCGAGCATGCCTTCCTCTACATGGCCGAGTCGGAGAGCATGCTCGGTGGCGGCTCTCGCACGCAGGCCAGCTTTACCGAGGAGGACCTGGAGCTGGCTCAGAGCGTGCGCGGCCTCATCGGCCGCCGGCTCGAACGCCTCAGCGAGCCCGCGCAGAGAATGCTGGTGGCCGCGGCGGTCGTGGGACGTGATTTCGACATCGCGCTGCTGGAAGCCTTCGGCGAGCTCTCGGGCCATGAGCTTCGTGACGCGCTCGACGAGGCGACGCGCGGGCACTTCCTCACCGCCGCGGCAACCGACAAGTACCGCTTTGCCCACGACCTGGTGCGGCAGCGGGTGCTGGCGGTGCTGCCCCTGCCCCGGCTGCAGGCCTACCACCTCGCGGTGGCCGACATGCTCGAGCGTGTCTATGGCAGGAGCGCCAACGAGCGGGCCGCCGAGATCGGCTACCACCTGTACCAGGCGGGCACCGCGGCCGATCCCCTGCGAACCTCGACGTTCCTGGCCCAGGCGACCAGGAACGCCCTCGCGGTGGGCGCGTTCGAAGAGGTCCTCCGCCTGACCGAAAGGACCCTGCCCCTGCTCCCAGGAGACAGGACTCGCGAGCGAGCGGAAGCCCTCGCCACACGCGCGCAAGCGTTCTGGGGACTGGGCCGCATCGACGATGCCAAGGCGTCGTGGCAAGGCGCGGCCCAGCGGTACGAGGAGCTGGGCGACGCCAGGGCCGCGGCCGCGATCGACGAGCGGCTCGGGCGTCTCGATACCGGCCACGCCGGATCAGCGCATCAGGAGCCGGAGGCGGCCGAGACCCGGGAGGCCGGCGCCTCGGAACCGATCTAGTTGATCAGCTGAGTCGCGGGCGGGACCGGCGCAAAAGCGGTGCTGAAGATGATGTTCGGCAGCTGCCCGTTGAAGGTGATGGTGTCCGCGATGATGCCCCCCGTGTCGTCGGTGCGGAAGGCGGCGGCTTTCTGCACCGTCAGCGCGGCGGAAGGGACGTAGATGACGCCGATGAACGCCGAGTCGCTGAAGGCCGCCAGGCTGTTGCTGCAGGTGTTGGCGGGCGGATAAGCGGCACCCGGTTCATAGATCACCATCCAGTTGTACTGATACCCGCTGAAGACAAAGTTGTCGCCGCTCGTCGTGGCGCTAAGGCAGCCCCCGCTCGGGATGTAGAAGGCCACCGCCCCAGGGGTGATACCGGTCGGGCAGGTCGCGAGCGCGCCGCCGGCGGCGTCGCACTGGTCTTCGTTCGCCCGGTCGCCGGCGGGCGGCGCCGCCCGGTCGGGGTTCTGATTGGGCAGGTTGTTCTTCAGCGGGCCGGTCTCGCTGCTGGGTGGATAGGCTCCGAACGTGTCCGGCGGCGCAAGTGGGTTGGGGGCGAAGAGCGGCGTGAGGACGGTGGAGTCGAAGATGGCGGTCTCGTTGCCGAGGCTGCACCCGCTTCCGCTGTAGGCGGGACAACCCCCGGTGGCGTCGTTCCTGACGCTGCCGGCGACAGGGATGCTGCCCGCGAATCCGAACGGCCCCGCGCACCCGCTGGACGGGGGCGCCAGGTAGACGTCGTACGAGGTCGCGCCGGGCACATTGCTGACCCGGATCTGCAGTGCCTGGCCATTGCCGGCGTTCGCCGTCTGGCAGTAGGACGGCGCGCTCTCCCGCCTGTAGCTCGTTCCGTTGTAGGTGTCACTGCGCACCGAGGTCACCTCAATCGCCCAGGCGCCCTTGCTGATCGGATTGCCGGTGCTGATCGTGCTGAGCTGATAGGAGCCGGCGCAGTTGGCGCCGTCGGAGTTCCAGAACTGGTGTGTCGCCATTTTCGTGTTGTCAGAAGCCTTTGGCTCGGCGGGCGGCTTCAGCTGATTGCTGACGAAGTCCCCGTTGTTCGTGTATCCACCAAGCCATTTGTAGACCCCGGCGCTCAGGAAATAGCAGACGCCGGAGCTGAGGTTGGGATTGGCCGCATAGATGCCAGGCGAAAGGACCACGTCGCTGCCCGGCGCGCCCTGGCTGCCGGCGGCCACTGGCGGCGGCGGATAGCCGGGGTCGACCAGGTTGTAACCGGTTCGGGTGGCGCCCGCGACATCCGGGTACGTGCACGGGGGGAAGGCGCCGCTCGGGTAGCACGTGATGCTCACCGCGCCCGGGACGGCGGTTTGGCAGCGGGCATAGATGTCGCCCGCCACCTGAAGGCCGCCCCCGGTGACGCTGATCGCCCCATTCGAGACGACATCGCCCATGACCCCCAGCGTGCCGCCGCCGTTGATCAGGAGCGCGGTGCCGCCGGCCCCACCGCATCCAGCCTGGTTGAGGGCGGCGATCGTGGGTGTGTTGAGGAGATTGTTCACCCCTCCGCCCGCGGTCGCCGAGATCTTCGGGTTGGACCCGTCGGTGAGGATCCGTGCGAACTGGAGCTGCAGCGAGCGGGTCGCGGCCAGGGTGAACTGGCTGCCTCGCGGACCCAGTGACGCCACGACCTGCGTCAGCACCGTGCCGTCCGGGTACGTGCAGGTCAAATTGACGGGCGCGGGCCCCGGCGTGCCGTAGCCGGGCGAGCACGCGGGGACGCTGTAGAGGCGCATGTTCGTCCCGAAGATGGCGGTCGCCGCCTGCTCGGCCGACGTGTAGCTGCCTGTCTGCTGGAGCTTGTCTCCCGCGGCCAGGGCGGCCGCATCCACGGCCGCCTGCAGGTCTCGCCGCAGGGCATAAGCCCGCGCCCCGTCGATGGCGAGCGCGGCCATCCCGACGACCACCGCCAGCATGATGGCGATCAGGACGATGGCCTGTCCTTTCTGGAGGCGTTCGTCCATCAGTACTCGGTCCTGAAGATCGCGGACGTGGTGATGACGATGTGGTCGGCCGTCGCCTGGGCGACGACCGGGGTGATCAGGATCAGATTGAAGCGCAGCGTCACCTGGAGCGGGGCGTGGCCGCCTGCCGGGTTCACGGCGCTGCACGGACCGCTGGCCGGCGCCGGGTACTCACCCCCGGGCGCGTTCGGCGGCGGCGTCGCCTCGACCGCGGCCGGCGGGTTGGGCTCGGTCACGTACAACCATGCGGCGTTGCCTGGTGGCGTGGCCGCGCCGAGCGGTCCCTGGGGGCAGGGTTCGGTCACGGGGGTGCCGATCAGCTGCGTCGTCACGGCGGCGAGGATGTCGGCGTTGGCCGGCAGCGGAATCGAGGCTCGCACCGCCGTCCGAGCGCCCTCGCGGACCGCGTGGTTGAGCGTGTCGTAGTAGAAGACCGCCCGCCCGATGTCGACGATGCCGAAGAGCAGGAGCAGCAGCACGGGCGAGATCAGGGCGAACTCGATGAGCGCCTGTGAGCTCTGAAGGCGCGGCCGAGGACCTGGGCCCTCGTTCGCGGCCCCCACTCCTCGCCTCCTGGTCAACTGCCCTGCACCGTCATGTGCTGGTTGGCGGCGATGCGGAAGATCCCGAACTGCGCCGTGACCAGAGGCGTCAGCGGCCCGTAGGCGTAGACCACGATCACGTTCAGGTCCAGCTGACCCTGATTGGTGGCCGGGCTGGTGAAGTCCAGGCCAGGCGTGTTGTTGTAGCAGATGTAAAGCCAGGGCTGGTTGGGGGTCGAGGGGTACGCGGAGTTGGCGTAGGGCGGGTTGCCGTACGCGTTGCCGTCCGTCGGGGCCGGGCACGTCGTACCGGGATTCTTCAGCACCGAGGCCGGCAGCGAGATGGTCGCCAGCTCCGCGTCCACCGCCGTCTTGATCGGGCTGTCGAACAGGTAGGGGTGGGATTGAGTGGGGGCGTCGAAAAAGACCCCGTGTCGAGCGCCCTCGCGCGCAGCGTTGGCAAGCGCCTCCGTCACGTAGATCGCGCGGCCGATGTCGACAAGGCCGCCGACGAGCAGGAGCAGCACCACCGACGAGAGCGCGAACTCGACCAGAGACTGGCCGCGCTGGTGCTTTTTACGGAGTCTGAGGCTCACATAACGAGAGCGCGGCACCGGACTATCTTGCCTATGATGGGTCGGCTGTGCGCACGACTCTGACCGGCCTGACGTCGCGGAGGCCGTTCACCCTCCTGGGCATTGTGCTGGCTTTGCTCGTGATCGCCGCCTTCGTCCTCGTCGCTCTCAACGCTGGGACGGCGTCCAGCAGTCCCCCTCTGACCGTGGTCGTGGCCGCCAAGGAACTCCCGCCCAGGCTGCCGATCGAAGCCGCTTCGCTGGAGCTGAAGGCCATTCCGGTGCCGTTGGGCTATCCCAAGCTCTACTTCACCAAGATCCAGGACGTGCAGGGCATGATCCCGCTGGTCACCATCGTGCCGGGGCAGGCCGTGACCTCCAGCGACGTCGCCAAGCCAAGCGAGGCACTGGGCTCGCAGTCGGCATACCTGCCGATCCCCGCCGGCTTTGTCGCACTGACCATTCCGACGAGCGAGCAGCAGGGCGTCGCCGACTATATCCAGCCTGATGACTACATCTCCGTGATCGCGACCGTCTCGTCCAGCGGCAAGGTCGCGTCGAAGACCATCTTCACCAACCTTCATGTGATCCGGGTTGGGATGCAGGCGAGCTCGGGCACGTCGGCCGCATCGACCGCAAGCAGCCTGACCGTGGTCGTGTCCGAGTGTCAGGCCGAGGTCATCACGTGGTTCCTGACCTACGCTTCCCTCAAGTACTCCCTGGAGTCGTTCCACGATTACCTCGGGCCCGGCAGCCAGACCCCGGATCCCGGGTGCCCGACGGTCACGGCCGCCAGGGGCGTGACCTTGCAGACCATACAGGCGGCTTACCCGTCGCTTTTCTAGGGTGATTGACCTGCCGCCGGCAGTCATCGTCGCTGTGCCCATGGCGGCGGCGATCGCGGTGTTCTTCTGGAGCCTCGACCGGATCCGCAAGGAACGCATCGCCCAGCCCTTGGAGCCCGCGCCGCCTCGAGCCACGCCGCGTGAGCTGGTCGAAAGGCTGTTGCGACCCGCCGCGGACAACCTGAGTCAGCGGCGCAGCATCCGCGGACGGCCGACGCTGATGGAGGACCTGGCTCGCGCCGGTTTGAACATCACGCCGCCCGAGTACCTGCTGGTCCGCATCGGATCGGTGGCACTCGGGGCGTTGATCGGCCTGTTCCGGTTTGGCTTCTCCATCGGTCCGATCGTGCTTGGGGTGATCGGGTTCGTGGCCCCGCCGCTGGTGATCTCGTTCCTTCAGCGGCGCCGGCAGGACATGTTCAACGACCAGCTGACCGGCATGTTGCAGCTGCTCTCGAACTCACTCAAGACGGGCTACGCGATCGACCGAGCGCTCGAGACCGTGGCGACCAAGTCCCAGCCTCCTGTTTCGACGGAGTTCGAGCGCGTCGCCACCGAGATCACGTTGGGCACCTCGGTCGAGGACGCGCTCAGCGCCCTGCTGCTGCGCATCAACAGCCCGGACCTGGAGTTCATCGTGACCGCGATCCTGCTTCACACCCGGGTCGGTGGCAACCTGGCCGAGGTCCTGGACAACATCTCGGACACACTCCGCGACCGCCTGCAGACCAAGCGTGACATGAGCGTGCTCACCGCCCAGTCGCGCGCCTCCGCGACCATCATCACCGGGCTGCCCATCCTCCTGGCCCTCGGCCTCTACGTGTTCGTCCCCGGCTACTTCGCGCCGATGACCGGCACCTTGCTCGGCTACGTCCTGCTCGGGATCGCGGGCTTCCTCATCCTGGTCGGCAACCTGCTGATACGCCGCATGACCGCCCTGCAAGCGTGAGCCGCTAGTGCACTAGATGTTCCTCATCGCGCTTTCCGCCGGTGTCATCTGCGGCGCCATCGTGGTGACGTACTTCGTCGCCCTCGACCAGAACCAGGCGGCCGCGGCGGCGACCAACGGTTCCTGGGCGGCGCCGGCGCCCAGGCAGACGCTGGTCAAACGGCTCGAATCACTGGTGCGGCCGTTCACCGCGCGCCTGCCGGCGCGAGCAGCAGGTCAGCTGCGCCAGAAGTTGAGCCGCGCCGGCGATCCGGGCGGCCTCACCCCAGCGGGATTCCAGGCCGTGCGGTACAGCCTTGCCGCCCTCGTCGCCATCGTCGGGCTCGGGACCGGTTTGCTGCTCCCGCTTCCGATTCCAACCCTGGTGCTGGCGCCGATCACCGGCGCGGTCGCCGCTTTTCTCGGTTACGTGGCGCCGAGCCTGTGGCTCGAGCAGAGAATCGCCGAGCGCCGGCAGCAGGTCCAGCGCTCCCTGGCTGAGGCGACAGACCTGTTGACCCTGGTCGTCGAGTCGGGCATGAGCCTGGACGAAGGTCTGCTCAGCATCACGGAGCGGTTCCACAACGCTTTGGGAGATGAGATTGGCAAGGTGCTGCGGGAGATACGGCTCGGCCGCCCCCGGATGAGCGCCTTGGAGCACATGGCCGAGGCCACCGGCGTTGGCGACCTGCATCACCTGGTCGAATCGATCGTCCAGTCAGACCAGATGGGGGTTCCGATCGCGCGACTCCTGAGGGTTCAGGCGACCGAGATGCGAAGACGCCAGCGCCAGACCGCGCAGGAGCGCGCGGCACAGGCGTCGTCGCGCATGGTGTTCCCGATGGTCGGATGCATCTTCCCGGTGCTGTGGATCGTCCTGCTCGGGCCGGCGATCATCCAGATCCTGAAGTCCGTCCATTGATGAGCCACCGACTCGGGCCGCACGCCCCGCAACCGTCGTTCAACGATCTCGACAAGCCGCTGTACACGATCAGCGTCGCGGCCGAGATCCTCGAGACCCATCCACGCACGCTGATGCTCTACGAAGACGCGCACCTGATCGACCCGCATCGCACCAGCACGAACCGGCGCCGCTACTCACAGCGGGACATCAGCAAGGTTCAGGTCATCCAGCACCTGACGCGCGAGAAGGGGGTCACGCTGGCGGGTGTGCGGCACATTCTGAGCCTGTTCGAAGTGATGAAGAGTCACCGGGTGGAACCGCCGGCCGACCTGCGCGAAATCTTCGACCGGTACGCTCAGATCATCTAGTGCACCGACCCAGAAATACCTTGCGGGTTGCAGCGCCCCTGCGGGCCGGTGCAATTTCGGCTGCGCCGAAACTCATCCCCCATAGCGGCCCATCTGCGTCGTTGTCGGCTCCGCTCCTCGCTCACGCACGGCAAGTGCCCCCGCTCCGGTGGTCGCCGACGCCTATCATCTGGACCACTCTGGTGGCGATCCCACAACGTATTTCCGGGACAGTGCACTAGCCGCTGGCGGCGTTCCTGCGCCTTTTCGCGGCGGGCGCCCACAGGCTTTCGAGGTCGTAGTACGACCGCTCGCCCGGCAGGAACACGTGCGCGAGCACGGCGTCGAAGTCGAGCAGGACCCACGTGGCGTCGCCGTAGCCGTCGACCGCGATCGCTTTCAGCTGCTTGGCCCGGGCCGCCTCGACCATGGCATCGGCGATGGCTCGGACCTGGCGGTCGGTCTCCCCTTCGCACACGACGAAGTAATCGGCGACCGAAGTCTTGTCCCGCACGTCGAGGACGACAGGGTCCCACGCCTTCTTCTCGACTGCCGCATCACGCAGCAGGCGAGCCAGCTGCAATGATGTCAATCCTCTGGTCCGGGCATTCAACCTATCGATTATCCGTGTACAGGCGGTGGGTGGTGATGTAGCGGGCGACCGCCGCCGGCACCTTGCCCTCGACCGGCTCACCGGCCGCGATCGCGCGCCGAAGCGAGCTCCCCGAGATGTCCGGCGTGGCGCGAAGGCAGAGGACGACACGATCGGCATCGAGGCCCGCGGCCTCGAGGTCGGCGGCCTGGGGGGAGCTGGTCCCGGGCCGGCTCACCACGACCACCCTCGCCAGGGTGAGCACCCGGCCGGGTTCGTGCCAGGTGCGAAAGAGCTTCGCGGCGTCCCAACCCAGGATGAGGAACAGCTCGTCCCGCGGGTGGAGCCGGCCCAGCTCGGACAGCGTGTCCACCGTGTACGACGGTCCCTGCCGGCGGAACTCGACGTCGGAGACGGCAAAGCCGGAGTGGCCTTCGATTGCCAGCTCGCACATCGCAAGGCGCCGCTCCGCCGGCGCCACCGCCGCGGCGCGATGGGGCGGCGCCGCGCTGGGGACGAAGATGACGCCGTCGAGGCCCGCGCACTCCATCGCGGATCCCGCCGCGGCCAGGTGCCCGAAATGGATCGGGTCGAAGGTGCCGCCCAGAAGTCCGATCTTCATCGGATCAGGGCTGATACTCGAACTCGACGCCCGCGATTCGCACCGTGTCACCGGGCTGGACGCCCGCCGACTCCAGCGCGGCGTTGACCCCAAGGCGGTCCAGCTCGGCCTGGAAGCGAGCCAGCGCGCCCTCCGACTCGAGGTCGGTGCGTTCGACCAGCCGCTCGACGCGATGGCCGCGCACCGCGAAACCGTCCGGCTGGCGCTCCACCACCAGGGCGGCGCTGCTCTCGCCGACCGGCAGCTTGATGGCCGGCGCCCGGCCCGGCACCGGGGGCTCGGGCGCGCTCGCCAGCGTGGCCACGATCGCGTCCAAAAGCTCCGGCAAGCCTTCACCGGTCAAGGCCGAGATGAACCGCACCCCCTTGCGGCGCGAGCGGGCTCGAAGGCGCCGCGTCGGTTCGAGGTCGAGCTTGTTGAGCGCGACGAGCGATGGGCGGCGGGCCAGGTCGGCTGAAAACTGCTCCACCTCCCGGCGCACGGTCTCCAAATCCTTCCAGGGATTCGGCGAAGAGCCGTCGAGGACGTAAACCAGGATCTTGGTCCGCTCGACGTGGCGGAGGAACCGCATCCCCAGTCCGGCGCCGGTGGCCGCCCCCTCGATGAGGCCGGGGATGTCGGCGATCACCATTCGCCCACCGGACGACTCAGCCACACCCAGCTCAGGGTCGAGCGTCGTGAACGGAAACGCGGCGACTCTTGGGCGGGCGGCGGTCAGGGAGCTGAGGAGGGAGGACTTGCCGGCGTTGGGCGGGCCCACCAACCCGACGTCGGCGATGAGCTTGAGGTCGAGCGTGAGCGAGCACTCCTCGCCCTTGAGGCCCGGCTCCGCGTAATCAGGGGCACGCCGGGTCGAGCTCTTGAAATGGACGTTGCCTCTTCCCCCGTCGCCACCTTTGGCGACGACGCTTTCAGCGCCCGGATGGTCGAGATCGGCGATCAGGGCGCCATCCGCGTCGAGCGCAAGGGTCCCGACCGGCACCTCCAACACGACGTCAGCGCCTCGGCGCCCGGTCTTGCGGCCGCCCGCGCCGTCGGCGCCGGCCTCGGCCTGCCAGCGTGAGCGCCGTACGTAGAGCGACAGGTCTGAAACCTCGGTGGTCGCGCGCAGCGAGACCGACCCGCCCCGCCCGCCGTCACCGCCGTCAGGCCCTCCGCGGGGCACGAACGGCTCATGTCGAAAAGATGCCGAGCCCTTGCCGCCATGCCCGCCACGCACGACGACGCGAGCGGAATCGACGAACTGACGGCGACCGTTAGTTCTGGTCGTTCTGCTCGATGTTGACGCGCTTGCCGTCCTTGCCCACGCGCTCGTAGCGGACCTGGCCGGCGACGAGGGCGAACAGGGTGTGGTCGCGTCCCAGGCCCACGCCCGTGCCCGGAGCGATCCGAGTCCCGCGCTGCCTGACCAGGATCGCGCCGGCGTCGACCGCCTGGCCGCCGTAGATCTTGACGCCCAGCATCTGCGGTTTGGAGTCGCGCCCGTTGCGGGATGAGCCGCCGCCTTTCTTATGCGCCAACTATTTGGTCTCCTTGGCCGGGGTCGGCGCCTTCTTCGCCGTTCGCGTCACGCGCTTGGCCGGCGCCGCGGCGTCCTGCGCCTTAACTTCTTGAACGGTTTCGGCCGCTTGAGCCTTGAGCTCGGCCACGGCCTTCTTCTTCGGCGCGACCTTCGCCTTCACCACTTTAGGGGCGAGGCCGGATGCGGGGTGATCACCTTCCACCTTGAGCTCGGTCCCGGTCGCGACGGTCAAGCCACCGACGGCCAGGATCTGAAGGGCGGTCAGGTCGGCGCGCCCACCCCGGTGAACGCGGACCCGCTTCTTGGACTTGTAGCGCAGGCTCTCGATGCGCGGTCCGCGCCGGTGAGCGAGCACCTTGGCTTCGACCTCGAGGCCGTCGACGGCCGGCGACCCGACCTTGATGTCATCTCCATCTCGAAGCAGCAGGACGCGGTCGAGTTTCAGCGATGAACCCGGCTCGGCGGCAAGGCGGTCGACCAGGATCTGGTCGCCCGGCGCCACCCGGTACTGCTTTCCACCGCTGACGACGACGGCCGACAACGAAGCATCAGGTTTGGGCACGGCGAGCAATTGTACCAAGAGCGATGAAAGGGGACCGGCTCCCCTCCATCCGCATGATTCGCCCGACCTAGGGCTGCAGGCGGACCACCCCCGCCACCGGCGCGGCCGCATCGCCGTACTGGAGCCGGTCCTGGTGGACGACGAGCCGGCGGCGCAGCATCACCGACTGGACCAGGCCGAGCGCGGCAAGCGTGGTGATCGTCGCCGAGCCGCCATACGAGATGAGCGGCAGCGGGATGCCCGCGATCGGCAGCAGGCCGATGTTCATGCCCACGTTCTCGACCACCTGGACCGCGAGCATCGCCAACACCCCGCCCGCGACCAGCTCGCCAAACCGATCTGGCGCTACGGCGGCAGAGCGCAGCAGACGGATGAGCAGCGCGCCGAAGAGGGCCAGCAGGACGAGGCTGCCGAGAAGCCCGAACTCCTCGGCGAAGATGGCGAAAACGAAGTCCGTCGCCCGCTCGGGCACGAATCCCAGCTGGCCCTGCAAGCCATGCAGCCAGCCCTGGCCGAAAAGGCCGCCCGCGCCGACCGCGATGCGGGCCTGCAGCAGGTTGTACCCCGCCCCCAGCGGGTCCTGGTTCGGGTCGAGAAAGATCTCGAGCCGGCGCCGCTGATAGCCGTGCAACAGGTGCGGAAGCAATGGCACCGCCACCGCCCCTGCCGCAGCGAGCAAACCCAGCTGCGACACGCGCGCGCCGCCCAGGAACAGCATGCCCAGGAGCACGGCGACGAAGACCATGGCCGTGCCCAGGTCGGGCTGCGTGAGGATCAGGCAGGCAGGCGGAACCACCAGCAGCAGCGCGCCGGCGAACGTGCGCCAGGAAAGCTTCTCGTGCCGCGCCAGGTACCCGGCCAGGACGAGCACGATCATCAGCTTGGAAAGCTCCGACGGCTCCAAGGGAAAGCCCGCCACCGAAAGCCAGCGCCGCGCGCCCAGGGCGGTGCGGCCGACCAGATGCACGGCAACGAGAAGCAGGAGCATCGTGACGTACAGGCCGGGTGCGAGGGCGCGCAGACGGCGGTAGTCGAAAGCCGACGCGGCGGCATATGCGCCCGCGCCGAGCACCACCCACAGCGCCTGGCGGCCCCAGTCGGCGTGAGCGCTGTAGAGCGTCATCCCTCCCAGGGCCGCAAGCATCCCGACCAGCACCGGCTGCAGATGGTCCAGCCGGTGCCATGTCGATGGCCTCATCGCATTACGAAGCTCTTATCGCGTCGCGGTCGGCGCGGTAGAACTTCATGATCTGCACGGCGATGGGGGCCGCCTCCACCTCGGAGAGCTCGCCCCGCTCGACGAAGACCGACATCGCAATCTCCGGCTGGGCGAAGGGGGCGAAGAAAACGAACCAGGCATGGGTCGGCAGATCCAGACCGCTCCCGCCCCACTGCGCGGTCCCGGTCTTGCCGCCGCCGTCGGCCGGCACGCCGGCCGCGCGGAACCAGTAATTCATGTTGTACGGGCGGTTGATCTCCTCTCGCATGCCCTCGCGCACCGCCTGGATGTTCGCGGCGGACGCGGGCACCATGCCGGTGACCTCCGCATGCTCCGACTGGACGACGCGGCCGGACGCGTCGCGGACCGCATGCACCAACGTCGGTCGAAGCACCTGTCCGCCGTTGGCCAGCGCGGCGGCATAGACGGCCTGGTTGAGCGGTGTCGTCAGCAGGTAGGACTGGCCGATGCCCAGCGTGATCGTGTCGCCCTCGGTCCACCGGCACGCGTCGGCATTCAGGTCGGGGACGCCGCACCGCAATTGCTTCCAGATCCGATCCGGCACCAGTCCCGGCATCACCCCGGGCATCTCGATGCCCTTCGTCTCGCCAAACCCATAAGCCCGCGCGTATCGGGCCAGCGTCACGTCGCCGACCATCGCCGCGACCTGGTAGAAGAACGTGTCGCACGACGTCGCGAGGGCCTTGGCGACGTTCATGTCTCCAAGGCTGTAGCTGGCCCAGTTGTGGTAGATCCAGCCGCCGACGTTGATGTAGCTCGGACAGCTCAGCAGCGTCTGGGCGGTGATCTTGCCTTCCTGCAGGCCCGCGGTCGCGGTGACCATCTTGAACGTGGATCCCGGCGCGTACTGGCCCGCGATGGCACGGTTCAAAAGCGGCCGGTTGGGGTCCGAGATGAGCCGGCTGTAATCCGCTTTGCTGATCCCATGGGTGAACAGGTTGGTGTCGTATCCGGGCAGGCTCACGAGCGCGAGCACCTCGCCCGTCCTGGGATCAATCACCACCGAGGCGCCCGCGGCCTTGTGGTCGCGGACCAATCCCGCGGCCAGCGCCTGTGCGGTCGCCCTCTGCAGCGCGGCGTCGAGGCTGAGATAGACGGAGAGGCCCGGGACGGCGGCTTGGGTGGCAAGCGTCTTCACGACCTGGCCGCGGGCGTCGACCTCGACATCGGCCCAACCGTCCTTGCCGCGCAGCTGCGATTCGAGGCCGGCCTCGACCCCGACCTTGCCGGTGACCTCGTCGGGCTGGTAGCCGAGCCGCCCGAGCTCCCTGACCTCTGAGTCATCGAGCGGGCCGACGTATCCGACCACGTGGCCGAAGATCAGCGGGTCGACATACGTCCTGACCTCGCGCCGCTGGATGGCGACGCCCGCCAGCTCGGGCAGCCGCTCGTTGATTGCCAGCTCCTGCGCCTGGGTGAGGTCGGTTCCGACCCGCGCGGCTCCATATGGGTCGGCGGCGGCCAGCGTCCCGGCCAGCCTTTCCTCCGGCACTCCGATGATGCGCGCGAGCTCGGCCAGCTCGGCCGTCCGCGCGACCGCGTCCACCGGCAGCTGCGCCGGCACCACCCGCAGCTCCCAGACCGGGCTGTTCGCGACCAGGGGCACGCCGTGGCGGTCGTAGATGATGCCGCGGTCGGCCTCGAGGACGACGCGGTGCACGGTGTTGGCGCGCGCGAGGCCGGCCAATCGCGCCCCGTCGTGGACCTGCAGCAGCGCCAGCTTGACCGAGAGCACGCCGACCGCGAGCACCGCGAGCGCCGCGGCCGCGACAAGCCGCGCCGACCAGCGCGCCCGGGGGGTGGCGCCGCCGAGCTCGACCCACCTGCCCGGATCGATCAAGCGGACTCCACCCCTCCCGCGATGGGCGCCTGGAGCCGGCGGATGAGGAGCAGGGCCGCGGGCATCAGGAGAGCGTTGTAGACGGACGCCGCGATCGCCAGCTGCAGCGCGACGCCGAGCGGCGGCACGGGGAGGCCGAGCGTGTCGTCGACGCCGATCAGGATGAACGAGTAGAGAGCCGTGCTCAGCGCGGCCGACAGGGCCGGGTGCACCGGGCTTTCGCGGTCGAGGTTGCGCGTCCAGAACCCGGTGAGGTACGCACCGGCGAGGAGGGCCAGCGCATGGGGTCCGAGCGGACCGGGGGCGGTGAGATCGAGGAGCACGCCCGCGACGCATGCCCAGAGGAGCCCCGCGCGGACGCCCGTCGTCCAGGTGACGCCGATCACCGCCAGCAGCGCGAGGTTGGGAAACGCCCCCGCGACCTCGAGGCGCGGCGCCCAGGTCACCTGCACCAGCACGGCGGCGACCAAAAGGCCGGCCCCCAGCAGCCGTCTCATGCCGGGATGAAGTCGGTGACCACGAGCACCAGGCTGAGGCTCGCGGGATCGTTGACCCAGGCCACCGACGCCTGGTCTGCGGTCGCCGAGTCGCGGTGGTCGACACCCGCCACCTCGCCCACCACCAGCCCGCGCGGATAGCCGCCGCCGACCCCGCTGGTGATGGCCCACTCGCCGCTGGCCGGGATCACGCCCAAGCGGTGCTCGATCTGGAGCTGGAGCGCGGCGGGTCCGCCCGTGACCGTGCCCTCGAGCTCGGACCTCGAGAGAAAGACATTGACGCGGCTTTGGGGATCCGCGAGCGTCTGGACGATGGCGGCGTGGGGACCCGCTTCGCGCACACGTCCGACCAAACCCGCGCCGCTGGCGACGATCATGCCGGGCTGGACGCCGTCCGCCGTCCCGCGGTCGATCTCGAGCGTGCGGCTGAAACCGTCCGGGCCGCGGCCGACCACCTGCGCCGCGACCAGGTGGCGGCCATACGAGCGCTCGAAGTCAAGCGCCTTGCGGAGCGCGGCGTTGTCCCGCCCCGCCGCGCTGAGCTCGGCGACCTCGCGCCGCAGGACTTCGTTCTCGGACTGCAGGCGCCGGTTCTCGGCACGCAGCGCCAGGACATCTCCGAAACCTGACACGACCCGGTCGACCTGGCCCGCCGCCACCGTCATTCCGGACTCAAGCGGTGCGAGCAGGCTCTTGGCCTCGCCCCGTGCGCCCGTGGCCCACGATTGCTGGCTCAGCATGGCCAGCAGCAGCATCGCGGCCCCTAGAGTCAGGAAGAGCCCCGTCGACCTGGACCGGGTCCCTCCGTGCATGGCGTGTGCCTCAGTACCTGAGCGCCCGTACGCGGCGCGTCCGCAGCAGGACCCGGTTCAAAGTGTCGATCTCCTCGAGGACGATGCCCGTGCCGCGCACGACACAGGTGAGCGGATCCTCGGCGATCCGCACGGGCATCAGCGTCTCGTGCGCGATCAGCTTGTCCAGGCCGGCGAGCAGCGCGCCTCCACCGCAGACGACGATGCCGCGCTCCATGATGTCGTCGACCAGCTCGGGCGGCGTCGCGTCGAGCGTCGATCTGACCGCCCGAACGATGTCGATCAGCACGCCCGCAAGCGCCTCGCGAATATGCGCCGTCGTCATCTCCACCGTTTTCGGAAGGCCGGTGACCAGGTCGCGACCCCGGACCAGGAACGACCGTTCCTCCAGGATCGGAAAGGCGGAGCCCATCGCGATCTTGATGTCTTCGGCGGTCCGCTCACCGATGAGCAGTCCCGTGGTGCGCCGGACGTACTGGATGATCGCCTCGTCCATCCCGTCACCGCCGACGCGCGCCGATGTCGCGGCGACGACGCCCCCCAGCGAGATCACCGCGACTTCCGTCGTGCCGCCCCCGATGTCCACGATCATCGATCCGCCCGCAGCCTGGATCGGAAGACCGGCGCCGATCGCGGCCGCCATCGGCTCCTCGATGAGGTGGGCCTCGCGCGCGCCAGCCATCGTCGCGGCGTCGGTCACCGCACGCTTTTCCACCTCGGTCACCCCTGACGGGATGCCGAGCACCATGCGGGGATGGCTCACGTGCCAGGCACGGTTGTGGGCGCGCGCGATGAAGTGCCGGATCATCTGCTCGGTGTGATCGAAGTCCGCGATCACGCCATTGCGCACGGGACGCATCGCGACGATGTCGGCGGGCGTGCGACCGAGCATGCGCCGGGCTTCGGTGCCGACGCTGAGCACCTGGCCGGTGCGCTTGCTCACGGCCACGACCGACGGTTCGTTGAGGACGATGCCGCGGCCGCGCACGTGGACGAGGGTGTTGGCGGTCCCGAGGTCGATGCCGACGTCGGCCGACCAGATCCCCAACACGGAAGTCAGCAGGTTCAAGGCGCTTGGAAGGCGTGAGGCAAATGTGGTGGGTCGCGCCGGATCATACACCCCCTTGCGGTGTTTTCCACAGGCGCACCCCACATACGGGGCCCGGTTGTAACTAGCGCGACACCATCGAGGTCACCAGGACGAGCCCCAGAACCACCGCCGCATAAGGTGGCACCGCCCGCATGTAGAGTCTGCGCGCGATCGCCGCGCCGCGCCGGTTCATCAGGGCTCCCGACCCCAGCACCACCGCGGCGACGAGCAAGCTGATGCCGAAAAAACGCAGCACGCCGGCCGGGTCGTCGCCGGACGGCGGAAAAAACAACGTCGTGAACAGCGCGCAGTAAGGCAACCAGCACCACGCGCGTGCGGCATCCAGCCGCTCGCCGGGGTGCCGGTCGCCAGGCGGTGGAAGGGGCCACAGGCGCAGCAACGCGGGCAAGCAGACCAGGAAGAGAAAACCGCACGCCACCTTGAGGGGTAGGAGGGCGGGCACCAAGACGTTGCCCAACACCTGAGGTCGCAGGCTCTCAGGCTGCACGGCGGGGCCGAGCACGGCGAGCAGCCAGCAGAACTGGATCACGAGCAGAGAGCCTGGTTCCGGGACGAGGTCGACGGTCAGCGCCAGCTCGGCCCAGGCCGTGAAGGCGAGCGCGATCGCCGCAACGACGAGGTTGCGTTCATCCGACATCATCGGGTTGAACGGAGCCGACACCTGGACCGCGGCGAGGATCGAGCACAGCGCGACCGTCGCCAGCACAGGGGTGGGGCGCCGCCGCAGCCAATCGGGCAGGGCCCACCGACGGCGCGTGATCGCCGTCCAGGCGATCTCCACGAGGGCGCCGAAGGCGATCACGGTGAGCAGCCCCGGGTACAGCAGCAGCGCCGCCGAGTGCGACGCCAGCGCCGACAGGACCTGGATCACTGGAGCCCCGCTAAGCTGAGGACCGGCTGCGGATAAAGACCGATGGCGACGTTGAGGGCGAGCACGATGCCGACTCCCAGCGCTTGCCGCCCGCGCGGCAATCCCAGGCTCCGGCCGAGCCGCAGCGAGGGCGGAAGCCACAGCAGCATGCCGATCGCGAGCACCAGCGCCAGCGGCCAGTAGATCTGGGTCGCGCCGCGCAGCAGCAGCACGCGAGCCGTAAAGCCGGCAAACGGCGCCGACCCAGCAAGCACGGCGGCGACCAGAAGGTTGACGGGGCGATCGGTCGGCGCCTTCTCTCGAAGCGCCGGCCGCGACCAGAGATAAAGCGGCAGGCGGCTGAGCATGATGCCGTAGAGCACGAGCAGGGCCGCCGCCTGTCCGTCGGCGACGGCGAGTCCGAACCCGCACAGCGCGAGGCCCCAATCGGCCATGAACGAGTAATGCCACGCGGCCGCGCCGTTTTCGGTTCGCCACGAGGCCACGCTCCCCCACGCCATGTTGAGCAACCCCAGGCCGATGAGCATGGCGCCGAACGCCGCGCCGGCCTCCGCGGGCAAGACCTCTTGCGCGCGCGAAAGCACGACCGAGGCCAGGAGGGGACCGACAAACGCGATCCAAGCGATTGGCGACGCGGCCGCGGCCTCTTCCGGGTCGAACTCGTGGATGTATGGCAGCAGTCCGATGCCGGCCACCAGCCCCGCCACCAACCCGACCGCGGCGAACCGTTGCAGGATTGCCGGCCCCTCGAAGCGCGCGAAGGCGAGGGCCAGCGCGAGCAGCGCCACCGCCAGGATGGGCGCCCGCAGCCGGGACGCAAATGCCCGCCTCCCGGACAGCCCCGCGTGCAGCGCGGCCAGCGCGAGTAGGACGAGGACCACCACGTCCACGCTGGGGGCGGCCGCGATGGCGGCCATGCCGGCCAGACCGGCAAGTCCCCGGGTGAGCACTGCCGCTCGCGGCACTCGCGACGGTGCCAGCGCGACGGCCAGCGCCAGCGCCGCGGCGGCGGCGATGAGCAGGGCGCGGCTCGGAGCAGACAGGGCGAGCGAGATGCCGAGCTGCTGCGACGCAAGGCCCGGCGTGGCCAGCACGATCATGGCCACACCCGCCAGGCCGAGCGCCCCTCCGGCGGCCAGGGCGGCCTGTGGTCGCCTGCGCAGCGCCGCGGTGCAGACCGCGCCCACAGCCGGCAGGCCGACCGCCAGCTCAGGCTGCACGCGGCTCTGTCAGAGGTACGACCGTGACCCCGGCTGCGATCAAGGCGCCGATGATGAACGGCGCGGGCCCCGGCGTCATCGCGCCGAGGCCGGTCGCCGCGGCCATCGCCAGCGCCAAGGCCGAGACCGCCGTCAGCACGACCGTGGTGTGGCTGCCGGCCAGCACTCGCGCCGTCATCAGTCCGATGACGGTCAGGGTGGCAAAGCGAACTGCCACGCCGGGCCCGGTGGTGACGGAGACCGCAACCCACAGTGCGACCAATCCGGCCGCGACGCACAGCACCATGCGCGGCGTCGAGCCCGGCGGCATCAAGCCCCAACCCGGGCGGCCTGACCGCAACCGCCGCCATGCGGCCAGCGTGCCGCCGCCGAAAATCGCGATGACGGCAAGCCAGTCTCCCCACTCGAGCGCCGCCAGGCCAACCGTCAGCAGCCCGAGTCCCAACGCCAGCCCACGACGGCCATCCGAAAGCACGATCACCGCGGCGCCCGACCAGGCGAGGAGCGCTGCCGCCGCCTCGATCACAGCCACATCAGCGACTGACCGCGAAAGCCAGCGCGACCAGGGCCGCGAGCCACAGCACGGGCCGGCCGCCCGTCGCCGCCGCCTCGAGCGCGCGCAGGTTGAGAATCGAGCGGTACTGCTCCGGCACCGCCGCCGACCGGACCAGCTCCCTGGCGCGCGCGATCCCGCCGGCGCCCGGGACCGCAAAAAGGGGCGGCCGGGCTTGCCCGCGCACCTGGGCCGCGCCGGCGAAGCCGTAAGCCAGGACGCCGAGCACGAGCAGCGGCGCCAAAAGCGTCAGCGCCGGGAGGACGGTGGAGACGGTCACCACCGACGTGAGACTTCCGCTCAGAGCGCCGGCCAGCGGCATGACGTTCGCCTGCGCCGGGTTCGCGAACACCGACTGGAGCGCCGCGAGTGCGGGACCGGCGACCAGGGTCAGAGCGGCGATGGCCATCGCCACGCGGGGATGCGTCTCCCTCGCCGCATGCCCACGGCCTGCCGGCAGGCCGACCGCGCGCGCGGCCGCCACCATCCAGACGACCCAGGCGGCCGCGCCGGCGATGCCGATGAGGCCGATGAAGTCTCCGCCTTCGAAGGTCGCCTCGATGCCGATGACGCGCGCTCCGAACGTCAGACCTGGCGGCAGCCCGACGGCGGCCGCGATCGTGATCAGCGATGCGGGTCCCGCGCGGTCGGGGAGCAATGACAGGCAGGCGGTCAACGCGCCGGCGGTCGCGAGGGTGATGAGGCCCGCCACCAGGCCGAGCGGGGTGCCGAGCGCGATGGTCATCAGAGCGAAGCCGCCGAGTCCCGGGATCACCTCGCCGAAGAACTCGCGCCGGGTCGCCGCCGCTTGGGCTCGCGCTGCCGCACCGAGCGCGACCAGCATGCCGAGCAGTGCGAGGCCGGCGTTGAGAAGCGGCTGCGGATACCGGCCGCCCCCCATCTCGTACGCGCGGACCAGCAGGTACAGGCCCAGCGGATACAGCGTCGCCACGGTCATGCCGGCGGCGCGAAGCGAGGGTCGCGACCACAGCTGCGCCGGCCATGAGCGCCACGGGAACAGGCCCGATGCCATCAGGGCGGCCACCGCGACGAGGGAGAAAACCGGAACGGTCATGGACGAGACCGGGATGGCGGCGTAGGCCGCGGTGCCTCCACGCACCTGCAGGATGACGCCGGCCCAGCTCAGGGCCAGCCACGCGGCGAGCAGCATGCCCCAGGGGGGTCGGGGTGCGCGGATGTCCTCGGTATCCAGCTGCACGACCGCCAAGGTCGCCGCGGTGCCGCCGGCGATCGCCGTCAGGACGACACCGCCCGCTTCGATCGCCGCCATCGCCGCCGCGACGCCGAGCGCCGCGACGGTCGACTCCTGCCAGGTTCGGGGTTGCAGGGTCAGCAGGATGGCGGCGGGCGCCAGGACGATGAGCCCAAAGGCGAATGCGACGGCGTCGATTCGAAGCGCGAGCGCGGTCCCGAAGCCCAGGGGCCCCAGGTTCAGCTCCTGGGTCGCACGCACGGGCAGCCACAGGATGAGAAGCGCCAGCACCGCGCTCCAGGCCCCGATGCCGGCCATCATCCGGCCCGGCCTGACATTGATCAGGCCGCATGCGGCGGTCACGGCCGCGGCGATGAGCGGCAGGAGAATGGGCGCGAGTAGGGCGATTGGCGGCATGCGCCCGTCTACTCTAGGCGGTCGATTGCGGCCCGAAGTTCGGCCGCGCGCTCCTCCAGCTTCTTGACGATCTCGGCCGGGGCCTTGGCCAGCAGGTCGGGGTTGGCCAGCTTGGTTCCCGTCTTCTCGAGCTCCGATCGGAGCCTTCTGAGCTCGGCCTGGCGGCGGCTGTCGCCCGTGCCCGCGGGGAAGCTCACCCGGCCGGCCACCGCGCCCAGCGGCGTGCCCTCGTCCAGCGCCTCGACCAGGTCCACCCAGGCCAGCCTCGCCACCAGGCCGGCGATCGTTCGATCCGCACCATCGAGCTGCAGCTTCCCTCCGCGGGGCGGGGCGCCGGCCCCCTGCCGGTGGCCGCGCACCTCCTCGACGATGCGCATCACCTGGCCGAAGGAGTCCTCCGCCGCCGGGTCGACCAACGTGTCTTGCGGCTGCGGCCATGGCGCACGCATGACGAAATCGCGATTCCCGGGCAGGCGCGA